>CAZHSN010000023.1:0-30937 GCA_964535125.1 uncultured bacterium
CCGTCCGTCTCTCCCGCGACGCGCCAGGCAGACATCCACGCCCATCGCTTCCAGCGCACAGACACGCTGTGCGGATGCGCCGTCGGTGGTACAGACAATAGTCGGCGCTGTACGCGTATCCCAAAGGCGCAGACCTTCGGGAAGGCTCAGCCTGCTGTCAAGGACAATGCGTGTTCTGCGAAGGTCCGGCGGGATCGTGTCACCGCGGGCGGTCAGTTCGGGGTCATCTGTCTCTGCAGTGACTCGACCGACCATTACCGCATCATGCCGGGCTCGCAGTTCATGCGCATACCGGCGTGCGGCATCACCCGTAATCCACTGGCTGCAACCGCTCCGCGTGGCGATGCGGCCATCCAGTGAAACAGCCAGCTTCAACGTTACCCAAGGCGTGCCTGCCGTATGGTAGTGAATGAACGCGCGGTTCAGATACCGCGCGGCATCTTCTTCGACACCGCAGACCACATCCAAACCAGCATCCCGCAGCCGCCTCAGCCCCTCCCCGCACACCCGCGGGTCCGGATCCTCCATGGCGACGACGACCCGACGCACCCCCGCTTCAATCAGCGCATCGGCACACGGTGGCGTGCGCCCCCAGTGACTGCATGGCTCCAGGGTGACCACGGCCGTCGCGCCGTTGGCGCGATCGCCAGCCTGTTGAAGTGCTTCGACCTCTGCGTGCGGCATTCCCGCCCGGTGATGGTACCCTTCACCCACCACCACCCCATCGCGCTCTATCACACAACCGACCATCGGGTTCGGAGCGGTGTAGCCCCGTGCGGCCAGGCTCAACGCCTGCTGCATCAATTGGTGATAGTCACTCATCATCTGTCTTTCCCCGATGCAAAATGCGTTCGTCAAACAGGCGCCGTCGCTCTGCTTCGTACCTGCGGAGCGTCTCGCGTGCATCCAGCAACGCGACTAAGACCAAACCTGCGACCAGAGTGATCATCAGAGACAGCAGCACCAGCGCTCGGAACGCCCACTGGGACGGGAACAGCGGGTCGGGGCTTGGCCATAACCAGTGTCGGTAGTCCCACGAGGCAACCAACAACACCATAAGCACCGCACCGGCCGAGCGGTACACCACATGACGCGCGCTGCAGAGGCCCCTGCGGCACAACAGGCGTTGGTACCAGACGCCTGTCACGGCAGCCAGCAGGACGAACGGCCACCACAGCATTCCGGCAGCCTAGGCCCGGTCAGATGCAGCCACCGCCGCACGCATCTCAGCGATCGCCGCCGACGGACTGTGCGGATGGCCATACACCGCGCTGCCAGCGACAAACAGCGTCGCTCCCGCTGCGGCCACCGGGGCGATCGTGCGGGCGCTGATGCCTCCATCGACCTCAATCAAAGCCGAACTGTTGGCTGCATCCAGCCGACGGCGCGTCTCCAGGATTTTGTCCAGCATCTGCGGTATGAACTTCTGGCCGCCGAACCCCGGGTTGACCGTCATGATCAGCACCAGATCCACATCGGGTATGACATGATCCAATACACTGAGCGGCGTGGCCGGGTTCAACGCCAGCCCGGCGCGTGCGCCGCACTCCCGAATGTTGGCCAGCACACGCTGCAGATGTACGCACGCCTCCGCATGCACCGTCAGAATGTCAGCGCCTGCCTCCACAAAGGACTCTATATACCGCCCCGGGTCTTGTATCATCAGGTGGACATCAAACGGCAGGGCGCAATGCGGCCTCAACGCCCGTACCATCTCGGCTCCGAACGTTATGTTCGGCACGAACAGGCCGTCCATGACATCGAAGTGCAGATACTCCGCGCCGGCCTCCTCGGCAATCCGGGCGCCCTCACTCAAATGGCCGAAATCGGCCGACAAGAGTGACGGGGCGAACATGATTTCCTGTGCCATGCTTAACGTGTCTCCTCTTTACGCAGCACATCGTCCACGTAGAACTTCAGCCGCGCCTTGCCGATGACGGTGCAACGTACGATGGCCTTGTCACCGGGCAGATGCTGCTCTTCGTATACCGTTCGTATGCCCTGTGCGTCGTCCACGTCCACCCGGGCCACCACCGGATCAACGCCGTCACCGGGCACTGTATACGTGATCTCCAAGTCCCGCTCAGGGTTTACAGGTTCCGGCTCTGGAGGCGGAGGCATCATGCGCCGGCCCTGCCCCAGAACCACGCGCACCTTGCTTCCGCGTGGCACGACCTCGTCGCGATCCGGTGACTGCGTGATCACTACCGCCTCTTGGTAGTCCAACGCCGACGGATTACTCACATCAGGAACCAAACCGGCTTCCATCAACAGACGTTCCGCATCAGACTTTGACAGTCCGCGCAGGACTGGCACCTTTACATTACGACTGCCCTGGCTGATCCATACCCGTACGTCCTGACCTTCGCGGACTCGGGCGTTGGCTTCCGGTTCGCTCTTGTATATCGCACCAGGACTGTAGGCGTCGTTATAATCCTTGGCCTGGACAACTAACCGCAGTCCCACTTTATCCAACTGTTGGGCTGCGTCGCTTTCGGTCATTCCCCGTATTTCCGGTACGACCACTTCAGCCGGCTGACGGGTAAACCACCAGACGATACCCAAGAAACCCAGGATACCCATGGCGATCAACGTGGCCAGGATCTTCAATGCCAGTTTCAGATAGTCTCGACCCTCTGGACGGTATTCAGTCACGCCTCCATCCGGTTCCTTTACTGTTCTCTTTCGGCTTGGCTCTTTACCGCCGGTAGGCGCCACCGTTTTGGCGGCATCTCTCTCCTGCGGCGACCAGGACAGCGGTCTGCCGAAGCGCAGTGCATCGCGCACCTCGATCAGATCCGCGATGATCTCTGCAGCCGATGAATACCGCATCTGCGGATCACGCGCCATGGCCTTCATCACGATGCCTTCAACAGCACGCGGCACACCCGGATTCACAAGACGAGGTGAGGGTGGAACCGTGGCTTCTGCATGTTTCCGAGTGATGGCGGCCGGACTGTCACCCAGGTATGGCTGCCCTCCGGTAAGCATTTCATACAGGATCACACCGAGGGCATAGATGTCGGAAGCCGGTGATGCCGTCCCTGAATCGGTCACCTCAGGCGCCAGGTAGGGGGCCGCCGCCGCGTACCACCTGCGCCGAGCGGTCTCGGTAGCGACTACCACCGGAAACAACCCGTAATGCATCACCGACACCGTGCCATCCGGCGCCGTAAGTATATTCTCCGGCCTCAAGTCACCATGACATACGCCGGCGCCGTGAAGCGCCTGCAACGCCTCGGATATACCCAGTGCGGATTCCACGGCTAACGACAGCGTAAAGGGCGCCACCTTGTTGATGCGCTGGCGCAGGTCCATCCCGCGGTGGATGGTAGATACAGAATAGACCGGTCCGTTTTCACGCACCACGTCGAGTACGCCGCACAGGCGCGGATGGCGAATGTCCTTAAGCGCATCCAATGCTTGACTCAGCGCCCGTCCTTGGTCCGTGCTGTACAGGGTCTCATGGGGGGCATGCACTCCCACAAAGCCCCCCTGAACCCTGTCTCTGGCCTTGAAAACCGTATGCAGCACTCCCTCCGATACGGTCTCGAGTACCTCATACCGGTCTGCAATCCGGCTATTGATCATCTGGGCCTCCACGTCGCTGCAGCTCGCGCACCAGGCGCAATGCCTGATGCGTAATACCCGCAACCAACAATATGATATACGCCTGTGACAGGTACCCGACCGGTTCGGTAACGCCCCACAGCTGCTTCAGGCCATACACCGCAGCCGCGGCGAGTATCCAACACCCTGCAATGACCGGCATCAGACGCTCGGCTGTCATGTATCACAGCCTTCACGTGGCTGCAGGCGCCGTATTGCGCTGAGGATAGTCGGCTCGTCTACAGCCATTGGCAACTGCGCGTTCCCTGCGCCGGAGAGCAGCACCATCTTGATCGCCTGACCGGTGTTCTTCTTGTCACCTCGAGCCACTTGGATGGCCTCCTCGGGATCTGCCCATTCCGGCCACGACAGGGGCAGTCCTAGCCATTGATGCAGCATGTCCATCTCAGTCAGACAACTGGCGGGGGTGATATCAAGCAGGCGCCCCACCTGAACGGCTACGCGCATCCCAACTGCAACCGCTTCACCGTGCAGCATTCGTTTGTAGGCGCCCAACGCCTCCAACGCATGGGCGAGAGTATGCCCGAAGTTCAGAATGGCCCGCATTCCACCTTCGCGCTCATCGGCCGCAACAACCCGAGCCTTATGCGTGATACAACGCGCGACCAGCGTCTCCAGTCGATCCGGTTGGTCCCATCGTGTCGTCGTGTCACCGCACAGACGCAGTAACTCCGGATCCATGATCCATCCATATTTGACCACCTCGGCCAGACCTGCCAGACGTTGGCGCTTTGAGAGTGTCCGCAGCATGGTCGTGTCTGCCGCGACGGCTCGCGGCTGCCAAAACGCCCCCACAAGGTTCTTGCCGGCGTTCATGTTGATGCCGGTTTTACCCCCAATCGCCGCGTCGACCTGTCCCAGCAATGTGGTCGAGACATGCATGACATCAATGCCGCGCATATATACCGCTGCACAAAATCCCGCCAGATCGGTGACCACGCCTCCACCAATGCCCAGCACCAGACTTCGTCTGTCCAAGCCGGCGTGCGCCATCGCTTCTGTGATACTCCGCACCTGCTGCCAGGACTTTGCCCGTTCCCCCGATGGAGCCACATACATCCCAACGTCGTCTACACCTGCTTCATGCAGCCGGTCACTGACATGCTCGGCATATCGCCGAGGCCATCCGCGTTGTGTCACGAGGTATATCTTTGTGTAGCCTGCCATCTGCTCCAGCAACTCCGGAACCGCCGTGCTGCCCAGATACACCGCGTATGTATGTGATGCGGTCTGAACGTCTATCCGTGCCATAGGTGCCCTGTATTCCGTCCCTCTCTCCACCACGCGACGATAGCCTGCACCGTCTGCGTTACCGTGAGGTGATCTGTATCAATGATACAGTGCGCCTTTTCGTAGACAGCTCTTCTGCCCTCCAGCATGTCTGAAATCTTCTTGAGTGATGGAGCGTCTCCCAGTAGCGGCCTGGTTCTGCATCCGGATACGCGACGTGCCAAAGTGCGCGGTTCCGCCCTCAGGTACACAACGCCCGCATGAGACAGCATCAGATCCATCATTCCATCGATCATGGGCGCGCCGCCGCCTGTGCTGATGACATGCGGTTCGCGCTGCATCAGTGACTGGATGATCTCCCGCTCCCAGTTCCGGAATGCAGCCTCCCCATCCGTCTCGAATATTTCGCTGATGATGCGTCCGCTGCGCTCCTCCACTAACTGGTCCGTGTCCACATACGGTAGTCCAATCAGTTCAGCCGCTCGTTTTCCAGCCGTGCTTTTTCCTGACCCCATGTATCCGATCAGCACCAGATGACGCACTTGTGCTGCTCCTCCGGTAATGAAAACCGCGGAGGCGCTCAGGCCCTCCGCGGTCATTTCTAGCGTATGACTTGACCCGTCAGGGGGTTACGCCACTACCTGCCGCTCCGGGCGCCTCATCGATTATGCGCACCGTCAGGAAGATCAGCAGTTCGCTGTCGTTGGTGTCATTGTCGGTTGATCGGAACAGTTGTCCAATCAACGGCAGATCGGCCAGCAACGGGAACTTGCCCACGCTGCGTGTGTCTGACCGCCGGACAAACCCGCCCAGCACCACGGTTTCGCCGTTGCGGATGCGACGTGTGGTGAAGATCGACTGGGAGATCAGATCCGGTACCTGCTCACCGTTCGGGCCACGCCGGAGTTCACCGATATCTGACAACTGCAGCGGAATGGCCAAGGTGATGCTGCCATCTCCGTTGATGCGGGGCGAAACGGTCAGACCGGTATTCACATCCAGTGTCTGCAGTTCTGTCGTGGTGATATTCGGACCGCTGTTTCCGGATTGTACTGTGCTGGTCCAATACGGGATCTGGCGCTGCACCTGAATAGTCGCAGGGACATTATTCATCGTGGTTATTATCGGCGCCTGTACCACGCGACCGCGGCTGTTATTTAACAAAGTACGCAGCTCGGTAACCAGATTGCCTGTGGAGTACCGGATGAAGATCGGGTTATCGGACACAGCAAAACTGCCCGGAGTATTGCCGGCAGCCGTGTTGATCTGCTGAACCAGCCAGTCGATACCGAACTTCTTCTGCTCGGAGATGGAAACGGTCACAAACTCGGCCTTGACTTCGACCTGGCGCGGCGCTACATCGATCATACGGATGATCTTGCGCAGCTTTTCAATACCTTCATCGGTACCACGGACGATCAGCGAGTTATCGACATCTATGGCGTAGATGGCGTTGATACCGGTGGTGTCAAACAGACCGCCTCCCATACCGCCCATGCCGCCACCCAGGCCGCCCATACCGCCGCCCATGCCACCCATGCCGCCGGTCATACCACCGCCCATGCCGCCGCCCATGCCGCCGCCCATGCCGCCCATCATGCCACCGCCGGTCATGCCGCCACCCATGCCGCCGCCCATACGGCCCATCTGGGCCAATCCGGTGTCAGGGATCGCTGCGATACCAGCGCCTTCATCAGCACTTGGCAGACCGGAAATTCGGGGCTGAGGCACCGCCACCAGCGGTTCCGGTTTGGAGATAGTTCGGCTTCGAGGCCCGGACTTCTGAGCGCTTACCAGTTGGCTCATCAGGGCAGCGCCTTCGCGAGCAGCCCAGTCCTGACCGATGATGCTGGGGTCGGTGCGCAGTGTCTTGAGCATTTCACTCGGTGTGACATATTGAAGGCGCATCTTCTCTTCACGGTACACCGGTGCGGGCGCCTGCACAACAGGGATCTCTTCCAGCATCTGTTGCGGAGCCACTACCGGCTCGGAGCCCTTGGGGCCCACCATAAACACGCCATCGTCACCCCGGCGCACGGTCGCGCCTGCGGAACGTGCGATGTACTCCAAGGCCTTATCCAGAGGCTTGTCGGTCAGGCTGACTGTGACCGGTGCATATGGCTTCTCGCTGGGTTCGAACAGGATGTTGACTCCAGCCTGCTGCATCAACAGGTTCACTGCCGTGCGAAGGTCGGCGTCAACCAGACGCAGAGACACCAATGGTTGCGCTGATTGACCGGGCTGAGCCGCCTGAACGGGTAGAGTCAGTACACATGCCGCTGTACCGATACCGATCAGTACTGCCAGCCGAGCGAGCCGGTCCTTAACAGCCATCACGTTTATGCCCTCCTGGGTGTAGATCACCGATTGCGAAATCTGTTCGTTATGAGTGCTGGCCGGAGCGTTTGCCGCTCCGGCCTGATGTACGCGTCAACTAGAAGCGGCCGCCAAAGCTGCCGCCGCCACCGAAGTTACCGGACCCGCCGCCGTAGCTCCCGCCACTGCTGCTGCCGAAACGACTGCCAGAACTACCAAAGCCGGAGCTTCCGAACCGGTTGCCACCGCTGCTGCCGAAGCCGCCGGAATTGCTGCCGAAGCCGCCCGAATTACTGCCGAAACCGCCGGTACCGCCCATTCCGCCGCTGTTGCCGAATCCGCCGCCCAAGGACCCGGTATTGCTGATCCATCCCGCCTGACCCAGCGTAATCGCCCGGCCACCGAGCATCATGGCGACCGCAGCGCTATCCAGGTGGCGCAACGTGAGTTTCTCTTCCCGTATCGTCGGACGTGTCTCTTCAGGGGTCGTGGTTGTCTCCGGTTTGGTCTCTGTCTGTTCCACCCGCCGGGTGATCACGTAAATACCGCTTTCCACCCGGTAGGTCAGATTGGCTGACTTCAGCACATTGCGCAACGCCACATCAAAGGTGACATCCGGTAATGAAATGGTCAGCAGGTCTGAGTCCAGATCAGAGTCCCGGAACGAGTATTTCAGGTCTGGCCGGTGCTTGAACAGCGCCTCCAGTGCGTCCGAAACCCGAGCGCTCTTCAGACTCAGACTGATGGTCTGATCATCGCGTCCAGTGTCGCCCGCTTGGGCCAGTACGCTTCCCAGAGGAAGCAGCACCAGCGCAGAAAGAAGCGCCATGACTGTGATGCGTTTCATTGTTACGTTCCTCCCTCAGCGGGCTTTCGCCCCCGATTACCCGAAACTATTGACCTGCTCGGCTAGCGACCGGTTTCATTATTACATAAAGCGGATGGACGCACACCCGCTGATCATTCGAACACATCCCCGCCGCGCGGAGCCGCTCCACCACGGCCTGTGCCACGGGTACCACCGGGAGGCATCGTCATGGGCGCTCCGCCTGGCATGCCAGGCATTCCCATCATGCCAGGCATGGTTGAACTGCCGCCGGTGCGTCCCCCCATGGCGCCTGTGGACCGCACCCCCTCAAGCTTCAATACCTGTTCGATCCGAGGGCCTGAGATCGATGTGAGGATGACCTTGTCGGAGTCGATCCGCGACACCCGGTAATACCGGTTCACCTCGTCGCCAGGCTTAACGATGCGTGTTCCGCTGTCCGTTTGAAGGATGGCCACCACAGGGTTGCTAAGCATGATGCCAGCTACCCGTCCAGAGATCGGCGGTGCGGGCTGCTCCACCTGGGCAGTGGGCCCTCCATCGGTGCTGGCCGGAATTTCAGAGCGTGTGGGTTGAATCCGCAGCCGCCAGGCATTCATCTTTTCCAGCGCATACCAAGCTGGCACCTGGTCGCCGGGGGCGAGTTCCCACGGGAGCAGACGGAACGGGTCTTGCCGTGAGGAGACTTTACCGACCATCCGCGGCGGTTCCGCCGTGGCTGGTGCGGCAGCGGCGCCAGCAGCTGCCGCACCACCGGCACTGCCACCGAACGTCATCGGAGCGCCGCCAATACCGGGCATGGTGAAGCCGCCGCCCGGTGCACCCGGCATCGTAGATCCGCCTGGAGGCGCAGGCATCGTCATACCACCGCCGCCTCCCGGCATAGTCATACCACCGGCCGGTCCGGGCATCGTCGTGCCTTGAGCCTCTGCCGGAGTCTGAGGACGAAAGACAAGATACATGGTAGCTCCCGAAGCGAGCACCAGAGCAGCCGCCACACCGGTCAGAACTATGTTTTTCCGATTGGTATCGATCTGTATCATCTGTGCCACCTTCTTCGGGTTATCGCTGCTGCATCGGCGCCATGCGCGGCGGACGAGCACCGCCACCGCCACCCGCGCCGCCAGTTGGTCCGGGGGCGCCTATCATGGCCCCGCCAGGTCCGGGCATGGTAAATGAACCGCCGCCGGCGGGCATGGTGGTGGCCCCACCCATTCCAGGTGAAGGCGCCATGGCTCCCATGGTGCCGCCGCGGGCAGAGGCACCCGCTGTGAACGAGACATTTCCACCCGGCGTATCATCCATAGCGCGCGGAATCAGCAGCATGCGAGCGGAATATGAGGCGTTGATCTGCGGGCTGGTGCCGTTCAGGCTCAGTCCATCGACGATGACCAGCCGCGGAGCTTGGTTCCATCGGCGTATATGATCCAGGATCTGTTTGAAGGAACCCCGTATCTGCTGTTGACCAAAATCAACCTGCCATTCAGGCCAAGGTAAGGCGTTCGGGTCGGTGCCGGGGGCAGCAAATCCAAAGGAGTGCGACACAGAGACGATCTGGTTTCGGCGGGTCTGTTCCTCCAAGAACTGCTCCAGTACACGCTGTGTGCGCTCCGGTTCGCGCCAAAATGTGGGCAACGCCTTGATCCGATCGGTCAGATCCAGATCAGGCATCAAGGAGGCCATCGCCATCGCCCAATCCTGTCGCTGCTTCTGTTGATCTTCCTTGGCGGCTTCCAGGTCGGCCTCCATGCGTCCACGTTCCGCTGCACGGGTGCTGTACTTCTGAATCTCACCATCTAATATGGTGAGACGAGCCTGCGTCGGGCGAATGACCATGAAGAATATGGCTACGCCAATATTCAGGGCCACCATCAGCCCGATGAGACCTACGTTCAGCACCGATATTTTAGTGAGCATACGGTTGTTCCTTCCCTAGCTTGAACGGTTGTCTGGTCACATCAAACCCCGCATCAGCGCCCCGGAGGTGCAGGCATAGTCATGCCGCCGGCGCCGGGCATGGTGGGCATGGTTGCTCCACCGCCTCCGCCGGGCATGGTGGGCATGGTTGCTCCACCGCCTCCGCCTGGAGGCATCGGCATAGTCATACCGCCCGCACCTGGCATGGTGGTGGCGCCACCACCGCCTCCCGGGGGCATCGGCATGGTCATGCCACCCATCCCGCCCATTCCGGGCATTCCACCCATTCCAGGCATGCCACCCGTAGCGGCGCGGCCTCCGGTTGAGGATCCTCCCCCCATCACCGTAGTCGGAGCGGCTGGAACCGGGGTCGCTAACGCCAAGGTAACCGGGAACCGGTAACCACTGCGATTGGCGGCCTGACCGGCCGATGCGCCGCCGGTTGCGATGGATGCGGACATCCCGCTTGAGGGCCCCAGCAGACCGGGCATGGTAGTTCCGGCCATACCGCCACCCAGGGTGGGCATAGTGCTCATACCGGGCATCGTCATGGGAGCAGAGCCGGCTTGTCCGGTTGCCGATACCGAGGCACCGCCGAACTGGGAACTCTCGGTGCGCAACGGGCTGAACTGCCCCAGCTGAACCGCGGTAACCAGCGGTTTTCCCCTGCGGTCGGTAGCATTCAGCATCGTCTGCAGATACAGCGCGATGTCATCCAGCGTACGCGTCACAGCGGTGATAGAACAGCTGGATCCCGAGGCGGAAAGCGCTTCGTAACGAACGGTATCCATGGTGTTGCGCGCGACATCCTCATACAGCTCCACGTACACCGTATTGTGGCGACGGATATCGGCAATGCGGTCGTTGCGCGCCTTTACCGGTTCCGTGTCCGCCACGATGGCGTTCTTCTCCGCCTCCAGCTGATCCACTTGCTTCGCCAGCGCCTGCTGACGGTCGCGTTCGGCGATCTGTTCGGTTTCCTTGTTGCGCAGCTGAAGGGCCATTCCGCCCAGCACGACGGCGATCACCGCCCAGGCGATCAATGAAAGCAGCAACAGATTGCGCTTCTTTGCGGGATCGTAAATGGATGCCGGGAGCAGGTTAATCCGTATCATGGCGCCTCTTCTCGATACACATCAGTCGGTCATGTCGCGCGCGCCCAGCCCAAAAGCCACCGCCATCATGGGTGACATTTCACTGATATACTGCGCATCGACGCCGCTGACAGAGTGGTTCTTCTCGAAGGTGTCGGAGATGGTGGTCGGTATACTTAACTCTTGTTCGATGAGCCGGTCCAGATAGGGCAGACGTGCGCCGCCGCCGCACAGTACAATGCGGTCTATGGCAGCGCCATTGGCGCGGCCACGGTAGAAATCGATCGACCGGCGGATCTCGGCCATGAACTCACCCAAGGTGGGAGCCATAGCATCAAACAGGATAACGGCGTCGTCATCGTCCGCTGCTGCGGGCGTCAGTGATGAGCCGGCATCGGCCTGGCCAGAGGGCTCTTCAGAGGACGCATCGGATGTGCTGCCGAAGTCAACCATACCGGTGTCGCTGACTGGAGGGGTGCTGGGAAGCCCCAGATCCTCGGCAAACGGGTTGGCGACACCGAAACCGGTATCAGCCGGACCGCTGTCACCGAAACTGGAAAGATCCACGCTGGCGCCCGCTCCCTGCTGGAAGCCGAAGTCTATCATCCCGTCTCCCAGGCCGGCGTTAAAACTGCTGGTGGGCGCTGTGTCGCTGGGCACACGGTCCAAAAGCACTTTGCCGTGTTCCAACTTCATCCGCTCGGCGGATTCGAAACGCTCAGCAGGGGTGTCGCCCTGAAGCCGGCCGGGCAGCGCGTCCACGATAGCTTGCGTTAACTGGTTTCCGGCAACCGGCACAACACGCGGAAGCCGTAATTCACCATGAGAAAACACGCCCATATCGGTCTGTGAGGCCCCGATGTTCAATACAACAACGGTCTTGGTCTTCAGATCCGGTTCGCTCAGCAGCACGGCGCGACCGGCTGCCAGGGTTTCCGAGTCGATGGCGGCCGGCTGCAGTTTGGCAACCTGCAACGCCTTAACAAACGCATCCACCACATCCTTGGGGACAGCCGCCAACATCACTTCCATATTGGCGTCGTCTGTCGCGCCCGGTTGCGGAGCAAGCACGCCGTAGTCGGTGATCGCTTCGGTATTTGCCGCGAAGGGGATCTGCCGTTCGATCTCCCACTTCATCGACTTGTCGAGCTCGGAGGCGTTCATTTTGGGGACTTCAATTACGCGGATGACCAAACCGCTCTGGCCGGATATCGAGCAGATGGCCTGACGGGTCTGGATGCGTGCACGGGTAAGCAGGTCCTTCAGCAGTGCGCCAAGTCCCTCTGGGTCCAGTATAAAACCGGTCTCGTCGACCAGATCGCGCGATACCGGGGCAACGCCGAAGGCCACCACTTTGGGTCCCGTCTTGGTCGGCCGCACTTCGGCAACCTTGACCGCTTTGGTACCCAGGTTGATCCCTACGACCGCTCCTGTCGTTCGTTTGTCGCGTGCCATGGGCTGCTCACACCTCCGACATTACCACCGCATTGTAACAGTTGCGGGGTACCCTGTCAACGAATGATACATGCTGTATAAGGCCCGCCAGTACGCGCGCTGACTGCGCACGCACCGCTTGTTAATATTATGCGCACACAATGGGCTAACAGTCCAGAGCATGCCGGCCCGCCAGCCGGGATATCCACCGATTTAGGCGTCCGCATACCGCTCCAGCTGACAGTCGCAATCATGTAACCGGGCATTCCAGACATCGAACGGCGCTCGCGGCTCGGCACAGTAGGACTCCAGTAACAGCCGTATCCAGGCGTCGTCCTTCGGTTGTACCCGTTGTGCCGGACACGGCAGCCACCACACCCATCCGAACAACCGACAGATCAACGGGCGATCATCATACAGACTGCAGCGACCGGCGTCGACATCCCGGAAGGCACAGACAGGTGTCGATACGCCTGGACTGAGGTCCACAGACCGACGCTGGCGCACTAAACGCCGACGCTCAGTCGCCGGCAGAGAGAGCCAGGACTGCCGCAGGCGCCTGTATTCCTCCGCACGCATCGGTGTTCCCGCAGCACACCGCAGACCGCAGAGGTCGCATCCGTCGCACCGGCCCAGCGGCAACTCACGCGCAATAGCGGCATACCATGCGTCCAGTTGACTCGTCATCCCGCTTTGGGCGCGTCCCATACCGCCTCCAGCACCGGTATGGCCGGTGCGCCTGATTGCAGGAATTCATCATGAAACCGCTTGTCAGTCCATTGGTGGTTGGCGCGCATCCGCTCACGCAACCGCATGAGCATCAGCTTGCCCAGTGTATAGTTGCCGTATAGCGGGTCCACCACACCCCGCAACGCCTCTACGCGGGCATTTTCAGTCTCTTGATGAGCGGATTCAGCAAACAGCCGGATGGCGCTCTCCACCGTCATATCACCGGTGTGCATCTCCAATGCCGCCTTCATGCGGCAGGCGCGCACCAGTGCCTCATGCGCCATGGCGGCGCGGTATCTGGGGTCCCCGTTGCCATAGCCGGCATCCACCATCATCTCCTCCGTGTAGTGGGCCCAACCCTCGATGTTCGCATACGACTCACACATCTTGAGGATCAGTGATCCGCTGCGCCGGATGGCGTCAAACTGCACATAGTGCCCAGGAAACGCCTCGTGTACGCTGATCATCGCCAGGTTATACACGTTGAACATCCGCATGTGCCCCTCCACCATGTCCGCCGCAGCATCCGGCGGAGGAAGGGTGACCGAGTAGAACGCCTCGTGTGCGCCGGTTTCGAACGGTCCCGGGGGATCCATGGTGGCAAACGCGAGGTCTCGCATAAACTCCGGAGTCTCGATCACATCGCAGTACAGATCGTCCGGCAACGACATCAAATCGGCATCACGGATGAACTGCACGAGTCCCGACAGCATACTCTTGGTTGCCTGGATCAGTTCATCGGCCGCCGGATGCTGACGCACCATCTCGGCGAAGATCTGTGCGCTGGGCGCCGTCGCATCGATCTCGCTTAGCGCCTCGTTCATGATCACCTGCAGTCTCTCGATTTCCGAATCGGCCAGATGACGCAGTTCATCAATGGAGGCAGACACCCCTTCTGTGGCGATCAAGGCATCGCGGAACAGCTGCGCGCCCAACCGCCAGCCCTCCTCCGGCAGATCGGTCAGACGGCTTTCGAGTTGGTGCGCGTAGCGCTGATAGGCGTCCACCGCCTTCTGCAAGGCGTCTTCCAAACGTGCATCCGGTTCAGTGCCAAGCTCCAGCGCCGTCGGCAGCGTGTCTGTCAGAAAGCGGATCGATCCGCTCATCTGACTCAGGGCGATCTGGGCTGCCGGACGGCTCATCTGGCTGCACTCCGCCCAGGCCGTATCTAGCGCCACCGGATGGTCGGTCAATCGGGAACGGACCGATCGTCTTCTCACCGAAAGCGGGGCGAATGAACGCGCGATCAACAGATATAGGCCGTACACCAATGTCTCCGGCACCGTACCCGGGTTGCGCTTCCAAGGTTGCCATGAATCTATCTCAAATAGCCGTCCCTGCAGCCAACGCTGCAGCGCGAGCGTCTCCAGCTCCTCGCGTGTGGTGCAGGGGCTTGGTACGGCGTTCATCGCACGCAACAACGCATGCCCCATCCGTGACTCCGCGGCGATGCTGTCGGCCGCCACGTCGGTCACTTGCCGGTCGTAATCGTGCAGCCCCATCCACGTCGCAGTCTCCGGGTGAAATGCCGCATACCATTCCAGCGCTCCGTGCGCCGCCCGGTCCAGTGCAGGGTTCATATCAGTGCGCCTCCGCCCTGTACGCTCAGACGCTCCTCCATCCACGCGTAGAAACGGGGACTCCAGACACCCTCGTGCGACATATGCATCGGCGCCGGTTTACGCCCCATCACCACCAGCAGGTGTGACTCAAGCGCACATTGGTCCAGTTTCCTGTCCACACGCAGCAGATGCCGCAAACTGCTGTCCGGCACGTCACGCCGGCGCTCCAAGGGCGCCGCACAGAGTGCCGTCAAGCGGTAGACGTCTTCGCGGTCTAGTCCCAGATCAGGCCACTCGCTCTCGATCATTGCGGCGATCGCTCCGTCCTGATCCGAATAATCGGGCACGTACTTCTCCAATGTGTCCACCGCATCCGCGAGGAACACGCCGATAGCCACACCCAGGTTCCACACCTTGCCTGCAGCCACGATCGCGGCATCATCTGACGCGCCCGGCCCGACACGGTGGCGAACATACATATATTGCACAGTGGGATCATTCCGGCGAGTCTCATCAACAATCAGACCGGCTTCGCGAAATGCGTCCAACTCATGCTCGTGCGCCTGTTTGGCCAGCATGTAGCCGTCCAGATTCAGCCGATCCATGACGGATGTATCGATCAGATAGCCCTTTCCGCCTCCAATGATCCACCCGGTGCGTTGCTCCACCACGGCGCGCACATCCGGATCATCCCGCAAGCCTCCCAGATACAGTCCGCGAACGACATCCGCTGGATCCACAGGCAGATACCGCAGCGTGCTGACGGTCAATAACGGTTCACCGGATTCGGACACCAGATCGGCCGGTTCACCTTGGATCACCGAGCGTGCAAACTGGTTCACGCTGTCGATCAGTGATTGACGCGCACGCGCGATCGCCTTGGGATCTCGCCGTAAGGCACGGGCGATGTGATCAATCGAGGTATTGGGGTATTTACGCCCATGAAAGCATCCATGCCCTTCATGTGCATGCCCCTCGATGGCCTGGATCAGCAGCAACTCTTCCACGTCCCAACTGCATCGCAACTGCTCAGCCGCATCCATTTCCGCGAAATCCCGCCGGACGACATCCGGGGGAGCAACAAGATCGCGCATATGACACCTCCACCATCTGGATGATCACCTTCTGTGTACCACATATGACGGCCCGCTGCTGAAAGCATCGGTTGAGGCCGCGTGTCGTCACCCGAGGGGCACACAGATGGTTACAATGACATCAGCAACCTATGGGAGGGACTGTATGGACACGGTGATTCGATTTGGCACAGACGGTTGGCGTGGCGTCATCGACGACGACTTCACCGAGGCCAATGTCCGGGTAGCGGCATGCGCCCTCACCCTGTGGCTCCGGAACGAAGGAACCGCCGGCCGCGGTGTCGTTGTTGGATACGACCGTCGACTGAAGTCCCCTCAATTCGCAGCCGAAGCCGCAAGCGTCTTACAAGCGCTGGGGATTCCGGTCGTGCTTTCGGATCGGTGCTGCGGATCACCGGCAGTCAGCCAGGCCGTGTTCACACGTGGTGCGGCAGCCGGCATCATGATCACGGCCAGCCACAACCCCTGGCGGTTCAACGGCTTCAAGATCAAGGCGTCCTACGGGGGTTCTGCAGGTCCTGAGATCACATCCGCGGTGGAAGGCATGCTGTCCGAGGCGTCCAGACTCGCTGATACCCTGCCAGGGACCCTTCCCGCGGCTCCCGCGCTGGACATCAACACTCCCTATCTGAACGGCGTCCGCCAGTTGGCGGACTTGGCGGCAATTCGGAACCTCCCGGCCGCCATACTGTATGACGCCATGCACGGCGCCGGCGCCGGGTACCTGCCCGAACTGCTGGCCGGGGGTACATTGCGCGTTCTTCCTATCCGCGATGCGGCAGACCACACATTCGGCGGCGTGAATCCGGAACCGATTGAGCCTAACCTGGAACCGCTGCGACAAAGCATTCTGAACACCCCCGGCATACTTGGCGGCATCGCGGTGGACGGCGATGCGGACCGTATCGGCGCCATGGACGCGCGCGGACAGTTTATCGACAGTCACTCACTCTTCGCGATCCTGCTGATGCACCTGGTAGAGCGCCGAGGTTTGCGCGGCCGAGTCGTGAAGACAGTGTCAACCACCCGCATGGTTGATCATCTGTGCGCTCATTACCTGCTTCCCATGACGGTGACTCCTATCGGGTTCAAATGGATCTGTGACAACATGCGCCAAGGCGATGTTCTGATCGGCGGTGAGGAGAGTGGCGGCATCGGAATAACCGGCTACATTCCGGAGCGTGACGGCGTGGCCATGGGGCTGATGCTGCTGGAAGCGCTGGCCATGTCCGGTCGTAGCATAGAGCAACTGCTGCAAGATGTCTGGAGCATCACCGGTGAACGACGGTATGACCGTATCGATGTGCATCTGCCCCGTGAAGCGATGCCGGCCGCCTATGAGTTGATCGCATCCACGCAGGCGGGATCGATCGCCGGGGAAGCCGTGGCCCGAATTGATCGTCTGGACGGCGTGAAGTTCGAACTGCCGTCCGAATCCTGGCTGCTGCTGCGGGCGTCCGGTACGGAACCGGTGGTGCGCATATACGCCGAGGCTCCCAGTCGAGAGCGCGTGCAGGAACTGCTGGCGGCGGGGCGGAATCTGTTCGGAGCTGGATGATCCCCCGGTTGCTGTCCGCGAGAAGACTTCAACCGCACACCAAACGTCCCATCCGCACCACTTCCAGGTTTTTTCTGATATGCGGGGCGATGCACCCTGCGTCATCATCCCAACGGGGATCCGGCGCACCAGAGATGAACCAGTTGCCGCCGTTACCGGCCTGCATCATCCATGTCGTGTCAACGCAGCCAGTATGACACGCGCCCCCATCCTGCGGAAACGCCCGGAAGCGTTTGTTCAACACTTCATGGTCTCTATCCAGTACCAGCACATGCCGGTCTCCATCGCGGCCTGCTCTGCTCACGATAGGCGCGTCCGCAGGCAACGGCCAGGGGCAGCGACCGCTATCGTCTTCATACAGCAACCGTACCGGCCGTCGGGGTTGCGAACCGGACGCCACCACACAGGGGATCCCATTGGGTGCGCCGTTCCACACGGTCCCGATTTCCGCATGCAAGGGGGCATGCAAACCAATGCTGGAGATCAGCGCCGTGAAGCGGGCATCCACCGGCATCCTGCTGACGTCCCGGCGCCACGGGTTGTCCGGCAGGAACAGCCGGTAACCCCGTAAGTCGGCGCTTTCCTTGTTCCGGCAGATCACGAAGGCCGTCGCAGCCTGCAACGCCGCGGCTGGCGGATGGATTGTCTGCCATACGCGTCATCCCGTCCTGGATATAGTAACGAGCATACTCAGCGCAGACATCGGTGGGTATACTGATGTCGGTGTCTGTGTCCGCCATCATTGCGTCACGGTTGCCACGCTGGGGGAGCCTTTGTGCTGAGACTCCTGAAACGGGAGAACCCCTTGAACCTGATCCGGATAATGCCGGCGAAGGAAAGCGGAGTCAGCTGGTCAGTCTTCTCTCTGTCTGGTCGCCGCTTCCGAACCGGGGCGGCGATTGTTGTTTTCCGGGCACAGACGCCATCGACAGACAGGAGGAGAACATGAAACACACCCGCACCGCGTTCACGTTGATCGAACTGCTGGTAGTCGTTGCGATCATCTCGATACTCGCAGCGATTCTGTTTCCAGCGTTCGCCAGCGCACGCGACAAAGCACGCACCACCGTATGCATCAGCAACGGTCGACAAATCGGCATGGCCGTCAGCATGTTCGCACAGGATAATGACGAACGCATGCCTACGTTCAACATGTACAACAGCAACCCGGGGCCGGGCGAACCGGGGCACAAGGGTGTGGAGGTGCAGTTAATGCCCTATACACGCAATTCGGCCATCTTTCGGTGTCCCGATGATCAGGGCAGCCCCTACCAGCGACGGGATGTTCCATCCGCATCCACCTATCATCAGGCATATGGATCCAGTTACCGGTTCACCCATTGCTGTTTCAGTGTCATCTGCGGAGTCAGCACGCAAAACAACGTGGATGCCTGCAGCTACTATGGACTGACTCAAAGCCAGATCGTGACGATGACCCAGTTCGTCAATCCTTCGGAGACGCGCATAATGCGGGATGAAATGTTTCCGTTCTTCAGCCGCTCGGTTCCGGGATACGAGCAGTACGGGTACGACAATGACCCGCCCGACGACTACTTTGCGCGGTGGCATCGTCTGGGTGGTACGGCGATCTTTGCCGATGGTCATGCCCGGTTCGTGGTGAATTCCGGCGCATTTGACGCCCAACTGGTGTCGCCGGATGGGATGACCAGCGCAGAAGGATACTGGATCTGTGACTAAGGCAGCCCCTCCACAGACCAACGCCTGGCTGCTGCTGGACGGCGTTCCACCATCAGAGACCGTCATCCGTCACCTGCATCAACGGGCCAACCGCGTCGTCGCCGCTGACGGCGCGGCGGCCGCCCTCATCCGATTGGGTCTGCAGCCGGATGTGGTCGTCGGCGATATGGACTCGCTGCCTCCCGAGTTGGCGCAGACCCTGGCGCCTGAGCGCTTGATGCGCTGCGACGGGCAGAGTGACTCGGATGTCGACAAAGCGCTGAGGGCATTGTTCACTAATGGATCACCCGCCGACTTGCTGTATGTTACCGGTGCGCTGGGTGGACGCGTGGACCATATGCTGGCCAATCTGGCGGCTCTGGCCCGGTACGCGCATCACACTCAGATTGTGGTGCTTGATCCGACATGCCGCATCTGGTTCGTGACCGGTCGGGTCACTCTCGACTGTGAGCCCGATGATGTGATCTCTCTGTTGGCGTACCCTGCCGCCGCGAAGGTGTCCATCTCATCCGTCAAGTGGCCGCTAGACCATGCCCGTTTGGAGCCCGGCACACTGGGCGTCAGTAACCGGGCTATGGCCAACCGCGTCATCGTGACCGCCCATTCCGACCTGGTGCTCTGCATCCATCAACGCCCGGTCACCGAGGCTTACCTGTGATCAGCCTGTCTCCGTTCGACTACGCGGTGGTGGGACTGTTCATCCTTCTGGTGGTGTGCGTCGGATACATGGCCCGAGGTCAATCCATGCACGATGCGCAGGGGTACCTGCTGGCAGGTCGTCGGGTAACGCTGCCGGCGTTTGTGGCGACTCTGGTGGCCACCTGGTACGGCGGCATCCTCGGCGTGGGTGAGTACGCGCATCTCTACGGCATATCTACCTGGTTCACCCTGGGGTTACCCTACTACCTGTATGCATTGGTGTTCGCGTTCTTTCTGGCGCATCGGGTGCGAGATGGCGGTGCGATAAGCATACCGATGGCGTTGGGCAGGCGATTCGGCCGGCCTGCGGCACTGGTGGGCGCAGTGCTGGTATTCCTGATGGCCAACCCGGCGCCGTACGTGTTGATGCAGGGCGAACTGCTGCAGATAGTCATGCGAATCCCTTTACTGCCTGCGATGGTGGTTGGGACGATCTTGAGTATTGTCTATCTGTACCGCGGGGGGCTGTCGGCCGATGTGCGCGTGAATATGGTGCAGTTTGCCGCCATGTTCATCGGTTTCGGTGCGTTGATGCCGTTCTTACTGGCGGAACATGGTTTGAGTTGGCTGCCCGCACACCTGCCGTCAGATGCGCTCACCTGGCACGGCGGCAGTGATGTGGCCTATATTGCCGCCTGGTACTTCATCGCCGCACAGACCCTGGTCGATCCTGGCTTTCATCAACGCTGCGCGGCGGCGCAATCGGGCGGTGTCGCCCGACGCGGCATCCTCTGGAGTCTGGTGTGTTGGGCGCTGTTCGACTTCATGACGATTACTGCCGGGTTATACAGCCGCGCTCTGCTGGGACCACTCGACCGCCCGACCCTGGCGTATCCGCTGCTCGCCGAGAAACTGCTGCCCGCCGGCTTACTGGGGCTGTTCGTGGTAGGTATGTTGGCCACGGTGATGTCTTCGGTGGTCAGTTATACATTTCTGGCTGCCTCCACATTCGGCCATGACATGACCGCCGGTGAGCGGGAACCGGCAGGCGACCCGCGCGCCGTTCTGCGCACCCGGTTGGGCCTGACACTGGTCACGGTGATCGCATGCGTGCTGGCCTATACGGTCCGCTCAGTGGTTCAACTCTGGTACTTGCTGGGATCAGCATTCATACCTGGTTTATTGCCTGCTTTATGGACGGCCTACTTTACCGATGTGCCCATTTCGGGACGCCTTACGGCAGGCATCATGCTCAGCGCCACACTGCTGTCCGCCATCTGGATCGGCGCCGGGCTGCTGGCGGGCGGCGCGTCCGCACCGGTCTATCCGTGGAACATCCAGCCGATATACCCGGGATTGCTGGTGGGATGCGCGTGGATGGGGTGGTTATGCTGGCGCGGACGTACCACACGCGCAGAACGGTGATATAATACGGTTTGGTTTTGTTCGACCCACAGGGTCGGGAAGCCTTCCTGCTCCATGCCGCGTGCATGGGGCCATTCAGACCACAGGGAGGAGACTCGTTGAGTTTCTACGAAACAATGTACATCGTTCATCCGGACACCTCCGATGAGCGACTGGCAGCCATCATCGAACGGTACAAGGGTATCGTCACCGCCAGCGGCGGAACCGTGATCCAGGCTGCCGAGTGGGATCGCCGACGCTTGGCCTATCCCATCCGCAAGCAGCGTGGCGGCATCTACGTGCTCATGTACTTTAATGGGGACGCCAAGGCCGTTGCCGAACTGGAGCGCGTATTCCATCTGTCCGACGAAATTCTGCGCTCAATGACCATCAAGCATGAAAAGCCGCAACTGGTCACCATGCCGTCCGAGCGCATGGCCGAACCCGTCCCGGCGGAAGCGCCCGCACCCGCCAGCACGCCGCCCACCGTGGCCGCACTGGAGAACGCTCTGGCCGAGGCCGAGTCTGCCGAAGCACCACAGGTTAATGAGGCGCCTGCCGCCGTTGAGTCTCAGGACTCTGCGCCAGTCGCCGAATCATAAACCATCCTGATCAATCAAGGGGGATATTCAGGGCATGTACAACCGGATCATGTTGATTGGCCGGCTATGCGCCGACCCCGAGTACCGCCAGACCCCGCAGGGCGTGTCGCTCGCCCGCATGAGGCTGGCAGTTAACCGTGGCCGAAAGAACCAGGCAGGTGAGGATGTTACCGACTTCTTCGATGTCACCGCATGGCGGCAGTCGGCGGAGTTTGCCGTGAACTTCCTGCGCAAGGGACGTCTGGTGATGGTCGAGGGACGCATGGAGTCCCGCGCCTGGACGTCACAAACCAACGAAAAACGCATCAGTTGGGATGTGCAGGTCGACCGCATCCTCGGATTGGACCGTCCCCGTGAAGGTGACGCCCCCACACCGGGAGCGCCTGTCGCACGGCCGGAACCGGTAGGTGCAGCACCTCAGCATGAGGACACGCATATGGCCACCGAGATGGGTGACTTCGGCTCTGAGTATGACCCGTTCGCCAATGACCTGGCGCCCAACGAATAACGACGGATACCGCATCTGGAGGATAGATGAGACCCAACAACGGTAAACCCCGGTATAAGCGCCGCCGGAAAGTCTGCGCGTTCTGCGTGGATAAAGTGGCCTATATTGACTTCAAGGAAGTCGGTCGCTTGCGGCGGTACATCACCGAGCGCGGCAAGATCATGACGCGCCGCAGCACCGGCAACTGCGCCCGCCATCAGCGCCAAGTCGCGGTGGCGATCAAGCGCGCCCGCCAGATGGCGCTGCTGTATTTCGTCAGCCGCTGACAGCCATCCGTTAGAACCATCGCCGGCGTGTCCCTGGGATGCGCCGGCTTTGTATTGCCTGACCCACGCCGTGCGAACCGTTCGCACCCGACATAACAGTCCCGCTGGCGTGAACATAGGTAGACTAATACTAGCCAACACTGATGGGTAAAGGATCTTGATGCCCTTTTGCACCGCGCGCATTCGCGAAGATATCCGGACGGTGTTCGACAAAGACCCGGCCGCTCGCTCCGTCTGGGAGGTACTCACCTACCCGGGGCTGCATGCCATCTGGATGTACCGGTTCGCTCACTGTCTGTGGAACCGCCGTCTGCTCACTGCCGCACGGTTCGTCTCGCAGTTCGCCCGGTGGGCCACAGGCGTGGAGATACATCCCGGAGCGCGCATCGGACGCCGGTTCTTCATTGACCACGGGATGGGCGTGGTGATTGGTGAAACCGCTGAGATCGGCGACGATGTACTGATGTACCACGGCGTTACTCTGGGAGGCACTACCCTGACCCAAGGGAAACGGCATCCCACCATCGGTAACAATGTGTTGATCGGTATGGGTGCTAAGGTGGTCGGAGCGATCACCGTGGGAGACGGATGCCGCATCGGCGCTAACGCCTTCGTCAACAAGGACGTCCCGCCTAACTGCACCGTGGTCGGTATTCCCGGCCGGATCGTGGTGCGTGACGGGACCAAAGTGCCCATCTCACCCGTCATGGATAACCAGACCAACCAGATTAATCCGGAAGACGCCATCATACAGGATCTGAACCGCCAGTTGACCCAACTGCGCACCGACATCAGCGCGTTATTGCTAGCCATTGAGCGGCAGCAGGAGCAGATCGCTGAACTGAAACAACACAACACGGCCCCATCCGGCTGACAGACGGAGTACAGCATGCGCCCATTTACCCTGTATAACACCGCAACCCGCAACATCGAGACGTTCACGCCACGCACGCCGGGCGAGGTGACCATATACGCGTGTGGACTTACCGTTCAGGGGCCGCCACACATCGGCCATATCCGGGGAGCCATCGTATTCGATGTCATTCGTCGGTGGTTGACATACCTCGGATATTCGGTGCAGATGATCCAGAATTTCACCGATGTGGATGACAAGATCATCCGCAAGGCCAACGAAGAAAATGTGACGCCGGCAGAAGTGGCGCAGCGCTACGCCCAACTCTATCTCAGCGTGCTGGACCGGTTGCATATCACACCTGTTCAATACTGCCGCGTAACGGAAGAGATCGACGCCATCATTGACATGGTGGCCACCCTGGTGGAGCGCGGCCATGCGTATGTGGTGGAGGGCGACGTCTATTTCGACGTGTCATCGTTCCCGGCCTACGGCAAGCTGTCGGGACGCAGTGTGGACGAAGTGCGCGCGGGCTACCGGATTGAGGTTGATGAACGCAAGAACGATCCCGCCGATTTCGCTCTATGGAAGTCGGCGAAACCCGGTGAGCCGTCATGGCCCAGTCCCTGGGGAGAGGGGCGCCCTGGCTGGCATATTGAATGCTCGGCCATGAGTTTGAAATACCTGGGGTCCGGCTTCGATATCCACGCCGGCGGCAGTGATCTGGTATTCCCGCATCATGAAAACGAGATCGCTCAAAGCGAAGCGGCCTCCGGCCAACCGTTCGCCACATACTGGATGCACTGGGGCGCTGTGCGTCTGGGCAAGGAAAAGATGTCCAAGTCTCTTGGCAACTTCTTTACCGCTGAGGAGATCCTGAGTGAGTTTGATGCGGACATATTGAGGCTGTTCCTGCTCTCTACGGCCTACCGCAGTCCGGTGGAGTTCAGCCGTGAGCGCATGGCCGAGTCACGAACCGCCTGGGGGCGTGTCAAACACGCGATTGCGGAGTCAATGCGTCAACTGGGTGATGCCGGAGCCGACGCCCCTCCAATCGGTGACTGGGTAGAACGCTTCGAGCAGGCAATGTGCAGTGACTTCAACACCCCCGGCGCGTTGGCGGTTCTGTTCGATCTGGTCTCTGAGTGTAACCGGTTGAGAAGTGCCGGGGATCTGCAGGGGCTGCGCGCAGCCGTGGCCACCCTGCTGCATCTGGGCGGACTGCTTGGGTTTCATCAGATGCTGCCTGCGGAAACTCAAGCGGACGATCAGACAGTCAAACAGTTGGTCGAGTTGGCGATCCGTTGGCGCCAGGCTGCCCGCCAACGTAAAGACTGGACAACCAGCGACGCCATCCGCGATGACCTGAAGTCCATTGGGATTATCATCGAAGATACCCCGGATGGTACGGTCTGGCGCATGGATGCCCTGTAATACCGAAAGACCGAGGCGTACAGCGCAAGGACATTGGGAAACACACACAAGATGCGAAGCACCATACTGATCTGGGGCGCAGGCCTGGCCGTCGCCGCTTTGGCGGCGGGTATCTCTCTATCGCCCGCTGACACACGTATCGCCGACGGGGTTCATGTCGCCGGCATCCACCTCGGTGGCATGACACCCGTAGAGGCGGAGGCCGCCATCAAGGAACGCGCCGAAGCCTTTGAACAGGCCACGGTGACGTTACGCGTACACTACCCTGGCGACGGCGCATCACACACGCACACATGGAGTCGGAAAGAACTGGGTGTACATGTGAACATCGGCGGTACGCTGGCAAGAGCGCGCGCCATCGGCGAAGGGCAAAGCGTCATCCTGCGGGAAGTGCTCTCATTGCTGCAGCCTTTGGAGCATACCGATGTCGGACTGGACCGGCGCCTGGACCTTGCAACGATTAACGCTGTGGTCAAGACGTTACAGCAGCAGCACCAGCGACCGGCCACGAACGCCCGCGTTCAGACGCATGCGAACGGTTTCACGGTGACACCAGAGCGTAACGGATACCGGCTGCCCGATGACACAGCCCAGATACTCAGTCAATTGGCTCGCGGCGGGGCTTCCGATGCCGATATTCGTATGGAGGTGCAGCGTCCGACCGTAACGGCGGCCAGTTTGAAACAGGCCAATACCGTCCTGGCAACCTCTGTGACCAAGTATTCGGAACGTCAGGTGGACCGCACATACAACGTTCGATTCGGCGCGCGAATGATTGACGGAGTCGTGGTTCCGCCCGGTGAGGTCTTCTCCATGAACGCCATCACCGGACCGCGCAGCAGTTCCCGAGGGTTTCGAAAAGCCCCGATCTTCGTCAAGGGCGAGTTGGTTGATGGTGACGGCGGCGGCATCTGCCAGGTCTCCAGCACCGTATATAACGCGGCACTGAAAGGTGGACTCCCAATCGTCCGGCGAGCGCATCACAGCAGTCCGGTACCCTATGTGCCGGTCGGGCTGGACGCCACCGTCGCCTTCGGGTCGTTGGACTTTCAGTTCCGCAACAACACCTCCGCACCCATCGTCGTGGTGGCGCAGACGCCTCCCGGCCGTCTGGTCATCACGCTGTACGGCATTGCCTCCGCCCGGCAGGAGGTTCGTATTGTACAAACCGATCTCAGTTATCAACCGACAACGGAAGTGCGTGTGAACGATCCAACGCTGCCCAAAGGCGTCACCAAAGTCGAAGATAAGGGCAGTCGCGGCGCACGCGTCACCACCTGGCGTCACTTCCTGCAGAACGGCGAGGTCATTCGCAGGGAACTCGTCTCGCGTGATGTGTACCGCCCTCGGGCGCGTAAAGTACTGGTTGGCACCGGAGCGGCTCAGCCACCGCAGCCCCCTCCTGCGGAGACACAACAGACGGCACACACTCCGTATCAGGGGACATCGGCGAACTGAACGCATCCAAGCCACTATCCCCATCACCGCTGCGCCTCGGAGCGGTTACCATAGATCCGCCGGTGGCGCTGGCGCCGATGGCGTCGATTACGGATACAGTGTTCCGGCGCATCTGCCGGCGCTTCGGCGCCGGATTGGTCTGTACGGAGCTGATCAGTTCGATGGCGTTGCACTATGGCAGTGAGCGCACCCGGTCGATGTTGCGCTGGTCCGCTGACGAACGGCCTGTGTCAGTGCAGCTGTTCGGCAGTGACCCGCAAGCCATGGCAGATGCCTCTGCTGCGGTCAGCGCCATGGGGCCGGATCTGATTGATATCAACATGGGGTGTTGGGTGCCCAAGGTCTGCCGTACCGGGTCGGGAGCGGCCCTGTTGCGTGATCCGGAGTTGGCTGCGGCGGTGACCCGAGCTGTCGTGAGGAGTTCACAGTGCCCGGTCACGGTGAAAATGCGGTTGGGATGGGATCATCAGGCACGCAATGGACTGGAACTGGCGCTCAGGCTTCAGGATGAAGGGGTTGCGGCGATCTGCCTGCATGCGCGCACTGCCAGGCAGGGATTTGACGGCTCGGCGGACTGGAGCGAACTGGAACGCTATGTGCAGGCGCTATCGGTTCCGGTAATAGGCAACGGCGACATTCGGTCGGGAGCAGATGCAGAACGGATGTTCCGCCAGACCGGCTGTGCTGCCGTGATGGTCGGACGGGCCGCTCAGTCGAACCCGTGGATCTTTGCCGCGATACGCGCCTGGCTGTATGAGTACCGTACGCCGCCCGTACCCGATATGGATGCATGCTGTGCTATGGCTGCGGAGCATCTGACCGCGATGGCCGCTGAATACGGCGAGTGGAGCGCCTGCCGTCAGATGCGCGCCCACTTGCCCGGCTACATCCACGGTGTTCCGGATGCAGCCCGGTGGCGTCACGCACTGAGCCGCATCGCAACGCTTGAGGATGCCATGCATATACTGGAGTGTGTACGCACCCACTCCGTTACCAGGGAGCCATCATGAAACACATCGTCAGCGTCAGCCTGGGATCGTCTGCCCGCGATAAGGCCGCTGAGATCGACATACTGGGCGAAAGGGTTCGCATTGAGCGTCGCGGCACAGACGGCGACAAACAGCGCTTCCAAGCCACTCTGGGTGAACTGGACGGTCAGGTGGACGCAATCGGGCTGGGCGGTTGTGACCGGTATTTATGGATTCACGGTAAGCGGTATACATTCCGCGACATCAACAGACTCGTTTCGCATGTGCGCGTTACTCCAGTGCTGGACGGAAGCGGCATGAAGGATACGTTGGAACGGCTCGCAGTTGAGCGGCTGGATGGACCGGACGGTATCGACTGGCCCAATCGCCGGGTATTGCTGGTTTCGGGGTTGGACAGGTTCGGAATGGCCGAGGCCGTCGCCTCGCGCTGTCCCTCGGTGGTATTTGGAGACGCGATCTTCGCGTTGGGCTGGCCCATGCCGCTTCGCTCACTCTCGGCCCTGAACACGGCCGCAACGTTATTGCTTCCCATCGTAACGCGCCTGCCATTTGATTGGCTCTACCCTGTAGGTGACAAGCAGGAGTCAAACAAGCCAATGTATGCGCGTTTCTTCCGCGAAGCGGACGTCATCGCCGGTGACTGGCACTTCATTCGCCGATATGCCCCGCCGTCACTGCTCGGGAAGACCATCCTGACGAACACGATCCGCAGCGCCGATGTGGCGTTCTTGCGGGAACGGCAAGCGGCCAGGCTGTATACCACCACGCCTGAGTTCCAGGGAGAAACGTTCGCGACGAACGTGCTGGAGGCGCTGGTGGTCGCCATGAGCGGTTCGTCGCAACTGACACAGGCCGAATATACCGAGTGGTTGATGCGGCTGGGTTGGCAGGTAGGCAGCATCGACCTGACACGCGCCTGATGTTGCGTCCGTCTCCCGGCCGTGGTACGCTGAGTGTAGCACTTGCCAGGGGGGAGTAGCAGAGCGGGACATAACAGACCGCTCCGGACAGGTCAACAAACCCGAACGTATCGTTCTGGCCTGCCCGACCGGTTGGGAACCGGGTGTAAGACCTTTGGCTGCGCAATACAAGGCGCGGCCGGCTTGGTCGACCCGTCCCTGGAGGTTCATCGTTGTCAGCACACCGTAGCGCCTTTTGCGCCATAGCTGGCGCGGCGCTCATCACCCTGCCCGGCATCGCTCTGCGGCTTCCCGGTATCCACGCAGGTCCACCCGTCACGGCCCTCCTCACCGGCATCGCCATCATGGGTGCAGCCTTTCTGCTCACCTGGGCCTGTGACGCCGCACAGGCTGACATCTCTCAAGCGCTTGCTCTCGCTGTGGTCGCGCTGATCGCCGTACTGCCCGAGTATGCGGTGGACATGTATTTCACATGGATGGCCGGCAGCCAGGACAGTCCGGAATATGCTCACTACGCTATCGCTAACATGACCGGGGCCAACCGTCTCCTAATTGGTGTGGCGTGGGGCGTCATTGCCGTGATCTTCTGGTTCAAGACGCGCCGTGCGGTTCCTCTGGAGGAGGACCGTCGGCTTGAGTTGTTCTTCTTGGCGGCGGCAACGATCTACGCTTTCCTGATACCCATCAAGGGGTCTCTCACCTGGATGGACGGGGTGGTGTTTTTGGGTATCTATGTCTGGTACATAGCTTTGGCCAGTAAGCGCCCTGTGGGTGAGGCCGAAGCCGATGGGCCGGCCTGCCTTCTGCTTGCGATGCCGAAGCGTCGCCGTATCATCAGCACTATCGGGTTGTTCTTATTCGCAGGAACGGTGATCGCCCTGTGCGCGGAACCCTTCAGCGAGGGCTTGGTTCACACCGGCAAGATGTTCCACATCAATGAGTTTCTGCTTGTTCAGTGGCTGGCGCCGCTCGCTTCCGAGTCGCCCGAATTCATCATTGCGGCGCTCTTCGCGTTGCGTGGTCATGCCGGGTTGGCGCTGGGCAGTCTGTTATCCAGCAAACTGAACCAATGGACATTGCTGGTCGGAATGATCCCCGGAGTCTATGGCGTGGCCCGTGGTTCGTTCGATCGGCCGATTCCGATGAACGCATTCCAGATGCATGAGATACTGCTGACCGCGGCTCAATCACTGTTGGCTGTCGTGATCATGGCCCGCCTGCGGCTTAGCCTAGGGAATGCGGCGCTGCTGTTCGTTCTCTTTATCGGCCAGTTTATCGCACCGGAGATCATCCGCCACATGCCGGGGGGACACATGGGTATGGTGTCGCCCGATATGGTTCATCCCCTGTTTTGCACGCTGTACTTCGCGTGCGCGTTCGCGTTGATATGCGACTACCCCAAACGCGTCACCGATCTGCTGCAAGGGCGCAAAGCAGGGCAATTTACGGGTACTGAGTAGCACAGGGGACGGTCTAGCGGGCGATGTTCTCCAATAGCTGACAGAGCCCTGGCTCCACCAGGCTCCAGTTGTAGCGGCTCTGCACAGCCATCCGCCCGGCAGCGCCGCACTTCATCCGAAGTGTGGGGTCCGCCAACGCCTCTAAAGCCGTGGTCCAGGCGGTTGGATCGCCGGGACACGCCACTAGTCCGGCTCCGGTCGTTTGCACCAAAGGACGCAGCGGCGGCAGATCACTGCACACCACAGGCAACCCCAGCGCCATCATCTCGAACAGTTTGTTGGGCACGGTGGTGCGCGTGATCTGGCAGTCGGTGTGCGGTACCGCCCCAACCTGACAACCGTTGGCGGCATCCAGCATCTGCCTGTAGGGCAGAGGGCCGACTATATCGGCGCATGATTCCCGGTTCCGGGACAGCGCGTCTGCATCCTTTCCGTCACCGATCACCAGACACCGCCATCCTGCTGCATTGCAGGCGCGCATCAACTGGCGAACGCCGCGCATGGGATGCAGTTCTCCCGGATACACAACGCTCCCAGGCGCTCGCTGCGCATCAGCCAGCGGCGCCGGAAAATCGTCCATCATGGGCACATTGGGCACCACATGCATGGGGGCAGTCGTGGTACCGTACCCGCAGAGCCGGCGCCGTGATTCGTCACATACACAGGTAACCGCTTGCACGTTGTTCAGCGCGAAGCGCTCCAGCCAACGCATCAGTGCCGGCGACTTACGCCAGTTCCCCGCCACATACCCGCGTAGCCCCTCGGTGCGTCTCCACACCGCGAAGCAGCCTGGGTAGTCATCCGCGATATCCAGCAGCACCGGGACACCGTCTCCGGCACACACCCGCACTCCTATAGGCGCCAGCAACGCTTCCCGCACGATAACCAAACAATAGCGACGCTGCCGGATGGCGCCGCGAAGCGCACGCAACCAGAGCCGCGACCAGGGTGTGGGTGATGCCGTAACGCAGCGCACCCGTATACGCTTCAGGTCATGCAGCCCTCTCTCCCAGGCGATGCGGCTGCAAATCACATCCAGATCCCAACCGGCTCGCTGGCAGGCGTGCGCGAACCGACGCAGGCGAACCTGCGGCCAGGCGCCGTGGAAGACCATCAGGACAGCCGGTGTTACCCCACCCGTCTCCGCTCCGGAACCGCCTCGATCTGCTCAATCGGGCTGCTCTCCCATAACTGACCGGGCATGTTGCGCACGAAACGCCACCAACCGGTCATCGCCGCCCCCATCATCAACACAAACGAGCTGAGTACGCCGACTCCGGGCAGCCATCGCCCCAACCCGGGCAGCATCAGTCCCA
>CAZHSN010000024.1:0-30670 GCA_964535125.1 uncultured bacterium
ATGATTTGCTGATGCGGATGGTGTTGCTGCTGCGCAACAACGAGGCTGTTCGGCAGACGCTGCAGAGTCGGTTTGCTCATATTCTGGTGGATGAGTACCAGGACGTGAACCGCGCACAGTATGAGATGGTTCAAACACTCGGAGCGGTGCACCGCAATATCTGCGTTGTCGGCGACGATGACCAGTCGATCTATTCCTGGCGCGGCGCGGATGTGGAGCTGATTTTGAGTTTTGAGCGCGATCATCCTGACGCCCGTGTGGTCCGGCTTGAACAGAACTATCGATCCACAACACCGATACTCTCAGTAGCCAACCACATTGTGCAAAAAAACCGTTCGCGCGCCCCGAAACGACTCTGGACCGCCAAGGAGAGCGGGCAGCAAGTTGCCGTCTGCGAAGTCTCGGATGAGCGCGAAGAAGCGTTGAGCATCGCTCAGCATATACTGAATGCCCGGCATCAGCGACAGGCGTCGCTTGCGGAGTTTGCACTGCTGTACCGAACAAATGCCCAGTCGCGTGTCTTTGAACAGGTATTCAGCAGTATGCGGGTGCCATACCAGTTGGTGGGCGGTCAACGCTTCTTCCAACGGGCGGAGATTAAAGACGCTCTATGTTATCTGAGAGTGGCCTCCAATCCTCATGATGACCTGGCCCTGCTGCGGATCATCAACACGCCTGCCAGGGGGATCGGCAAGACCACGATCGACATGCTGCAGTCCATCAGACAACCGGGTGAAACGTTCTGGGCGGTTCTAGTCAGCCAGTTAGGTGTCGGTCGTATACAAGCTAAAACGCTGCGGGCGCTGCGGGGTTTTGCCGAACTGGTAAAGCGCCTGCATGAAAAGGCTCGTGATCCGCAGGCATCGGTTACCGATGTGCTGGACATGGTTTACCAACAGAGCGGCATGTTGGATCGTATGGCGGCAGACCGGGACGATGACGGAGAAGCCCGGTTGGAGAACCTGAAGGAGCTACGGACGGTTACCGTACAGTTTGATGCCAGCGAGGAGTCATCGGGTGGATTGATGGGCTTCCTGGAACAAGTTGCGCTCAGCTCGGACGTCGACTCAATGGACTCCGAGGCAGATCGTGTGACTCTCATGACGGTTCATGCGGCTAAAGGGCTGGAATTTCGAACGGTATTCCTGGTCGGTATGGAAGAGGGCTTGTTCCCGCATCAACTCAGCGCAGCGGAACGGGGGAATGACGAGGAGGAGCGCAGACTCTGCTATGTCGCGGTCACCCGTGCTGAGGAACGTCTCTATCTGACACACGCGCGAAACCGCATGATGTATGGAAAAACGATGCCGTGTGTGCCATCCCGTTTTCTTAAAGACCTTCCGGACGCGCACGTCGTCGCCATCCCGGCTTCCGTCCTCAGCTGCTCGGAGCCAGTCACCCAACACAACCGAGCGTATGAGAGGGACTACCAGCCGGCAGGGACGGCCCGATGTCGGGCAGACATGCCTGACGCTGGACAGTTACATCCAAGGCCGGCGGATACCGGCACGGCGCCGGCCGCCCCGTCGCGCTGGCGGGTGGGTATGCGCGTGAGGCACCACAAGTTCGGTGATGGGGTGATCATGCAAGTGGAGCCCACGCGCGACGACGCCACGGTGACCGTGGTCTTTCCCGACCAAGGTATCAAGCGTCTGATGGCCTCTGTGGCACGGTTGGAACAGGTGAGGTAACCATGGCATTCGGATTTCTGAAGACGTTCATCCAGAGAGTTGACACCTTAATCACGGGCCGTGGCCGGATTGATGAGGAGTTATTCGAGGACCTGGAGGAGGCGTTGCTCACCGCTGATGTGAATGTCCACGCGGTGCAGACGATCCTGGATGATCTGCGTAACGGCGTGCGTGACCAACGTTTAAAGACCGCGGATGATGTGCAGACATTGCTGGTAACAAGCCTGGTGCAGATCATGGGACAGGAGCCAGGGTGCCTGACGGTATCGCCAACGCCGCCGACTGTGTATCTGTTCGTCGGTGTGAACGGAGTTGGAAAGACGACGACGATTGCCAAAGTGGCCCAGCGCCTTAAGCAGAGCCGATTCACAGTCATGCTTGCTGCCGCCGACACTTTTCGGGCCGCCGCTGCTGATCAGTTGGGACTGTGGGCCGAACGCGTGGGCGTTCCGATGATCCGCCACCAGGACGGGTCTGATCCGTCCGCCGTTGTGTTCGATGCGGTGTCTGCAGCGAGATCCAGAGGCATCGACTATGTATTGGCCGACACCGCAGGGCGGCTGCATAACCGGGCTAACCTGATGGAGGAACTAAAAAAGATCGCCCGGGTGACGGAACGGGCATTGGGCCGTCCGGCCGATGAGACCCTGCTGGTACTGGACGCTACCACTGGACAGAACGCGATCTCCCAGGCGCGTCAGTTTCTAGACGCCATTCCGGTGACGGGCATCGTATTGACCAAAATGGATGGCACGGCCCGAGGCGGCTGTGTGTTGTCATTGCGTCGGGACTTAGGCATACCTGTTAAGCTGATCGGCTTGGGGGAACGCCCTGACGATCTGCGTGACTTTGATCCGCGTCATTTTGCCGAGTCGCTGGTTACGGGAGATGACGCTGGCGATACAGAGTGACGCGTACAAACGGGTACCGTAGGTCGTGCGGCAATGTGTGCAGCAACTCGTAGTGTAATGGAGCCCATACGTTAACACGCGCATACGACCGGTCCAACTCACGGAGAAACGCGACGGCGGGTTGGTGTCCGACGCGCAGTGCGTCTTCGGTTTCCACATCGGAGAGGCATACATACTCCGATGTCAACACAGATGTGTCCCATTCGGTTTCCGAAACCACCCATCTGGGAGTGAGCGATTGCGCAGCTGCACGACGGGCGCGGGAGTGTACCTGGCCGAAAGCAGGCGACAGCGCAGGGGAGTGGAACCATGGAGTAGTCGCCGCGCCAATGGATGCGTTGGAAGGCAGCCTTTTTATGTATGAGGCCGCCAGAACGCGGCTATCGGGTGACACCAGGGCGATCAGCCATGCTGCGCTGACCCGTGCCGGCCACGCCAGACAGGCCATGGCCAGTGCGGCAAAGAGCAGCCGTATCGGCCGCCCCGGTCGGCTCGCGTCCAGTTTTTGCAGGACTACATGCAGCGCTGCCGCCGAACCGAATGCAAGGATCGGCACCATTGGAAGCATATACCGGGCAAAACGCACTGCCGCTGTGCCGTGCAGCGCCAGCAGCGCCGTCGCGATGAGCAGCCACGGGAGTGTCCGGTCAACGCGTCTGATGAGTCCGGCAAATCCCATCACCACTAAAGCCCATCCCTGGGGTTCCGCCAAGTTGCGGATAAGATGGTAGGCAAGGCCGTTACCGGTATGGGTAAACAGGTGGCCATGGCCGGCCCGCACGTGCGTCAGTTCAAACTGCAGATCACGCCACCAAGAGGCGGTATGGATCAACGGAGCGGGACATAACATCAAGAAGGATACACCACAGACCAGGATCAGGCCCATGAATAACAGGAGGCGCTCTCTGGTGCAGCGAGACTGAGTTACCGCCAACAGCAATGGCGCCAGGATCGCCAAACCGGCGTTATAGCGGCATGCGGCAGCGAAACCGGCACTGACAGCTGCCCAATACAGCAGCCGTTGACGGTATGGTGTCTCTGATGTTGAGTGCGTGCATACACAGAGGCAGATGATTACCCAGAACGTTGCGGTCATATCTGTCGTGGCGTAATGCGCGTTTGCCACCGCCAAGGGGGCGCACATCCATGCGGCCGCAGCAAACAGACCGCACGCCGCGCCGAAATGCCGGGTTGCTGTCAGGTACAACGCCGTTGCTATACCGGAAAAGGCCAGCAGGCTGAGCATACGCCCCAGGATGTACAGCGCTCTCGGATCACTCCCAAGCAGGCCCCATGCGTCCAAGATATGTATCACTACGCTCCAAGCATAGAGATAACCCGTGCCGTAGTTGTAAAGCCCGGTATCCGTCTGTCCGCGCAGCACGTCGGCGTGTACTGCTGCCGCGAGCATCAACGGCTCGTCCGGGTGCAGCGACACCGGTTGACCCGTATAGGGAAGTCCCCAACTGATGCCGATGAGACCGAGGCAAGCCGCCGCAACTGCGACCGCCGCTGCAGTCCAGAACCTGGGTGATATGATCATGTGCCGCAGATGCATCCTGAACCGAGTGTAACACACGACGGGCTGAACGGCGTATGGCTGTCGCTGTATACTTTCTGTGGTTCGCCATTGCGCGCATCATCTGGCGGCCGAGGAGACCGGTGTACCATGCAAGGGATCATCATCGCTGGCGGACAGGGGACGCGTCTGCAACCGCTTACGTTCGTGCGTCCGAAACCGTTGATCCCTGTGCTGAACCGGGCATTGCTGGAATATCAGGTGGAGTTGTTACGCGCCAATGGTGTGGATCGGATTGTGTTTGCCACCAACTACATGGCCGAGGCCATAGAGGCGCATTTTGGCAACGGAGGGCGTTTCGGCGTAGAGATGCGTTATGCGGTGGAAAGTGAGCCCCTGGGCACTGCGGGCGCCATCCGCAACGCAGCCGGGGCTCTCTGGTCAGCCGACGAAGCGTTTGTGGTGTTCAACGGGGACATATTATGCGACTTCCGCTTGTCTGATGTGATCAGTTGCCACCGCGACCGGAACGCAGAGGCTACGATTGCGCTTAAACCGATTCCTTCTCCCAGTGCATTCGGCGTGGTGATCACAGACCCGACGGGCCTGGTTACCGACTGGCGTGAGCCCTCGGAGCAGGAGAAGAAACGCATCGCGGCTATGACCGACTGGCGGCAGACGGGATGGGACCACATCAACGCCGGTTTCTATGTATTAGAGCAGGCGTTTCTTCACCGAATACCATCGGGCCGTTCCGTATCGATTGAGCGTGAGACCTTCCCGGAGATGATCTCGCAGTCCGGCCGGTTGTATGCGTGTGTCTGCGGAGGATTCTGGCAGGATGTGGGAAGGCCGTCCCAGTTGATCGCGGTGTCTGCAGAGATGGCGCATGGCCGTACCACCATGCCAGGCATACCGCAAGTGATCCAACAGGACGATGGGGTGTTGATTACCGGGCGCGGTGTGGAGATCGATCCGACCGCCGAGTTCCACGGCGTAGCAGTGGTCGGCGATGGCTGTCATGTCGGTGCGAGTGTTGTACTCACCAACACCATTCTGATGTGCGGCGCACGTGCGGGTGACCGCTGTACGCTGAGCAACACAATCATCGATGAGAACTGCATACTCGATAGCGACTGTGCGCTGGCTGATACCGTCATCGCGGCCGGAAGTCACGTCAGACGCGCAAGCAAGATGGGTACCCTGCCGTAACAACTATCACAACACAGCGAAAGGCGTCTTCTTCATGACCACGACACCATCCACGCAATCAACCCGACGGATCACTATGGCCGATCTTAAAGGACAATACTTGGCCATGCAGACAGAGTTCGACCAGGCGATACACTCGGTGTTGTGTACCGGTCAGTTTGTAATGTCGCGGAATGTGCAGCAGTTGGAGCAGGAGATCGCCGCGCTGTCGGGTTGCGCATACGCGGTGGGCGTGAACTCGGGGACCGATGCGCTGGAAATTGCTTTGAAAGCGGTGGGGGTAGGGCTAGGTGACGAGGTCGTCACGACTCCGTTTACGTTTGTGGCCACCAATGAGGCGATCGTCCGTCTGGGGGCGCGCCCCGTATATGCCGATATTGATCCCGAGACCTTCCTGATGCGGCCGGATTTGGCGGAAGCAGCCATAACCGAACGCACCAAGGCGTTACTGCCCGTAGACCTGTATGGGCAAATGGCTGACCGGGAGGCCTTCACCGCTGTGGCTCGCAGACACGGAATTCGGGTGGTGTACGATGCCGCTCAGGCAGTAGGCGCTCAACAGAACAGTCGTCCGCTGGCGTCTTGGCCGGATGTGACCACATTAAGCTTCTTTCCGACGAAGAACCTCGGCGCCTTTGGCGACGGTGGGATGATCTTGACCGATGATCCCGACGTGAATGAAGCCTGCCGGCAGTTGCGGGTGCATGGCACCGGAAAAGTGACCTATGTGTATGAGTCCATCGGTTATTGCAGCCGTCTGGATGAACTGCAGGCGGCGGTTCTACGGGTGAAACTGCCGCACATCGAAAGTTGGAACAGTATCCGGGCGCATCATGCGGAGATCTACACGCGCGAACTGGCTGGCAGCGGAGTCGTGTTACCCGCCACGGCACCCGGAAACACGCACGTCTGGCACCAGTACACGATTCGCCATTCGGAACGGGATCGTATCAAGGCGTTGTTGGCGGAACGCGGGATCGACTGCGCCATCTATTATCCATTGTCACTTCACATGCAATCAGCGTATGTCTATCTGGGTTACCGACCTGATGACATGCCAGAGAGCCATCGGGCTGCCAACGAGGTATTGTCGTTGCCGGTGCATCACCTGTTGCAGGATGATGACATACTGAGAGTCGCCGATGCGATCCGGCAGATTACGGGAGGATAGTTTACTGATGAAAGCGATGATCCTGGCAGCGGGAGTCGGATCAAGGCTCGATCCATTGACACGGCTGCTTCCGAAACCGATGGTGCCGGTGGTGAACAAGCCGGTCATACAGCACATATGTGAACTGCTTCACCGGCACGGGTTTTCGGATGTGTTGGTGAACTTGCACTATTTGGGCGAACACATCTCATCGCATTTCGAACAGCACCCCATACCGGGTATGCGCCTGCGGTTTGAGGTGGAAGAACAACTGTGGGGAGACGCCGGCAGCGTCAAGCGCTACGAAGACTTCTTTGATGACACCTTTCTGGTGGTTGGAGGGGATGACATCACCGACCTCGACCTGACACGGCTGGTGCGGTTTCATAAGGAAAAACGCAGTCTGGCCACCATCGCGCTGTCACTCGTCGAAGATCCTTCTGAGTACGGTATCGCTCTGATGAATGACAAGGGGCGCATCACGCGGTTTCTAGAGAAGCCAAAAGGGCAGGTGATCTTTTCAAATACGGCGAATACGGGCGTCTATTGTTTTGAACCGGAGATATTTGATCTGATTCCGCGTGGCGTCAAATACGGCTTCGGGAACAATGTGTTGCCCGCCCTGTTGCAGCAGAAAAAGCCATTCTACGGATACCTGACATCATCGTATTGGAAGGACGTGGGTAATCTCTCCACCTACCGCCAGACGCACTTTGATGCCATGCAAGGGCGTGTGGCGCTGACAAACCCCTACCCGGAAGTGCGCAAATACGCTTGGATCGGCAGCGATGTCTCCATTGATCCCACCAGTGAGATCGGATATCCCGTCACCATAGGCAATGGTTGCCGTATAGAAGCCGGTGCGCGGGTGCTGGAGAACTCGGTTCTAGGGGATCACTGCGTTGTCGAAGCAGGAGCGGTGGTTCGCGAGAGCATCCTGTGGCCTGGCGCCGTTGTGGTGAAAAACACGCAACTCTACCGCTGTGTCGTCGGTCAGGAGTGTCGCGTAGAGTCCAACGCCGCGGTGTTCGATGGGGTGATCGTGGATCCGTCCCGCAAGAACACCAATGGCGGTTGACGCGGGTATGCCCGTGAGGTACAATATCAAGAGGTTTCCCCAAAGAAGGAGGGATGACGTTTGGCTCAGATCATAGTGCAGCCTTCAGAGTCGCTGGACAGCGCTTTGAAACGCTTCAAAAAGGAACTTCAGCAGGCTGGAATCCTCAAAGAAGCAAAAGAACACGAGCACTACATGAAGCCCAGCGACAAGCGGCGTAAGCAAGAGGCTGCCCGGCGCCGTAAGCAGCGCTCCCGCTGAGCGACATCTCTCGCCATGATGCGAGGCAGTTCTGTCACGTCTGACAGAGATGCATCGCTGTCTACCTTGTATAACGCTGCTGCAGAGATGCAGCAGCGTTTTCTATAACGGACAGATCGAATGATCGATATCCACAATCCCGGCCGTCGCAGATTGCCGCGTTCCTGGGTCCATCAAGCAGTGTCGCAGGCTTTACATGCCTATGGATTGTCACATGAACACGTGGCGATCATTCTCACCGGCGATGACGAACTGCGCCGCCTGAATGCAGTCTATCGGCAGCAGGCCGAGGTAACCGATGTCCTGTCGTTCCGGTATAAGTCGACAGGCGAAGAAACAGAGCCTGAACCCTTTGGGGACGCGTTGTTCGGTGAGATCTACATTTCCGTGCCACAAGCACGGCGCCAGGCAAGGCAGGCCGGTCATTCGCTGGAGGATGAACTGGTATTTCTGGCCATACATGGGGCGTTGCATCTATGCGGTTTGGATGATGTGACCCCGGAAGGGCTTGACGAGATGAGGCGCAGAGGACAGGCCATACTGGAACAGACCCGACCAAAGGATGCCGCTTTGACATGAGACCCTCGCGACGACCAATGGACAGCTTCCGATACGCGATGGAAGGGATTGTGTACACTTTCCGGACGCAAAAGCACATGCGGTTTCACTTCTTCACCGTTGTGCTGGTGTTGTTGATTGGTCTGATCTTCAAACTCAGCAAATCCGAGATGGTGATCCTGCTGTTTACGGTGTCTTTGGTTCTGGTTGCCGAGATGATCAACACCGCCATTGAATCGGTTGTGGACCTGGTCACCGAGACATACCATCCGCTGGCGAAGTCGGCTAAGGACATCGCCGCAGGTGCGGTGTTGGTCACCACTGTCAACGCCATTGTGGTTGGGTTTCTACTCTTTCTCACCGACCGCAACATCTCGGAAGCGCGTTTGCAGATCCATGAGCTGAGCCCTGAGCCGATGGTGACCATGTCGGTGGGGCTGGTTTTGCTGATGTTGATCATTGTGTTGGGGAAGGTAATTGGCCGCAAGGGCACCATACTCCAGGGCGGGGTGATCAGCGGGCACAGCGCGATGGGTTTCTTCATGGCGATGACGATTGTGTTTCTATCGAACAATCTGTTGTCGGCCATTCTGGCGTTGAGTCTGGCGGCACTGGTTGCACAAAGCCGTGTTGAAGGGAAAATCCATACGCTGCAGGAAGTGTTGATCGGCGCGTTCGCGGCGATCTTGCTCGGTGGACTGATATACTGGTTACGGTAAAGCAGACTCTGGAGGTTCTGCACGAACATGCCTGAATCTGAGGACGGCGACAGTCCACACCAGCCTCTCATACGCTGGCATCATCTGTCGTTCCTGATACCTGTTGCGGCGCCGACGGCCGCTGATGCTGCCACACAGTCGGATCTCCTGTCCATGGTTCCGCTGGAAGGCGTCTTGGGCGCCGCTGTGTTGCTTGCCTTGATGTTCGTCTTTACGATGGCAGGTGCAGCCGTCAGGCAATACCGGATGATGCGGGCCCGGCGCTCACCCAACACCGATGAAAAGCTACTCCGGTTGATGGGTGACTCTGACCGCGTTGCTGGGAGCTTGGATCTTGGCCGCCTCGTAGCCCTGGCGTTCTCTCTGCTGCTCTGGATAGACGGCGTACACGCGTTGACTCCTGCATCCTGGGGATCGGGATGGGTAGTGACCATCCTTGGTGTTGTCTGGTTAACGCCTGCTATGGGCATTGGTACGGCACTGGCCCGTTCGATAGGTGTGCGGAGCGCTGAACAGGTGCTGCTGGCTTTGTACCATCCGATACGCCTCTGGAACCAGATCTGCTATCCGGTTACCCAACCAGCGCTTTGGCTGGGGCGTCGAGTCGGTAGCCCGTTCCATTTACCGGTTGAGTATGATCCGCCTGTCATATCGCCAACTGGCATTGTTGACCTTGCTGAAGTAGGGGAGGAGATGGGGGTTCTGGAGCAGGAAGAGACCGAGATGATCCGGTCTGTACTGGAGTTCCCTGACACCGTTGTCCGAAAGGTGATGACCCCGCGCACCGACATGACCTGCATCAGTGAGTCGGCGACGATTGACGAAGTGCTCACGCAGGTGTCGCAATCTGGGCATTCCCGGATACCGGTATATGAACAGACTGTGGACAGCATTGTGGGCATCCTGTATGCCAAGGATATCCTCGGCTGTTATCATCGTGAAGAAGCACCGTTCCATCTGCGCGATGTGGTGCGGGAGCCTTACTTTATCCCGGAGACCAAGAAGGTCGGAGAGTTGTTGAAAGAGTTCCGCAGGACCAAGCTGCAGATCGCAATTGTACGCGATGAATACGGTGGTACATCCGGTTTAGTGACTCTGGAAGACCTGATCGAGGAGTTGGTCGGCGAGATCCAAGATGAGTATGACCCTGAAGAACCGGAACTGCTCTACGCTCAGGAAGACGGATATGTGGCTGACGGTAAACTGCCACTTGAGGACCTGAATGAACTACTGGACATCCGATTACCATTGGATGAATACGACACCATTGGAGGATTGGTGTTTGGCCTCATCGGGCATTCGCCGTCCGAAGGCGATGAAGTCGTTTACAACGGACTGCGGTGCCGGGTGCTGCGTACGGATGGCAGCCGCATACAGAGCATCTACCTGCAGAAAGTGAACACCGAGCGTACAGCGGAACCGTTGCCAGATACCGGTTCGAATGATTTGCGGGCAAAATAGAGTGGGTGATCCGGCACGGCGGAAGAGCGTCGTGCAGTACATACAAGGAGACATCGATGCTTAAGCGTCTTTTCCGTGTCGTTCGCGCCATGTTCGGTTGGGCCATCGGTAAAGCCGAGAACCCTGAGATACTGCTGGAACAGGCTCGTGAAGACCTGCAGGCCAATCTGGAACGCAACCGGCAACGTACCATTGCGGCCATTACGGAGCGGAACCGTTTACAGAAGGAATATGAACGGTTGCAGAAACAGGCCGATGAGTCGCAGCGAAAAGCCGAGATGGCGCTGCGCAACGGAGACCGTGATCTGGCCCGCAGCTTTCTCATTGAGAAGAAGAGCTACGAGCAAGCGCTTGAGTCTCTGCAGATGTCGTTGGCTACCGCCAACCAACAGATTGCCCAGATCAAAGCAGCGATGCAGCAGGAAGAACTGAATGTGCGCAAGCGGACGGCGGAGATTCTGGCCCAAAAGACGCGATGGAAGAGTGCGCAAATACAGAACTCCATCAACGACGCACTGCAGGGCATCGGCACCGATGATGTGTCGCGAGACTTGGATCGCGCTAATGACAAGATCACCCGCGTTGAGGCAGAAGCCGCCGCGAAGGCTGAAATGGCTTCGGAGAGTCTTGCGGGCCGTTCCCAGCGCCTGGAGACGGATATCCGTACGATGGAAGCTGACGAGGAACTGAGGGAACTGGAAGCCAAGATGCATGGCAGTGGCGCTCGCACTCAGGCCACACAGAGCGTGTCGGTCGGTGAGGCATCATTAAGCGGCGCAGACAGTATCGAAGCGTCGCTTCAGGAGTTAGAACGCTCAATTAACAAGCCGGCATCCGGCGATTCATCCTGATCAGAGGTTGAGACCGAATGGGCTATTTCCGGCGAATCAAGCGGATCGTAGTAGGTGAAGTGAAACAGCGTTCCGGTCGTCGGCGTACGACGCCTGCTGACAACGTCAGCGACTCCGATGGTTTTGAGGAACTGGACGCCGTGACCGGCCAGACTCAGACTTCCATCGACCCGGTCGGCCAATCGTCAGATGCCGACCACGCGCCAGAACAGGCGACCGGATATACTTGGGCGTGCAACTACTTGGGGATAGCACCCGACTGCACGCGTGAGCAACTCGATGCACGGGTGACTGAACTTCGCCATCGACTGGGGTCCATCACCGGAAATCCACAAGTGGAAGGGATGATGCGGCGGCTGGAACAAGCCCACGCGTTAGTGTTGGAACGCATAGATCCAACCGCGGCGCGCATGCGCCGGATCGACGTTTGAGCGTAGCTACTGGTTGCGTAAAGGCGCACGGTTCAACGGCTTCAGCACCGGTGTTCAGGACACCAGCCTGAACACCGGTTACGTCTATGCTTACCCGGTGGACTCCCATGGGAAGAAGCAGACTTTGATGGCCTCTTGTCTTTCCAGTAGATCAATGCCGTCAGCATAACGCTCTAGCGGAAGTCGATGGGTGATCAGCGGCATCAAGTCCAATAGGCCCGATGCGAGCAATGAGACCGCATACTCAGCGGCAGTCCGGCTGTGACCAGGGTATCCGCACAGGACCAACGGCGGGAAGTAGTGTTGTGGTTGGAACCGGTATGGCTCGCGTTGTACGCCGAACAGGGCAACCACTTCGAGCGTGTGATCCATGATCCACTCAACAGTAGCAGCAGCCCCCACGCAGTCGATGGCTGTATCGATAACAGGGCGCTGCCAGCGGCAGGGGACCTGAGCCTCCGTGACCTCGCGCGAGTCAAAAACTTCATCGGCTCCACATCGCATGGCCACCGATCTGCGTTGTGGCGACAGGTCAAACCCTATCACTGACGAAGCGCCTTCGGCTCGCGCCATCTGCACCGCGATCAAACCGGCTGGCCCCAGACCCATGACACCAACCCGTTTCCCTGCAAGGGCATCAAAACGCTTCAGCATCAGAAACGAAGACCCCACGCACATCGCCAGTTCAACCGGTGCTGTCGCTTCTGCGGACAGGCGCGAGGGTACATGGATCACATGGCCGGCATTCATAACCGCATACTGGGCATAACATCCCGGTCGGTCGTGCCCCGGATCGCGCCAGGCGCTTACACGATCTCCGACATGCAGGTCACTTACATCGGGTCCTACGGCGGCAATAAAGCCGCTCGCCTCATGGCCCGGTTGTCCCGGAGTGTACGGGTAGTGGAACTGGTGCCCCACAAACATGGGTTCATCGTGTCGCAGGTGCAGATCCCACTGAGGACAGGTGGTCACGGCCTCGACGCGCAGCAATATCTCGCCCGAGCCGGGCTCTGGCGTGTTCACGTCCAACAACCGAAAGGCTTGGTTGCGATCTATTTGCAGTATCTTCATACGTGGCTCCATCGTTCTGTTACTCAATGTCCCAGTCAAGGACTACGCCGAGAACCGGTTCCTGGCGGAACAGGATAAGGTCAAACGCTTCAGCGGCGCGGATGACTGGCAGCCGGTGCGTCAACAAATGTGTTGTAGTCAATCTGCCGCTGGATAACATCTCCAGCGTTGCATCCATGCGGTCCGCTGACCAGCCGGATGGGGCATGCAGCACCAATTCACGGGCGCGCATGGTTTGTATGTCGATCAGGCCATGATGCCCGTAGAAACCGGCCGAGACGATATGGCCGCGCCACTTCATTGCAGGGTACAGGGCTTCAATGGTCTGGATGGATCCAACGGTGTCGGCGACGAGGTTCACCCCATCGGGCGCCCATTCAGTAACAACATGCGCCAGGTTGTCCGTGCGGCAGTTCACCGCACGGTCGTTCTGCTGACGCTTCCAGAGACCCAGGCGTTCATCATGGCGGCCGGCCAGCAGCACCCTGGCGCCGTGCGCCTGCAGTATCTGCGCCGTCCAATGCCCAACCAGACCATCTCCCAGCACCACAGCGGTATCGCCTGGCGACACGGGCGCACAGGTCGCGGTGTTGAAACCTACCTGGGCGAGCACTAATCCACTGGCGGTCCAAGGCTCAATGTGATCCGGGATCCGCCAAACTTGTGAGTAATGTGTGACCGCCGGCGAGACGTGTCCTCCAAACGGGTAGAACATACCGTCAACGTGTGATACGGTGGCGAATACGCGATCGCCGGGCTTAAAGCGGCGTGCACACTCGCCAACAGATTCCACGATGCCGACTTTTTGGTAACCCGGTACGTGCGGAAATGGCAGAGGGTCCTGAGGTCCGCGCGGTGTATCTCCAGCGATACGTTCTCCCCGGACGAAGCTTCCTTCTGTGCCGTTGCTGATCCAAGAATGGGAGACGCGGATCACCACATCCTCTGGACCTGGATCCGGAACTTGAACGGTCTGGAACGAAACAGACCAAGGTCTGGTTGCGACGACGGCCGATGCCTGCATGCTGTAAACCACCTGAACGCATGAATTGGTGGACATCGCCTGGATGCGAGCCATGCGTAGCGATTGGCCATCAGATGGTCGATATCCTGCCTTTGATCCCGGCCGGCAGCCGAGTGCTGTAGGGGACAGCACGGGGGACGTCACGGAACCCAGGTTCAGCGAATATCTCGCCTTCCCTCAGAAAATTAAACATAATATATATTATCAGAGCATAAGAAAAGGAGGTAACGAGAAGGGGGCAACTGTGTCGTCGCCCCCTTCTTTGCCCTGTTCCGTCGGTTCCTGAGACCAGGTCTTACGTCGCCGGTTGCATGTCTCCGTCACGCGATGTCAGTTGTTTCTGAATCTCATCCACCAGCGCCATCGACCGATTGAGGATGCGCTCCACATCGTTGGCCTGTTCATCCGGTTCCTTTCGGTTCCGGTTAATGGCCAGCAAAACACCTGCAGCCACCAGGCTGACGGCAGCCAGACTGATTACCAGAGCGATTCTAGTGTCACGCATCATGTATGCTTCTCTCTCGCAGCTACAGCTCGTACCGGTTACTGGACTCGGCTTGTTTGGACTTGAAAATCCGTTTGACGAAACTGATGAGTTCCATCGGGTTAAAGGGCTTGGTGAGGTACAGATCTGCGCCCGACTGCCACCCTTTGAACACATCAGCATCTTGCGCCTTCGCGGTAAGCATGATCACCGGAAGTTCGCGGGTGTCTGCATTCTTACGCAGTGTTTGAAGTACCTCAAACCCATCCATGTACGGCATCATGACATCGCACACGACCAAGTCAGGCTTCTCTGTGGCGATCTTCTCCAGAGCGTCCTTGCCGTCTGTGGCGGTGATGACTTCATATCCATGACGCTCGAGGTTGACCTGCACCAGTCGTCGAATGTGTGGTTCGTCATCAACGGCCAATATCTTGTACTTCTTTTCCATGTCAGCCCGTTTTACCCCCAGTGGTGCCGTCAGGCACGGAACGTTACCCGGACAGGGTCAGTTGAATGGTATCACAGCGTCGATAGCACCGTCAATCACGGTCATAGTGTAGTGCAGGTTACATATGTCGATTGTCTGGACGCTTGAGATCAACCTAGGTATAATGCAACAGGTCTTCACGGAGAGGTCGCATAGTGGTCTAGTGCGCCCGCCTCGAAAGCGGGTATCCTGCGATGAGTGGGATCGCGGGTTCGAATCCCGCCCTCTCCGCCACTGCCTGCTCGCATTGACTACATCGACTGAACACGGAAGCACGGTGTCCGGATCACCTGTCTCACCTATATCGCCACTTGCCCCGGCGCTGGATGCGTATGCCAGTCGTATCGAAGGCTGTCGCGTTCATGTCGCTCTGGCCCCCTACACGACGCTGCGAGTTGGCGGACCAGCCGACCTGTTCGTGCAGGTTGATACGGTTGACCAGATGCAGCGCGCCTGGTGTCTTGCCCATGAGCTGCAACTGCCCTGTCTGCTGATCGGTCGTGGGAGCAACCTGCTTGTGTCTGACCGTGGAGTTCGCGGCGTGGTGATCTACAACCGGTGTGAACGGATTGTCCCCGGTGAACTAACGGTAGCCGAGACTGGTGCGCTCTTCCGCGATGTATTTCTGCAGACCTCTGCATGCGGCCTGTCAGGGCTGGAATTCGCCGTGGGGATCCCCGGAACGGTAGGCGGAGCGCTCGTGTCCAACGCAGGCGCCTATCGGCACTGTATCAGTGAGCGGTTGGTGTCGCTGGAGATCGTCGATGGTTGTGAACGCATAACCGTCGATCCTCAATGGATGGAGTTCACCTACCGCAGCAGCCGATTGCGCGATAGAGGTGTATCCCGGTGTGTCCTGTTGTCCGCCACGCTGCGATTGACTCCGGATGACCCGGCAGCAATCCGCGAGCGCGCGCGTCAGTATCAAGATCAAAGACGCCAGAAGCAGCCAACCGATCCCTCAGCGGGCAGTTTTTTCAAGAATGTGGAGTCCGTAGAACTGGCGCAGCAGCTGTCCGGCCTGCCCGCCGACTTGAGAGAAGCAGGAGTGGTTCCTGCCGGTTACCTCATCGCCGAAGCCGGACTGAAAGGGTGTCGCGTAGGCGGTGCGTGCGTGTCGCCGAAACACGCAAACTTCATTGTTAATGCCGGAAACGCCACCGCTCAGGACATCGCGGAATTGGCTTCCACGGTTATACGCGAGGTTTATGACCGTTTCCATGTGCATCTGGACAGGGAGGTGCTATATGTCGGTGACTGGTGATGGCCATTCGCTTCCCGGCGATGGGCTTTCGGTTGCTGCGGTTCAGTTCCAGCCGGTGAAGGGAAAAACGAAAGAGAACTTGGATAGACTGATGGACGCCATTCAATCTATCGTAGACGAACGGTCGGACATTCATGTCATCGTCTTTCCGGAAACATGCCTGTCCGGTTACTTTCTGCAAGGCGGCGTTGGTGAAGTCGCGATGTCCTCCGATGCGTTGCTCGCTGAATTGGCCGGACGTTACGCCGGGTTGTCTACCGAGCAGTCGCTCTCTGTGGTGCTTGGGTTTTATGAGGAGTACCGTTCGCGCTTTTATAACACCGCGGCCTGCTTCAACCTTTGCCCTATCGCTGCAGAGTCATCGCTGACTCATCTGCATCGCAAGTTTTTCCTGCCCACCTACGGCGTATTTGAAGAGAAGCGCTATGTGAATTGTGGCCGGCAGATACGCGCGTTTGACATTGGCGGATGGCGGGCGGCCATCCTGATCTGTGAAGATGCCTGGCACGCCATATCCGCCGCGATCGCAGCCGTTCATGGCGCCGAAGTATTGTTTGTTCTGTCGGCCTCGCCCGCCAGAGGGTTTTCCGGGCCATTGCCCGACAACGTGACCCGATGGCAGGCGTTACTGAAATCCATGGCGGTCGAACACGGTGTATGGGTGGTCTGTTCCGGCCTGACCGGTTTTGAGGGCGGCAAGGGTTTCAGCGGTAACTCACTTATAGTCGATCCATTTGGCCATATTGTCAACCAGGGACCTCTATCGGGCGAAGCCACTGTGCATGCCCGGCTGGTGCGCGAAGATGTGATCATCGCCCGGTCTCAGGCGCCGCTGTTGGCCGATCTGGAGGCGGCGCTGCCAGACATCATCGCCGAGTTGGCTCATGCAGCCGAAGGGAGGATCTCATGACCCGGCCATGGTCTGCCCCATTCTTCCCATCACCGCCGGATGCGGACCGGTATGAGGACCTGCTGAGCATCAACTGCCAGTTGGTTACCGACTGGTTGGTTGCTTTTCTGCGTGATGAGATGCAGGCTCATCGCGGAGTCAGCCGATGTGTGATTGGGCTGTCAGGCGGTGTGGACAGCGCGGTTACCACCTATCTGTGTGCCCGGGCGTTTGGACCAGAGAGCGTCTATGCGATCCGAATGCCTTACCGGTCCAGCAGCGCAGAGAGTCTGGCGCATGCGCAACTGGTAGCAGATGATCTGGGCATACACTGTGACACGATTGAGATCACCGATGCCGTGGACGGTTATTGCCAGTTCGCTCCTGACGTCGATGGACGGCGTAAAGGAAATGTGATGGCCAGAATCCGCATGGTTGTGTTATTCGACCAAGCGGAACGGCATCGCGCACTGCCGGTAGGCACGGGGAATAAGACGGAAAGGCTCTTTGGTTACTATACTTGGCACGCGGATGATTCACCGCCAATCAACCCGCTGGGCGACTTGTTCAAGTCACAGGTGTGGAGCTTGGCTGAGTATCTGGGAGTGCCCGACGCGATCGTGAACAAGCCGCCCACAGCCGATCTGGTTGCCGGTCAAACAGATGAGGGCGACCTGGGCGTCTCCTATCGCCAAGCCGACGCCATCCTGGCGTTGCTGCTGCAAGGCTATTCCGTTGAGCGGTTATGCGCGATTGGTCACGATGCTCAGAGTGTCGCCATTGTTCAGCGGCGCCTTGCAGGCACACACTGGAAACGCCACCTGCCGACCACCGCCATGTTGTCCAACACGTCGATCAACGACTTTTATCGTCGCCCTGTTGACTACTGAGGCTGCTGGGGATCGGCAACAACGGGCTGTACTGAGACACTGCGGAGGTGCAGGTCACCATTACGTCCCGATACCCTGAAGTCCGCACCCTGATGCTGCCGGTTGGTGAACCGGGCGTCCTGCAGCAGGAATGTATGGCGTTTCCACGTACCTGTATCGGTTCGAGTATGGGGATTTGCCGACTTGAAAGCGCCGGACACCGGCGCGGTGGCGTCATGAGAATCGTAGTCTAGCTCAATCTCTCCGTGTCCGCGGTCCAGATACTCAATCGTGATTGCCACTGGTCCGGTGACCGCATGCAGATAGTCGTCGGCAACCGCGAAATAGATGAACGAGTGCTCCCCTCCCCGGGCCGTATCGGTGCGCACATGGTTGTCCTCCGGTACTCCTTTGATGAACGGTTGCGTGATCCCTTGCCCTGTGGCGCGCTGTGACAGCAGCAGAAAGGCGCCGCTCGGATGGGTTTGTGGATCTGGTTTCATCTCAATACCCTCCGGAACACTGCGGACAAACAACATGGGGGCATCCATTCGGTTGGGCAGCCAACTGGCGATGGCGATGAGGTTAAAGCCGCCAAACACCAGTAATGGGGACACTCGGCATTCCCCGTGGTAGCCCAGCCTGCCTGCCGGCCACCCGTTTATGTACACCAGGTTCAACGTGCCGCCTGCACCCCACGGACCGCCCATTCCGGGTAAACGCATCCATATGTCTGCCCCCTGCCAATCTGCAGGGATATGGACCAACCGCCGATACACGCCCCACGAACTGCTCTTGCGTAACGGTTCGTCCAAAACCGTGCCCGTCAGATAGTCCATCCATCCGCCGTCCCAGACATCAGGAGTCACCTGCTCCGTGTCCAGATTGTCCAGGCGTTCGGCTCCTCCCACCGTCGCCTGACTCAGCCGGGTGGTTTGCAGCTTCCAGGGGCCGCTGAGATCCATCACGCGCAGTCGTGGTGTGATCCGCTTACGGTAGACGGTCTTTCCGTCGACCTGAACGGTCAGGGTCAACGGCGGATTGGCAGCGGTACCGCAAGCAGATAACGGAAAGTGGAACTCACGGGCACAGCCCGGGATCTCACTCTGCGTCTCTAACCAGCGATGCACGGGACTGTCGGTATGCCCCAGATCGTCTGTTGTCTGAGGGCCCAACGCGGCTGATGCCAGTTGCACTGACCCTCGCCTCTGCAGGCGAACATGAGCCTGCACCGGGCTTGGGGAGTTGTTGATCAGCGTAACGTTCAAGCTGGCTTGTACGTCGGGGTCCACATATCCTGCCGCTTTGGACATAGCATCATCAAGTCGAAACTGGTAGAGTACTGTCAACCGGTCCATCACCTTGACGTGTGTCGCTGCTGTGCGGCGGAACGATCCACGTTCCAGTGTCACCTTGACCGGATAGTTCCTGCCGAAGATACCCGCAGGCGGCCGCAGCACGATGACCTGTTGGTGCTGCCGTATTGCCGGAATGGTGATGGGGGGTACGCCAGGCCAATTTGCAGGGACTTGCACGCGGAGGGTGTGCTCTTGTGGATTCGACTGGTCGACTCGAAGCATGAGCTTAGCGGGCTCACCAGGATACGCCAGCGTTGTTGACTCCAGCCGGATCTGTGGTCCTTCGCTGACCTCCACCGCGAATAGCGATGGATCTGGAACGGTGACTTCGATCCACCCATTGCTGATTACGGGTGTGACGGGCGCCTCTCCCTGACGGCCATGCAAGCGGATGATCGGCTTCGACAGTGTGGTGGGAATACGAAGCCGCACCGGTCCCTTCCGGCCTACTCCCTCTGTGGTCGCACCCAGAGTTACCTCCCTCAGCCGGCCTGTGTGGGTTACCGCCGTGATGGCGCTCTCAGCGCTGCACAGTATCCAACGGTCTCCTTCGCGATATCTTGCCGTAATGTCGGATCTGAAGCCATCCACAACCGCCTCGCGGAAACCCACGCGAAAGTCGTAATACCGTCGCCAGTCATCATCATAGAAACGGTAACGATGAATCAGTTCGCCGCCCGGCGACTCATCATCGCGCACATCCGGGTTGAAGCACCATGATGGCCCTCCGCCATGAAACCCGTGTCCCATGCCGTATCCATACATCCAGTACCGGCTCTCAGTGATGCCCGGCATCTGCATGGCGGCGTGCTGCGGCAGCGTGTAGCGGAAGAGCAGAGGCATCACAGCGGCATCAGCCGGTGGCTGGTAACTGGCTACCAGCGCGGCAGTACCTGACTGGCCGAAGTGAGCGGTGGAGGTTGCGAACTCCGGAAAGAAGAAATCGGCTCCATGCTCAGCCCGCAAGGTAAACGCCGGATTGATCTTGCGACACGCGTCAACGGTCACACGCAGGAGACGCTTAAAGTAATGCGGTGTTTCGTTGGGCCGTTGAGGGTGATCCGGATGGTAGTTGGGGCCTGCGAACATGCCGGTACCCTGAGCGCCGGTGTCTCCACAGGTGCCTTCGGTGTCATAGTGGATGGCATCCAGGTTGAACTCACGCACCCACCGGACAGCCTCGCCTACCCGCGCGCGAACGAAGTCCGCATCGAATGGGGACGGCATCATATCACGGAAGCCTTCCTCAAAACTGCCGTCCCGGCGCTTGCTCAGCCACCGCTGGGCGTATGCGGCGTAGTTCGGGCGCCCCATTAACGGAGCCCTGTCGAAGGTAAACAGGGCGCGCGCACCGCCTAGTTCCGTGACACGTTGGAATGCGTCATGGTATTCCAATGCGGAACCCCGCATGCCGTCCCATCCTTCCGGTATCGAGGTGTTCAGGGACTTCATGACATATGAGCCGTGTATGGGCGCCTGTTGTTGTATCTCGAATAATCTGCCCAGATCGGCGTCACTCCCGTGATGAGCCAACCAGCACTGCGCGGTGGGCATATCGCGCATGTACTCCGGAGCGCAGAGCGGGCCAAACGCTGTCTGTGCGAACTGCCGATACGTATCCGCTCCCACACGCCAGTCGCCTGTATGCGGCATAATCCGCACCCAGGGAGTGGTCCACGAGTCGCCTTTCCGGGCCACCCAACAACCCGTGAAGACAAAGCCAAACACACTTAAACCGTCCGCATCTCGACCGATACGCAGCGACTTGCTGTATCCATAGGCGTCCTCACACCCTATGTACAGACCATGTGACTCGTCATACAGATCGATCCATTGCATATACATGAACGCTGGGTATGGCGATTCGAGTGGTTTTCCCGGTGTCATGCCTTGTACACGGAACCGCGCTCCCAACGTGTGAGGCCACGTGAACCAATCATCGGCGGCGTCGCCATGCGATACCCCGCGCAGCATCGGCGCCTCAATGGTATCTACCAGTGAAGCGCCGGTGATGTTCTGTACGGTTAGGCGCACGCGAGCTCCTTTTTCGTTGGCCCGCAATGCCAATTCGGCCGTGATGACCAGTCCGTTTGGCCGATCCCATCGCAGCGTTCCTTTTGCTTCCTCATGACTCGAAGCTGCGGACACATGAGCCGCTCCGCCATGGAACACAGACACGGCGCCTCGCTTCCATGTCATGGTGGGTAACAGACCGCTCCGGTCCTCTTCGTGAACAGCAAACCAGGGACCTTTAGGTGTCAGTGAACCGGGATGCATTCGGACGATGTGGCCTGTCTGACGGTCCAGTACGATGGTTGTATGTGCGTTACGGATCGTCAGCGTCCGGTTGGTTAACGCGGCCGAGGGAGCTTCCGCTGCCGCACAGCAGGCGGCAACGCAATGGATAACAACGACCTCTGTGACAATTTGCCTGCAGATACGTTGGGAGTTCATGCGGCCTCTCCATCCGTTGCGGTCAGATCTCGCGGCGCCACTCCAGTGCTGATGCGAGTGTTGCTTGATCGGCGTAGTCCAAGTCACCGCCTGACGGCATTCCCTGCGCTAACTGGGTCACGCGAAGTCCAGCCGGTTTCAGCATGCGAGCGATATACAACGCCGTTGTATCGCCTTCCAGCGTGGGGTTCAGCGCCAGGATCACCTCATGGACATCCTCGTGCTGCAAACGCTGCAGAAGTTCCCGGATGCGGAGTTGATCGGGAGCGATACCATCCATCGGGCTGATCACGCCATGCAACACATGATAGGTGCCCTTATATTCGCCTGTCCGCTCAATCGCTATCACGTCACGCGGATCGGAAACGACACAGACGGTGTGCTGGTCGCGGCGTTCATTCTGACAGATCGGGCACAGCTCTGAATCTGCCAAATGAAAGCATCGCGTGCACAGTCGCACCTGAGAGCACGCCTCACGCAGGACATCGGCAAGCCGCATGGTCTCTTCCGCAGGCCGTCGGATCAAGTACAGTGCGAGACGCTGAGCGGACTTGGGACCGATGCCGGGCAGTCGTGACAGTTCGCGGATCAGCGCGTCCAGTGGCCGGACATACTCCGTGGGCAAGGTGATTACCCCAGAAGCCCGCCGACGTTGGGCAGGCCGGGGATGCTGTTCATGACCTCGCTCGCTCGGCCCATCGCCTGCGTTCGTGCTTCCCGGATCGCCGACAAGACCAGATCCTCAAGCATCTCTGTGTCGGTGGGATCTACTACCATGGGATCAATATGCAGGGCCAGCACTTCACCTTCGCCGTTGACTGTGGCCTTGACCACCCCTCCTCCGGCTGATGCCTCCACCTGGATCTGTTTCACCTGTTCTTTGGCCTGTTCCATACCCTTCATGGCCTGATCCATCATACGCTGCAGCTCTTTAGGGTTTCCGAAGGGGTTACGCATCTATCTGATTCCTCCGTGTGTTCGTTATCTGCTATTCGTTCTGACGGCTTCCGTCGAACATGCTCTCTACTTCGTCAATGAAACTGCCGGGTCCACTATTGGCGACATCACAGATGAGTTTGACGCTGGGTATCCCCAGATCACTGGCGATGATCTGTTCGACAAACTGCCGTTTCTTGGCATCAGCCATACGATCGGCGGCAAATTTGTTAGCGAACAACATCTCCACGGCGCTGCCACGCATGGAGCCGATTGACGCCTGCTGCAAGATCGCGGCCCCAGAGGGACTGCGGCGTTTTATCGCCTCAATGATAATCGGCCATCGTCTCCGAACAGCATCGGCGATGGTTTCACCCGCACGCAGGACGCCGCTTTCTGGGGTATCTGCTGGAGAGCCGGGTGCGTCATCAGTACCCGTATCCCCAATGGCTTGTGGTGACGGGGTCGCGGGTGCGGATGCCGAAGGCACAGCCGCCTGATCCTGTACTGCCGTACGCACAGGCCGCGACGCAGGCGATGGCTTACTGATTGCTGGTTGTTGGGACAGCGTCGCGGTTGTGTTGTCTGCATGACACTCAACAAGACGTATGGCCAAAAGATCGACCATCAGCCTAGGATCAATGGCGGTTTTTAATGCGCTGAGCGTCTCCATGCATGCGGCCAGATATTTCGGCAACAACGATGCTGGGAAGAGAGCTGCCTGCATCTTCAATGCTTCACGTTCGCCGGCCGTGAGCGTATCAGCAAACACGCCTGCAGTGGCGTAGTACAGCGCGCGAAACCGTGTCGCTATGGCCTCGACTACCAGCCGGGGTGTGAATCCCCGAGCGAACAGTGCATCCATAGCGCGCAGTACCTTTACGCCGTCATGACGCACGAGCGCATTGATAACCTGGCCTACCGCTTCATCATCGACCAAACCGAGAACTTCGCGGGCCGTACTGGCGCGCAGTGGTCCCTCCGCATAGGCCATTACCTGTTCCAGAAGGCTCAACGAGTCGCGGTAGGAACCATCCGCGGACCGGGCGACCACATCCAGGGCTTCAGGCTCTGCTTCGACCCCCTCCCTGGAGAGTACTTCCGCCAGCCGCTGTGTCAGGCTTTCAACCGAACCTCTGCGAAAGTCGAATCGGAGGCATCGCGAACGGATCGTGATGGGCACCCTGTTAAACTCGGTTGTGGCCAGAACGAACACCACATGCGATGGCGGTTCCTCCAGCGTCTTCAACAGCGCGTCAAATGCCTTGGCGGATAGATCATGCACTTCATCAATGATGTAGACCTTGTACCGCAGGTATTGAGGCATGTAAGCCGCATTCTCAATAATCGTCTGCCGTACATCATCAATACCGGTTTCGGATGCGGCATCCATCTCCACCACATCCACGGCGCGTCCTTCGGTGATAGAGATGCACGCTTCACAGGCGTTGCAAGGCTCCGCCACCGGTCCGGTCTCACAACACAACGCTTTCGCAAGCAGGCGTGCTGTGGTTGTCTTCCCGGTACCGCGTGGTCCGCAAAACAGGTAGGCATGACTGATGCGCCCCTGTTTCAAGGCGTTTTGCAGGGTACGCGTGACGTGATCTTGGCCGCAGACGTCCTGAAAGGTCTGAGACCGGTGCTTCCTGTATAAAGCCAGATGCGCCATGTTACTTGGCTCCCTTGATGGCCCATTGATGGATCGCTGTGGCTAATTGGCCTGCGACCGAACCGGCGTTCAGAGCTTGAATCGTCACTGTGCCACCTTCAAGCAGGGCCTGCCAGTCTTTCATGTCCTGCGCCCCGTGTACAGCTGCTGAAGTGCCTGTCATTAACAATAGTGTGGGTTGTTTCACTTGTGCCAAATGGGCCGGAGGATCGTAGAAATACAACTGCCGCAGGTACATAGGATTGACGCCTGGAAAAGCGGGCAGGACCTCTTCTGATACTGCAGGTGTAGGCGCACCGGTTCGGATGGCCGCCAACGCGTCCAGAAACTCCGTCTGCCGAGCCTTCAGTGCGTCGCCGAGTATGCCACGCTTTTGCATCTCGAGTTCCAGAGTCTGCCACTGCCGAATCCACGGCAGGCAGGGAGGCATGTCGGCCACCACAAGTCCGCGCACCCGCGACCCCAGTTGCCAGGCCACATCGGTTGCGATCATGGCGCCTTCATCGCGCCCGAACAGGTATATCTGCTTCGCATCAATCGTAGGCTGCAACGCCGCAAATCCAACTGACGCAATCGCATCCAGGGCCAGTTCGGACAGAGTGAGAATGCCCACGGTCCGGTTATGTGGCGCCTTGCGCCCCGGGGCGCTCTCCCCTACTCCCTGCTTGTCATATCGCAGAACCGCCCAACCCGCCTGGTTCAACAGACGGGCCATATGTGTGCAGGGGGCGCTGTCCACGGCGCCAGCCACGTTGCCGTGGCGGTCTTCAGCGCCGCCGCCGGGGATGATGATGAGAACAGGAGCCGCCGAGGTCTGGTTGGGAGGCAACGACAAGTCGCCATACAGCACGACTTGTCCGTTGCGGAATGCGATGGGGTGTGAAACCCCTGCGGAGCCTGTCAACAGACAGACGCACACGCCCAGCAGGACACATCGCCACACCGACATCAGACACCTCCGGTGTATAACGCCCACTGCATGGGTGGTCGGGGTAGAGAACAACACATGGCAGTCACACGGACCGTTGCTTTCTCCCGAACCTGGCGGGGTTAATGCGCATACCATTGTGTTCCGCCCGGCCACCCATGCAGTGGGCGTCTGCGCAGCCGGAGTACTCCCAGAGGCTCCGGCTGCCTAACTCTATTCTACCGGTACACCGGTTCCGCTTCCACCTACTAACTGCTCGCGAGTCAGGCGGAATCGCTTGATCACGTACCGGTAATTTGCCGAATGCTTTACGCCGTCGACGTCGGTAACAGTGACGTTCATGGTCTTCAGGTACCGTTTGTCGGTCAATCCCTCACCCCGCCATCCGATGCGGTCTTGCGTTTCAGATGGTGCGTATTGAGGCGTGTACCTTACGGTCAGGATATAAGTCGGCGCCTTGAAGCCGTACATCATAGGATCTTCGGCCATGTTGATGCGTCGTTTGAACTTGCCGTTGCCGATGAACAGCATGTCCTGGCATACGGTGACATCCGGCACATCGAAGCTGAAACCCTTGGTGCGCCACGAATGATCGGCTTGAGGGTTGCTGTCCAGAAGAATGCCCAGATGGAAGTCATCCTGGCGCAGCACCATGTCGACACGGCCGGGGCGAGTCTCTTCTCGGCGCATGCTTTCATTGTAGTATTTACCCAGATTACACGTTCCTGAGACCTCGATGATCTTGGGCGCCAAGACCTTTACTTGGGCGTCGAATTCGACGTCCTGTGGAGGCTGCGTATCGGGCTTGGGTTGTTTCTCGTATCGATTGTATTGGCGCTCGTGGAGGGCAGCGTAGTTGCGTTTGGCTACCTCCAGATTGGTGAACGCCATCAGGTCGTCTTTGCCGGCCCGCTGCAAGAACGCCTCATGGGACTCCATGATCGACTCCCAAGCTTCCATGGCCTTTTCGATCTGGCCCGAACGCTCCCAAGCGTGACACAGCATATGCCTTCGAGCCGGCGGAATCCCCGGTTTGGTTTCATCCGGACGGTCAGGGAACGCATTGGCTCTTTGGAACCAAGGTACGGATTCCTGCGCCATGCGTACTTTATCGAACCACATCCAGCCGAGTTCGAAGAAGATGTCATACACATCCGGGTTGGCCGCCGCACCTTCATCCAGTAGTCGTATGGCTGCCGGCAGATACCTTCTATCGGATCGCTGTTCGGTGTCTGTGAAGTTATAACCGATATGCCACGCTCCGGTACAGAACACATCGATGTTGCGCGGATCAAGCCATGTTACCAAGCGGATAATCGGCAGGATCGCATCATAGTTCCCCTCATGGAAGAACTCGTCTGCACGCACCCACAGAACACCGGCGATGACTTCGCGGAAGCCCAGCATCGTGCCGAAGATATACTCTGCCGGTAGACCGCTGACCTTACCGACCAGTCCCTTGGTCTGAGGCTCGAACTGCTTGCGCATTGGATCAATCGCTGTCTGCAACACGGCGCTGAGGCAGAAGCAGATCAACACGACGATCCATAAAGCACGTCGGTTCACGGTTACACCTCTTTGCGGTCGAAGACGATGGTTGCGATGATCAGCAGCACGATCATCCAGAGCATGGCATACCCGATGTTGTTAACGTAGTACACAACCTCGTTGGTGATGCGTGTCTCAGGATGAATAATAGGGTTCTGGGCATTGAAGTTGGCGAAGTTTGGGATCACGTAATGTACGAAACCGCCGACGGCTCGCTGAATGATCGTGCGATTGGCGTCCTTCATCAGGTTTTCTGTCACGGTGCTGAACAGACCTATGGTGTAACAGCCCAGTGTCAGGAAGAAGTTCACGAACGGCGTCATAAACACCGAGAAGAAGATCGCCATCGAACCCAGAATACTCATCTGGAACAGCATTAACAGCAGTCCCTTCCAGATCAGCAGCCCATCGGGCAGGCTGTGCGTGCGGAACCAGAGAACGGCGGTGAACACCACGCCCATGACGATGATGTTGATGGCCATGGTTGCCACTGCGCCCAGGAACTTGCCGAGAACGAACTCATACCGATGGACCGGTTTGGACAGTACGGTGTAGATCGTGCGGCGTTCCAACTCGGTGGGAATCAACTGAATCCCCAACGTGATGCAGATGAACATGGAAGCCAGTTGGATCACGCCCAACCCCAGAGACTTCAGCATGGTCATCTCTTCGCGGGCTGTCAGAAAACTGAACAGCGGCGCCATGACGATAAGCACCAGCGCTCCGAACAGAAACAACAGAACGGCGCGGCGGCTCAGCGCCTCTCGCACTGTATTGGAAGCGATTGCCAGCACAGCCTTCATCAGTTGTTCACCCCGCCGATGGTATCCACGAATATCTGTTCAAGCGTCCGTCTTTGTGGCGTCAGTGCCACGATGGATCCGCCTGCGGCACGCACCGCGTCTACGATCTGATCCACAGGATCGCCTGTAGGGGCAGTAGCCATGAAGACACCGGATTCCGGCTGCGACCAACTCAACCCGAATGGTTCCAGTGCGGCAGCCACAGCCGCCGAGCCGCGCACCGTGATGTCGACGGAGCCGCTTGGAAGCAGTTCGTCCAGCTTTCCTTGCTTCAACAGCTTGCCGCGGTTGAGAATCGATATGCGGTCGCACATCACCTCAACTTCCAGCAGCTGGTGGGAGCTTAGAAACACCGTCTTACCCTGTTGCTTCAGCTTCCCGATCAGGTCACGGATCTCCACGCGCGCCAGCGGATCGAGCCCCGACGTCGGTTCGTCAAGAAACAGCAGGTCCGGATCGTTGATCAGCGACTGGGCAATACCGATTCGCTGCAGCATACCCTTGGAGTAGTTGCGCAGCGTTTTGTCACCATCTCTGCTCAGTCCTACCAGATCCAGCAGCTCAATAACCCGTTTCTTGCGCTGGCTGCCTTTCATGCCGAAGAGGCGCGCGTAGAAGTCAAGTACCTGAGCGCCCGTGAGGTATTCGTAGAAGTACGGACTTTCGGGTAGATAGGCTATCTGATGCTTGATGCTCGCGTCACCTATGGGTTTGCCCAAGATGAACGCATCACCCCCATTGGGAAAGATGAGCCCAAGCAACATCTTGATAGTCGTTGTTTTACCGGCCCCATTCGGCCCGAGAAAACCGAATATCTCACCGGGATGCACTTCCAAAGACAATGAGTCGACCGCCATGACCTGCTGACGGGTCGTCCTGTTGTAATAGTGCTTGGTGAGTCCCTCAATACGGATGGCTGGTTCCATTAACCTTGAAGTAACCTCCTGGAGGTGGCCTCTGAACACCGGAGACGATTGGGGGAACCGATGATGCAAGCCTTGAGTAGTATAACGATACGCCGCAAACACCGTCAAACGGCGCTCCCTACGTTGTATACGCAGTCTGTGCAGTTGGGGTTCCGTCAGGTGTTGACATTCCCTGTCACTGAGGCCATGATGATACAGGTCGCGGTGTGGTTCACCGTCGCAGAGGTGGTAAACGCATGAACATACTGGTGGTAGGATGCGGGCGCACGGGTGTAGCGTTCAGTCAACTGATGTTCGCTTCGGGACATCGGGTCACCATTATTGAACATAACAAAGACTCGCTGGAACGGCTAAGTCCCAGTTTCGGCGGTCAAATCATCGTCGGTAACGGCATGGACAGAGACACCTTGGAGCGTGCGCGCATCCGCGAGGTCGATCTGTTTGCAGCACTTACCGAGGGAGACAACCGAAATCTGATGGCCGCACAGATCGCACGTGAGGTGTACAACATCCCCAAGGTCGTTGCCAAAGTGAATGATCCGGTGCGCGCACAGGTGTTCCGGCAACATCACGGGATCTACACGATCTGTTACGGCTTGATCGGCGCTCACATGATGCGGGCGTTCGCTTTGGATGCAGCAGCGGGAACGGCTGATGACTGCAACCAGTTGCCCCGTGAGCTGACAGAAGAGGACTGAGGGAAACCCCATGTACATCATTATCGTTGGCGGCGGAAACGTCGGATATTACCTGGCTCAGACGTTACTGAAGGCCGGTCACGAACTGTTGCTGATTGAACGAGACCGTAACCGCTATAACTTCCTGAGGGAACAACTCGGGGAGTCGGTGCGGCATGGCCGCGGTGATGAGATGCGCGTGCTGAAAGATGCTGGCGCCGGACGCTGTGAAGTGGTGGTGGCTTGTACCGGAGATGATGAAGACAATTTGATTATCTGCCAGCTGGCGAAGAACCAGTTTGGCGCGTTACGTACCATCGCACGCGTCAACGATCCGCGGAACGTGGTGGTGTTTCAAAGGCTGGGAGTTGACTCCACCGTCAGCAGTACCCAGATCATCCATCAGTTGATCGAACGTGAGATTGCTCTGGAGAACGTGATCCCGCTGGCCGCGCTGCGTAACGGTGATGTGGAGATCATAGATATCGAGCTTCGCCAACCCAGTCAGATACTCGATATGCCGATTGGCGACTTAACTTTACCGGGCGACGCGCTGATCATCTCTGTCATACACGACAACCGGGCGACTGTGCCCCATGGCGATACCCGCCTGCATCTGGGCGACAGCGTCATCGCCATCGTGTCCAAGCAGTATGAGCATGAACTGTATAAGTACTTCAACGAGACATTTGACCTGTAACTGTAGATTTTTGGGTATTCCGCTCAGGTATAGTTATGGGTGTTCGTCCAGACGGTAACCACACTCAACCGTAAGGAGCTGATCTCGGCGTGGAAAACTTGGTTCAACTTCTGGCTGCAGTCGTTCTGGTGCTGCTCATCGTGGTGCTCTACCGCGTGATCGGCATACTCAGACGCCTGCATCACCGGACTGACGGCCTCCTGGCCAAGCTTGTGGATACTCTGAACGACATGAGCACAGCAGCCCGGCGCGTGAACTCCGTGGCGGCTGTACTGGAGTCAGACTTGCCTCCGTTGCTCAGTAACGCTTCCACGCTGGTGAGTAACGCACGGGAAGATCTGACACCCGCCATGCGGGACATGAAGAGCGCCGCTCAGGGACTCAGCGAGACAGTACTCTCGGTAAACACCAAATTGCAGGCCATTGATCGTATGCTGGCCACGCTGGTTGGACTGTCGGCATTTCTGACCGCACGCTCACGAGCCGCGCGTTCCCATTCGGACGGGTCATCGGTCTTCAGCCGTCTGTTCGACCTGTTTCAACGTAAACCGGGCGGTACTCCGCCCCAGTCGTAAACACGAAGGAGGCTTACCGAATGTCTCAAGATGACGATCGCAGCATGTTGCTCACCATTTTTGCGGGTATCGGTATTGGCGCCGTGGTTGGCGCAGTGACAGGTATCCTGCTGGCGCCGAAGGCCGGCAACGAGACCCGCCAGGACCTGGCCCATACCCTGGATACGCTGAAAGACAACTT
>CAZHSN010000025.1:0-6622 GCA_964535125.1 uncultured bacterium
CACCACGACGGCTGTCTGGCGGACGCAATGGCGCGTGAGCAGATGATCTACGACCTGTTGGACTCCACGCGTTTCGCTAATTGGACCGAATACCGCACGTTGATCTGGGGTGATCCTCTGCCCTCTCCTGCCGTAAGGCAGCGGCTGGTGCGCTGGCTGCGTGAGGATGCGAACCGCACGCTGATCTGTCACAGCGACCAGCCGCTGTGTCTCGATCAGGGGCTCAACCCGGTTCCCTGGTGGCGTCAGGTCGGGGTACGCCATGTCACCGGCAGCCATGATTGGGGCATTCCATCGATACGCGATACCGATGCGCCGGTTGGCAGCGGACGCGTCACTTTGGCCAAAGCGCCATTTGCAGACCATTTTCGTCGCGGCGAAGCGGTCTCCATGTCCGGTGCTTGGTATGACGCCCCCGGCGGCAACACGCTGCTGGCGGTCAACGGCAAACCGATCGTCAGCGCGTTCCGCGCGGCCGGCGGCGCCAGGGTGATCTACCTGCACTACCGCGCCGGCGATCCGGCGACTCGAGAACTCGACCGCCGGATCATGCGTGCGCTTATGTCAACCGTTAAGATCGCCCGCACAGCGGATTCCGATGACTCGCTGCTTGTCCATCAATATGAAATGCCAAAGGGCAGCGTCTGCGTGCTGTGGTCTCGGGAGGCCTTGGAGCGGTGGCATTTTGTGTATGACGGTAACCGCGAACAGCGTCTGAGATTCGCCCAGCCGGGTATTCAGGCGAGCGCGATGGTGCAGCAGCAGCCGGGACGGTATCTGGTCTACGACCTGCTGACCGGTTCCCTTCAGCGCGTGCACAGCCGCGGCCGCATCGAACTGCGCCTGGCCGACGCGGCCTGTGCGGTCGTCTACATCCTGCCGGATACAGCAGCTGGCCGACAGCGGCTCCGTGAGCTGCAGACAGATTCTGTGCATCCGCTCTGGAAAACATGGGCGGAGAGCATCACGGCCGCACCCTGATACGGCTGTGATGCGTGGAGATCTTCCGCCTTTGATCACAACCGCTGGTACCATACATATGTGATGCATCAACAGGCGGTATCCCTACCATGGCGGTGAGCGTGCAAGTGGCCGGTTCGACGGCCTCGGAGATCCTGCGCAAGGTGTTCGGATACCGCAGCTTCCGGCCGCCGCAGGAAGAGGTTATCCGGCACCTGGCCGCTGGCGGCGATGTGTTTCTGCTGATGCCTACCGGCGGCGGCAAGTCGCTTTGCTATCAGATCCCGGCGTTGATGCTGCCCGGCACAGCCGTGGTGATCTCACCTCTGATCGCGCTGATGCGTGATCAGGTCACCGCACTGCAGCAGCTGGGCGTCGCTGCAGCGATGCTGAACTCATCCGTACCCGCCTCTGAACAGTCCCGCACCTGCGCGCAGTATCGCGGCGGCGCGTTGAAACTGCTCTACATCGCTCCCGAAAGGCTCGTCATGCCCTCCACGCTGCAGATGCTGCAGGATGTCCCGCCGTCGCTGTTCGCCATCGATGAAGCGCATTGCGTGTCGCAATGGGGACATGACTTCCGGGAGGAGTACCTGGCGTTGTCTCTGCTGCACGAACGATTCCCCGGCGTGCCGCGTATCGCACTGACGGCGACCGCGGATTCCCAGACACGCAACGAGATCATCGAACGTCTGGATCTGAGCGCGGCTCTTCAGTATCTGTGTGGTTTCGACCGGCCCAATATCCGCTATCACATCGAGCCCAAACAGCATGCCCATCGTCAGTTACTCGGATTTCTGCAGAACCACCGGGATCAGTCGGGCATCATCTATTGCCTGACCCGCCGGAAGACTGAACAAACTGCCGAATGGATGCGCGAACAGGGGTTTGATGCACGGCCCTACCATGCCGGTCTGGATGCAGACGTCCGGAACCGCCATCAACAATGGTTTCTGCAGCAGGACGGCGTGGTGATGGTGGCAACCATCGCGTTCGGAATGGGCATCGACAAACCGGATGTGCGGTTTGTGGCTCACCTGGACCTGCCGCGCAGTGTGGAGTCGTACTATCAGGAAACGGGCCGCGCCGGGCGTGACGGTTTGCCTGCCGACGCATGGATGTTATACGGCCTGTCCGATGTGGCAGCCCAACGCAACTTCATCAACGCTTCGGATGCCGATCCGGAACGCAAACACCTGGAGCACCGAAAACTTAACGCGTTATTGGGTCTATGTGAAACCACCGGATGTCGCCGGATGGCGATACTGAGCTACTTCGGTGATCGCCTCGCCCGCCCGTGTGGAAACTGCGACACCTGCCTGTACCCGGTGGATACCTGGGATGGCGCCCAGGCCGCAAAAAAAGCGATCTATGTGGTGCATCAGACCGGCCAGCGGTACGGCGCCGGATACCTCATCGACCTGATGCTGGGTAAACCCAGCGAACGCGCGACGGCCTGCGGACATGACAGGCTGAGCGCGTTTGGACGCGGCGCTGAGTTGACCGAGAAGGAATGGGCGTCTGTGTTCCGCCAGTTGGTGGCTGCCGGTCTGCTGGGTGTGGACATGGAGCGCCACGGAGCGCTCCATCTCACGCCGGAAAGCGGAGACGTCCTGCGCGGCGAGCGGCCGGTGCTGTTGAGACGTGACATCCCGCGCCGCGCACGTGCGCGCCGACAGGACCTGTCGGATGATCCACTCTCTCCCGCCGAGCAGCGTCTGTATGACGCGTTGCGGGCGCTGCGCCGCCAACTGGCCCGAGAGATGGAACTACCGGCCTATGTGATTTTCCATGACGCCACGCTGCGCGCCATGGCCCAGGCGCACCCGCGCTCGATGGAGGAACTGGCGCAGATTCCAGGCGTCGGCGAACACAAGCTCGCTCGGTACGGCGAGGCGTTTCTGCATCTGCTCACCAGCCGCGCCTCGGAGGCGTCGTCCGCTGAGCCGTAACCATCACAGCCGCGTCTCGGGGTTTTTATATAGAGTCTCCTTCCATCGGATGTGTGCATCTCATTTCGACACATGTTGTGCAATAATTAGTCCAGCTAACTAACGGAAAGGAACACGACCGTGATACGCTGGCACTGGCGCACGATGGCCGCACTATCCATAGGTTTACTGGCCGTGGGGTTCTTTCTCAGGGGGATGCCGAGCATGAACGCACAGACACCGGACCGTGCCGATCCGCATCGCATCACGATCATGGATGTGACGCTGAACGCAGCGGTGGAGTTGCCGAAAGTCACCTGCACCGATGCCCAGTGGCGGCAACGGCTGACACCCGATCAGTACAACATTTTACGAACTAAAGGAACGGAACACCCCGGAACCGGCAGCTGTACAGTGCCGACTGATGGTACGCTCTATCGCTGTGCGGGGTGCGGCGCCGATCTGTTTGCGTCGTCGGCCAAGTTTGTGTCCGGTACCGGCTGGCCGAGCTTTACAGCGCCGGTCGATCCGCGCAACATAAAGCTGAGTCCGGACTTCAGCCATGGCATGACACGCACCGAAGTGACATGTGCGCTGTGTGACGGCCATCTGGGGCATGTGTTCGATGACGGTCCGCCGCCAACCGGACAGCGCTTCTGCATCAACTCCATCGCGTTTGTCACCGTGCCGTTGGATGCGGCAAAACGCACACAGAAGGCCGTATTCGCCGCCGGCTGCTTTTGGGGTGTTGAGAGCGCCTTCCGCAGCTTGCGCGGACGCGGCGTGATCGAGACACGCGTCGGGTACACGGGAGGCCATACCCAGCATCCCACCTACGAGCAGGTGTGTTCCGACTCCACCGGACATGCCGAAGCGGTGGAAGTGACCTTCGATACATCCCGCATCCGTTATGAGGATCTGCTTGACCTGTTTTTCGAGATACACGACCCCACCACGTTGAACCGTCAAGGGCCGGATGTCGGCAGCCAATATCGTTCCGCAATCTTTGCGATCACACCTGAACAAGCCCAGAAAGCTAGACGAAAAATGGCCCAACTGACCGAGTCAAAACGGTTTGCGCGACCGATCGTCACCCAGGTAACCGATGCGGATGTTTTCTGGCCAGCTGAGGAGTACCACCAGCGCTATTTCGAGAAAAAGGGCATCGCGCCCACCTGTCACCTTCCCAATCGGTGATGCCGGGGACAGGCCGCCCAACAATAAGCACCATGCGGGATCTCTACAGATAGCCGATGTACTCCTTCGGGTCGAACGGTTGTGTGGGCACTGGTAGAAACAGATCCTGCTGGCTTCCATCAGGCCATTGGATCAGCAACTGGTACCCTTCCGTGTTCACGGCCGGAGATTCTATGTGCGCGTCAGGAGATACGGCGACATTTGCAGGAAGGTCCCAGGCCAGACGTCTGACGTGTGGTGTGAGTCGCATCATAATGGGCGCCAACGGCAGGGGGGCCGGCTGGTCGATGCGGATGCCATGTATGCGTAACCCGATACGCGGTGCGCCCCAGTCAAATGCCGACCTCTCTGTCTGCGGCGCCGGTATGGAGGTGCACAGCAAGCTGCGTTGTTGATCATCCAGAGCGGATATGGGCAGTCCGCCTTCCTGAAGGCGGGCGCGTTGGTCGGTGGTTAACGCACCCAGGAACCGCAACACAGGGCGCTTCATCTGGTTCAGCGCCTCTTGATGCGTCAACCACAGCGGTATCCGCAGATAGCGGTTGTACGTCATCAGCGTATCGATCTGTTCCTGACTGAGCTGGGCCAACACCATCAAACTATCCAGACTGAGATAGCCGCGCTTGGCCCGTTCCGTCTGAACCACCGATAACACACGGGAGGGTATCTCTCTCGCGTCGCGCCACACCGGATGCGATGTACGCATATAGATGAACTGACTGTCCCAACCCACACGAGCGTCGTATTCAGGGCGGGTCAGCAAGTTCAGACACTCACGCGCTGATATATGCACACGGTCGTTCCAAACCGGCCAGAGACTGTAGTGATCAGATAGTATTTGCAGACCGGTCTGCTTGTGCAGCAACATCAAAATATCGCTCCGATTGACCCTGGCGTCGATTCCTTCTATCCACGGCATGCCGCTTTCCTCGCGCGCCTGCTTGGCGGTTATGCTGACATGCTGCTGGCTCAGTTTTTCCACTTGGTCGACGCAGGACGGCAGCGGCGGCTCTTCCGGCCCGCTGACCGCAACGGGTAATGGCATTGGCGTGCTGATCAACGGTATGTGTGTGGCGACCGCAGCGGCCTCCAATGTGCCGATCCGGCTGGCGTGCAGCACAGCGGTGATGCGGAACGTGGGTGGGGCCACATTTCGATCTACCATGATGCCGATCTCCAACGCGATGCGGTGCGACGAGTCGGTAGGGTCTATTGTCTGGCCTACATTGGGCAGCAGGGGCTGAATGGTATCCGGTACGCGCCAGGCTGGGTCGTCACTGGCGGTGTCAAGCCAAATCGATGCGGATTGGTAGTGAACCAGGGCCTGCCTCCACGCGACAGGTATGGTACGCAACCACGAGGCGGTGGCGTAAGCCAACGGATCGGGGCGCTCATCGTCCGCTGTGTCCGATCGCAGATAACGGTCCTGCAGCTTGGACAGCTGCTCGTCAATGGCCATCCAAATGGGTTCCCAAGACGGTGTATCCACACGCTCAGTGATGACGCCATGGGGGAGTCTCAACACATAGCGGTCTGTGTGCTGGGGTCGTTCCTCGCGGGCCCACTCCGCCCGCAACAGCGTGGCCAATCCATCCATCAACACATGCAACGGTTGTGTAGTGACAAGCACCGTGACCTTTTGGTCGGCGAGTTCGGCACCCGTGGATAGCGGAACCCCTGAAAGACGCTCCAATCTGGTGCACAGGTCAGACACAGCCACGCCTTTCACTGCCAACGTTATGGGAGTGCTCATCGTCTCTGTTGTGGCTGGAGCAGCGGCTGCGCAGGCGTGACTGAACGCACACACCACACCGACGATCACTCTCCAATACCAATGCGTCATTTCAGTACCTCCAGAACGCGCACTGCGCTACGGCGTGGTCACCAGCACGCGACCGAAGCGCACCTCGGATGTATCCCTAAATCGTCCACGGTTGTATGTCGGGAATGGAAGCTGACCCAGAGCCAGCCCTTGGATGCGCTTGTAGTCCCGTCCCGGCGCCAACGGCGCCAACCTCCCGCTTATCTTGCGTTTTGCGTCAGGAAAGCCCATCGGTTGGTAACTGAAGCAGACCGCACCGCGCACGTGTGTATCTATGTGAATGCCGATCTGATGCCAATAACCCGGCAGGGCGGGCATCTTTTCGGTGATCCGCAGATCTTCCGTTCGGCGATATACGGCATCCAGATCGTGCCGGGTAGGCGCCTTGATGCCGCAGACGATGTACGACAGGCAGTCCGTACCCGCCCAAGAACCGCAGGCGACAATGGCGTCCCGCCCGGACGGATGCATCAGATATGCGCTGAGTCCCAGTTGACGCAGTGCGGAATGATGCCGAGCCCACATATCGACGGTAATATCGGCGCGTATCAACGGCTTATTCGGGTTGAAGTCGTAACAGAAACGTCCAAATCCACCTACTCCCCAGTTGATGCGGATGGACGGCGAATGATGCGAATCTGCACGGACAACTTCTGCCTCCGTGATATGCTCTGGTACCGGAATGTTCCTTCCTGCACACTGCCGGGTGATC
>CAZHSN010000025.1:6722-29361 GCA_964535125.1 uncultured bacterium
CACTGCCGGGTGATCTTGATACGCGACACGATGACGGTATCATACCAGCCACGGCGGGCCGCTGGGCTTGCATCCAGTTTCTGCCGATCCTGGCAGTCCTTCCATTGTTCATCGAGTATAACCATTCACCACACCTCGTTACCGCTTGGGCGCCGCAGGACTCTTAGGGGCAAGCGTTCCGTCTGCATTGAACACCTTGTTTTTTGACCAATAGATCCGGAAATTGTAGTCGTCAGATCCTGGCCGCAAACTGACGTCACCAAAAGCAGATTCAGCATACTGGTATTCAATAGTTCGGGATTTGAGCCAAGCCATGTCGAACGGTGTACTGTGTTCGTTCTCCTGCATGTAATGGAAGGGTAACATCACCTCAAGTGAATCCCACAGACGGTCGACGCTATCTCGGTTGTGCTTGATACGCTCCAGAAATTCTGCAACGGTGAGCCGGGCTTTACCATCGGGTCGAACCCGTTCCAGCAACGGCAGTAAGGGGGCCAGCCTATGATTGCTCCCGTCATTGTTAGCCACTCGCAGGCCCACTTTGGGGGAACGCGCCAGCCCTTGCTCAGTAACCTGCGCATGAACAGAGCGAAATGGAGTCAGGCACAGGATGACCAGGATCAACGGCCACAAACGAAACAGTTCAGTGAATTGCAGCGCACTCATCGGTAAATACCGTCGAAGTGTGTTCCGATGGCTCACTTTACACGTTGATGGTACTGTTCGCATCATTGCTGCCAGTTCCACACGTAGGTCGTGGCGCCGATCAGCATGCCCATGTAGTTGCCTTCCGGCCTTCCTATCACCTGTGCCAGATGCATTTTGTTACCTGGTTGGTCACCGGACTGGGCAACGTAGTAGGTTACCCCATCACCGTTATAGGTGTAACCATAGCCATCATAGCCTGGAGCGACAGTATAGTGCTTCCAGCTGGATGCGGGGCCCACTACGTTCTGTATAGTGGAAGATACGGTAAACAGGTACCGCTCCTGGCCTTGGCTGACCTGCACGTGAAACGTCGCCCAATGGTACACGCCACCAAAGGGTACATTCTCATACGGGTCTGGCTCCATATAGTCATTTGGATAAAGGTCCCACACAGGGGTGGCAGTAGCCGTTGTGACAGCGGCAGCACGTGTCGCAGCCATACCACACACCGCCACGATAAACAGGATCATCATCAGAGATTGTTTGTGTGCCATGAGACTCCTCCTAATACTATCTTGTATCGCCTGGATGCGCCTTACGGCGTGGTCACCAGCACGCAACTGAAGCGCACGCATCATTCTTCAGGCAGGAAAATGGGCAAAGCAAAATGCGCCATACACTCTCAGGCGTTACTGCCTCATCATTCAGCAGGTGTTCCCACTGTTCCGAGTCTAGTGCTGTTAACGCTGTTTCACGCATGTCATTAAATCACTTGGTTGCTGTTGTTGCAGTGTGCCCCAGTGAATGGACACCCCTCAGTGATATGCCATACCGATGGCAGTACAGTGGCCGATCAGGAATGGCCTGGTTTGCGAGGCGGCGTGGCCCAGTGAGATACGTGTTGAACAGTGACGGTGTGGCCAGTTCCGGCCAGCGTAGGTGCTGAGAGAGCAACGAAACGTTCGCACATGATCCTCCCGCGATCTGACGCTTGCTGCGGTTGAGATGCCTTATTGTACTCCCCGAGGCGGTTTGTGTCAAGTCTTTTTTACTGAGACATAGGACAGAGTAGAGGTCATGATGCAAAAACAGGGGCCTGCCGTATCCGGCAGGCCCCTGTCCAGCCAGTACTTCCGGCGCTTACCCAAGCGCCTCGGCGATCCGCGCCACTACTTGGTCCGGAGTGAAACCGTATTCGGTGGCCAACGCCTTCGCTGGTGCAGATGCGCCGAACCGGTCCACAGAGATAGCCAGTCCTTTCCGGCCGATATACTTGTGCCATCCCTGCGAGCAACCCGCTTCAACGCTGACACACAGCCTGGCCGGAGCATCAAGCAGACTGTCTCGGTAGTCAGCGTCCTGAGCATCGAACAGTTCCCAGGACGGCATCGAGATCACCCGCACGCGCTTGCCTTGTGCCTCCAGCAGCTTGGCAGCATCGACCGCCAGGCCGACCTCGCTGCCGGTGGCGAAGAGGGCTACATCCACGGGTTCCAGAGAACCATACAGCAGGTAGCCTCCGCGGGCGACGCCTTCGCGCGCTTTGGAAGATGTCAGCTCGCTGATATCGGCGAGGTTCTGCCGACTCAGTACGAACCACACAGGGCCTTTCGCCTTTAGGGCCTGTATCCACATCGCTTTGGTTTCGTTTTCGTCAGCCGGACGAAACACCGTCAGGCCCGGCATCGCTCGTATCGCGGCAAGGTGCTCCACCGGCTGGTGTGTCGGTCCGTCTTCACCCAGCAGGATGCTGTCATGTGTCCACTGGAACAGCACACGCACCCCCATCAGGGAGGCCAGACGCACGGCGTTCTTCATGTAGTCGCTGAACGTGAAGAAGGTACCGCACAATGGCTGGATCATGCCTCCCAGCCGCATGCCGTAACAGATCGCCGCCATCGCGAACTCACGGACGCCAAACTTGATCAACTGTCCATCGTAGTCCGGCGGGGCGACCAGACGTGCGCCCTTGATGACGGTGTTGTCGGAATGTGACAGGTCCGCAGATCCGCTGACGAAGAACGGCGCCATCTGGGCCACTTTCGCGATGACCGACTGACTCAGTACGCGTGAGGCCTTCCCTGGCTCCAGTGGCAGGCTCCAGATCTGATCCTCCCAGTCAGTTGGAAGCGTTTGGTTGACATATGTATCCCACATGGCGGCCCAGGCGGGATCTTGGCGTTTCGCCGTGAGTCGCGCATTCCAGTCGGCCTCCGCCGCCTGCAGCGCGGCCTGTTTCTCAGAGAAGAAACTCTGCACCGCCGCAGGCGCCGTAAACGGCGGCTCACTCCATCCGATCGCCTGTTTGGTGAGTTCCAACTCGTCAGCGCCCAGCGGCGCGCCATGGCAGCTGTTGGTCCCCTGTTTATTCGGCGACCCCTTGCCAATGATCGTGCGGGCAATCACCAATACCGGCCGCTCGGACTCAGCGCGCGCCGTGGCCAATGTGTCGATCAACGCCGGAATGTCATGCCCGTCTACCGTCAGCACGCTCCATCCATAGGCGGCGTACCGTCCCGCGACATCCTCGGTGAAGCACTCACTCGTCGGACCGTCCAAACAGATATCGTTGCTGTCGTAGATCACCACCAGGTTGTTGAGCTTCATGTTGCCCGCGAAGCTGCTGGCTTCGGCGCTGATGCCCTCCATCAGGCAGCCATCGCCGCACAACGCGTACACCTTGGAATCAAACAGGTCCTGGCCAAACCGTGCAGCAAGCATCTTGTTCGCCAGCGCCATACCGGTTGCCGCGGCGATCCCCTGGCCCAGCGGTCCGGTGGTCGTCTCTACGCCGTCGGTCTCACCGAACTCCGGATGACCGGGCGTGATCGAATGCGGCTGTCGGAACGCCTTCAGGTCATCCATACTGACTGCGTAACCGCTGAGATGCAGCAGCGTGTAGATGAACATAGAGCCATGTCCGGCTGACAGCACGAACCGGTCACGACCCATCCAGTGGGGATTGGCCGGGTTATAACGCAGATGTTCACCAAACAGCACCGCGCCGATCTCGGCGCAGCCCATGGGAAGGCCGGGATGGCCCGACTTGGCCTTCTCGACACCTTCCGCTGATATGACGCGGACTGTATCCGCAACCAATTGCAATGTCTTGATATCCGCCATTAGCACGGTAACTCCTTCAGTGGTTATGAACCGCTGTCTATATTGTACAGCCACGGCTCATTACGCCGGGTTGTGTGCCGCAGGGTACGCTCAGCCGGCTGCGCAGACCACATTGATCTCGATGTCCAGCAGTGCGGCCAGTTTGCGAAGCCTGCCGGCATGATGCCCGATGCCGATTGCACAGTGATGCGCCGGACCGGCAGAACACCAGCGGTTCACGAACTCCCTGGCGCCGATGGAGAAGCGGTACCGGCTGTTGGTGTTGCCGATCTGCAGTGTCGGGCCAGGCACGGATTCGCCTTCCGCTGCCAGCAACGACAGTGTTCCGTCGCCATTTTGCACCACGGACAACAGCGTAACCGGTCCATGCTGCACCTCCATCTGGATCGACAGCCCTTGACCGGGCTTGCCGTGATACACGGGAAGCGGCACCAATTCGACCTTGTTTTGCGCGATGGCCGCATGCGCCGGGCCGTCATGACCAAACAACACGACATCGTCGTCAAAGTCGATTAAGTAGAACTCAGAGAATGAACCGCCAGCGCCGAAGGCGTCCATGATCTTCATGGCCTGCACGTTTTTAACTTCGCACTCACCGGCCACGGGCACATGGTGCGCGGTCAGCAGCGTATTCCCGGGGATGACACTGGTGACGATATCTTCATACTCGTTGCCGGGTTGGCCTTCATAATAATAGGCCATTGATCCCAGATCCCGGCTTTCAACCAGCGCATCCAGCGCTACCGATGTGCGGGCTGCGCGTTCCAACTCGTACTGAGAGCATTCCGGATGTACGCGAAACTCCTGATGGAATTGCTGTATCTTTGCCGCCACCTGCTCGGGAGTGACCTGATCGCGCAATGCGCGCAGTTCACACATTTCGAGCAGTTCTACATGGTTGCCGAATACTGCAGACTGCTGCGTCAAGTCACTGTATACGTCCAGCATGCCGCCGTAGTAGTGTCCCAGCACGCCCATCCGATTGGAACGCATCACCGAGCGCACCCGTACGGCGTCGATCCACTGCCCGATCTCATCCCAGGCCTGAGCGTCATCCAGGTATCCGGTAACCAGATGGAAGTCGATACCGGTACGCCGGAACACGCAGGCGATCTCAGGCGCGGAACACGCCTGGCAGTGCTCCAGCCACACGCCGGTCATCTTTCCCCGGTCGCCCAGTGCGTTGAACGTGTCGTAGTTGAGTGCGCGAACGGGCTGCAGGTTCAACACCACCACCGGTACGCCTACCTGCTGCACTACAGGCAACACGGTAGAACTCAGTGCGTATGTGGAGACATAAAGAAATATAAGGTCCACCAGGCCTGAGCGCAGCACGCGGGCAGCCTCGCGCGCCTTGACCGGGTTGTCCACCATCCCGGCGTCCAGGACATCGGCGCCTAGCTCGCGCATCCGGTTCGCTATCTGGGCGTGATACCCCATCAGCCTGTCCAGGAGACCGTCAAACTGTCCCCAATATGTATCCAAACCAATCGCATACAACCCCACGCGGGCGGGTGTGTCTGTTGATGGCATTACATAACCTCCTGGGCGTAGTGTTAACAAACCGGATAATGATACCTCATGGCATCTTGTATCGCTCACCCTGTGAGATTGCAGGATCTCGCACTCGCCGCAATGAACGGTGCAGAGTCATCACAGAGGGGGTACCGCATGCAGCCGCGCGATCGATATCTAGCCGTATTGCTTCATGGCCAGACGGACAGGGTGCCGCTGATGCCAGGCGGCCCACGAGAGTCCACCTTGCGCGCTTGGCGGCATCACGGCCTCGCCGATGGAGCCAACTACGTCAACGCGCTTGAGGCCGCGCTGGGTTTTCCGTTGGAGCACCCCCGTCTGGCCGCATTGCCGGTGCACCTCACCATGATCCCTGAGTATGAAGAGCGTGTGTTGGAACGGCGATCAGGACACCTGGTGGTGCAGGACTGGAAAGGCAACGTTGTGGAGATTGCCGACTGTTATGACGCCAGCTATCTGCGCCATGCGCGCGACTTCGTGACCCGACGCTGGATCCGCTGTCCCGTGATGGAGCGCGCAGACTGGCCGGCCGTTCGCGACCGATACCGCGCAGACGACCCGCGGCGCTGGCCCGCAGACTGGATGGTGCGCGCGGCTGCGCATTCACATGATACGTCTGTGGTCATGACGATACAGGTCAATGGGCCCTTCTGGCAGTTGAGGGAGTGGTGCGGGTTTGAGCGCCTGTGCGAGCTTTTTGTGGATGATCCGGCGTTCGTGGAGCAGATGATTGAGTTCTGGGCAGATTTCGTCAGCGGTATCTTGACACGGGTACTGAAGCATGCCCGGCTGGATCGGCTGGGCATTTCCGAAGATATGGCCTTTAAGGCGCACAGCATGGTGTCGCCACATATGACACGGCGTTTCTTGCTGCCAGCGTGGAAGCGATGGGTCGATCAGGTCCGCAGCGCCGGATGTCCGTTGGTAGACATGGACTCGGATGGATACATCGGGGAACTGATCCCTATCTGGCTTGACGCCGGCATTAACGTGTGTGATCCTGTGGAAGTCGCGGCAGGCAATGACTTGCCGGCATACGCTGGAGTCTGTGGCCGGCGGATGGCATGGTTCGGCGGTGTCGATAAACGGGCCATCGCACAGGGCGGCGTGACCATGCGCAGAGAGTTAGAACGGCTGGCGCCCGTCATCGAGGCGGGCGGATATATCCCTTCCTGCGACCATGCCATCCCGCCCGACATCTCCTGGCCTGACTTCGTGGCGTATGCACAAACGCTGGCGCACTATTGCGGATATGCCTCGGCTGGCGCGGGACTGGGGTAGCATCTAGGAAAGCGCTTGGTTCGCGTAAGGAGTTCGTGCCTGTGCCGTTGCCTCTCACCGATGACATTAACCCGACTATGCTGCAGGTTTGGCAGGATATCGTGGATATCCTGGCCGATATCTGCGACATACCCGCCGCGTTGATCATGCGACTGGATATGCCCGACATAACGGTCTTGATGTCAAGTCACTCTGAGGGAAATCCCTATCATCCCGGCGACCGGCATGCATTCGACAACAGCGGCTTGTACTGTGAGACCGTTATCAAAACACAGCAACCGCTGTTGGTGGCAGACGCTTTGAACGATCCGGCCTGGTGTGACAATCCGGACATCGCATTGCGGATGATCTCGTATTTGGGCTACCCCATCAAACAGCCCGACGGTGCGCCGTTTGGCACCCTGTGTGTGTTGGACAACCGCCCGAACTCATATGACAACCGCCTGCATCGCCTCATGGCCCGTTTCCGCGACTTGATCGAGTCCGACCTGGCGCTGCTCCATCTGGCCCGGGAACTGGGTGATGAAAACCGCAAGATGGCCGATGTGTTGAACGAACTGCGCGTGTTGCGTGGGTTTGTGTCCATCTGCGCATCCTGCAAAGCTGTCAAGGATGGAGACACCTGGCGGCCTCTGGACCTGTTGCTGAGCGACAGTCGTGAGACCTCCGTCAGTCATGGACTCTGTCCAGACTGCCTATGCAGGCTCTATCCTGACTTCCAGGCCGACGACATCATCTGATCGGATGGTGTCCGGCGTTAGCGCACCGTGGTGAATGGAACAGCCGGGAGTACCCCCAGTGTCTGACGGCGGCCTCTCTGCGCGGCGCCATCACGTACGGGTGGATCTGCTGTGACCACGAAGACCAGGTTACCTGGACGCCCGGCACGCTGAGGCGACGCGTGGATGGTTAACGTGACAACCCCATCGGCGTCGTCATGCTGCTGTACCGTTATGCCATCAGGCAGGTTGACCGGTTCAATGGCCGGCTTACGGTTTCGCAACCCACGCGGGATCAGCGCACTCAGCCGCACCTCACCGCCGACCGGTACCCGTAACGGCGCCTCCAATGAGACAGCCTCCCATTGGACCCCCGAACCCTGAGTGCGCAGAGTCATGATCTGCGGTGCGCCGGTTGCCACCAGATGCGTATAGGCGAACGCCTGCATGCGTTCATCAACAGACAGAACGGCGCCAACCATGTTGGGATCATCCACAGCGGACGCTAGAATTCGGAGCGTCTGAGGGATCATGTCGGCGCTTTCCTTGGCAGATACGGTGAATGGCAGCACATCCGCGCCGGCGGGTATGACGGCGCCGTCCAGTGTGTATCCGGATGTGGGTTCAACCAGGGCCAGACGCACGGCGCCGGACCATCCGTCCTGCCGACAAATATGCGCCGTGAGCATGACGCTGCCGTTTGATGGCACGCTGCAGGCCGACGGGGAGATCAGAACCGAAAATCCAGGTATCGGCTGACTGATGCGCATTTGGTACGTATAGTCCGGCCCGCCATGTCGTTGGGCATCGCTGATCTGCACATAATACACGCCATCGTTTGGCAGGGTCACACGCAGGTACGGGTCCGCATGATGAGTCAACAGTCCTTCTTCGGTGCGCAGGGTATCGTCATTCCAGGCCACCACCCGCCCGTTTGCATCAATCAGACGAACCAGCGGATCGGCGGGAGATTGATCGCGTCGCGCCCGCACATCTACGACCAAAGACTGCCCTTTCCGGCCGCTGATCCGGTAGACATCCCTGTCATGCGGCGAAGACAAAATACCGGACACCACGCAGGGAACCGTTACGGGATGTGCCTGCTGGCCGGCGTTGTTGGGCTCGCGCTCGGTGATGTGCTGCAGCGACGGCCAGGCGTGTGGCGAAGCGCCGGGGCGTGACGGAGAGGCAGGCTGCAGGCAAAGGCGGTACACGAAGTCCTGTCGTCCTCTCCAGATGGCGTCCCGCACCTCAATGGTGTATGTCCCGGTGTGCTCCGGCTGAAACACCAGAACGGGATCGGGTGCAAACGTGGTGTCGTCGGCATATGCGGCGATCCGGCCCGTGTGATCATAGATGGTGAGCACCGGTTGAAACCAACCCGGAACGCCATCCGCAAGATACGGGATCAGCGCACGTGCACTGACTGCCACGTGAACAGGCGTCGCCTTCTGCAAAGACACTACCCAACGATCGGCCTCACCGGGCATGATCCGACCGTTTGCCACGCAGGGGCAGGCTAAGGCATTGGATTCCGCGGTTTCATACGGGTCCAGTGGTTCCGAGCGCTCCGGCAGATCGGAGATGGTAAACGGGACCGGAGTGGACAGTCCGTTCCGTCCCATCACACGCAAAGCGTACACGCCCGGTACGGCGTCGTGCGGGATGGTCAGATCGAACGTCACGGTTTCAGCAATCGGGGGTTTGGCCCGGCGGTTTCTATCCAGGAACCGTCTGGCGATGGAAGCCAGTTCGGCGTTCGTCTTCTGATCCAGACTCTCCAGTTCCGGCAGCGGCGGGAGCAGCACCGCGACCTGCTGCCGGTCACGTTCGGGTGTTAACCTTGCTCCGGTGGGCGCGGCTTGTTCGCGCGGCCTGTCTCCCCGCGCCGATCGAATCGCCGCTATCTGTCTGCGTAGTTCCTCTTCCTGCAGGCGGTTAAGCAGACCACCAGCGGGTTCATACTGTATAAACTGTGCGGATACCGCCGCGCCGTGGATCAAGGGCCTCACAACCGTTCGGAGCCTCTGCCCTGCCACCACGATGCGCACGGTAGTTCCTCGGCAGCCACCCGCCGGGTAGACATAGCCGATCGCAGGCTCATTTTGCGGAACTTGGGCACCCAATACGCCGCAAGCGGCCATACAACTGAATAACAGGCATGCAAATGATGCTGAGTGTTTCATGGCGTGTGATCCGGCATGATCTCTGTGAGGCGTCCTGTGCCGCGGGGATCAACCGGCATGGCAGGCAACTGCAGTCCGCGTTCGTTCGGCACCTGCGCATCGGGGTCGATGCCCATGCGCGTCAGTATCGAGCCCAACAGATCGGCCGGATAGACCGGACGCTCCAGCACTCGGGCGGCTGTTTCGTCGGACCGTCCGACAACAACGCCGCCTCGGAATCCGCCGCCGGCAAGTAACACACTAAAGCAGGCGCCATAATGACCGCGCCCGCCGTTCCAGGGCGGCTGCCAGTCAACACGGGGTGTCCGTCCGAACTCTCCCCCCCACCACACGATGGTGGTGTCCAGCAAGTCCCGGGCTTTCAAATCAGTCAGCAAGGCCGCCAGCGCCTGGTCCATCTCCGGTAAACGTCTGCGCATCGTCTCGAAGTGCTGCTTATGTGTATCCCAGCCTTTGTAGTTGATGGTGACATACGGCACGCCTTGCTCCACCAGTCTGCGCGCCATCAAACACGCCTGGCCAATCCAGTGGCGTCCGTAAAGATCGCGTGTGGTGTTGTCCTCGGCGTTGAGGTTAAACACTTCGCGCGTTTCACCCAGGATCACGGTATACGCATCGTCATCTGCCCGTCGTTTGGACTCGAGCCAGTCATTACTCTGTGAATGACGTCCCATGGTATCCAGTGCGGACAGCAGTCCACGTCTTTGTTGTTGCCGTTCGTTAGACACATCCGGCAAGATGATGCCATCCACAGCAAACACCGCTGCTGAGGGATCGCCGCCTGTCACGAAAGGCTTATAAGCGATACCCAGATAGCCCTCTTCGGAGAACCGCCCTTGTGACTCAGTCAACACGACATAGGGAGGTATGACCCCCTGATACCCCGCCTGATACCCTCGATACCTGGCGACAAGCGCGCCCAGCGAGGGAAACAGCACACCCGGCTGCGGCGCATGACCTGTCTGCATCAGATAGGCCGCCGTCTCGTGGGCGTTTATGCCATGGGTCATGCTGCGTATAATGGCGTACTGATCAGCCATCTTCGCAAGGCGAGGCAGTAACTCGCCGATCTGTATACCGGGAACATTGGTATCTATCGCCTTGTTCAACGGACCCGTGATGTCATATCCGGACTGGGGTTTGGGATCAAATGTCTCCAGTTGCGATGGACCGCCCCAGACCCATATCTGGATCACCGACTTGGCATGCGGCGCGTGATCTTCAGCCAGACACATGGAAGCGGCCGCCAGCACAAGACCCAGTATGGTTGCTGTACGTATCAATGTCTGCATAAGAACTCTCCAGTGTTGATCAGCGCCCATGCCAGATCGACCAGCGCGTCGCGCGGACTGAGATTGCTGCTCGCCACGTACCGCAGCACAACATCGCGTTCTTGGGTTTCGGGCGGGCGGCACATCAAGAACAGGTACAACCGGTTGACCGCTTGTGGCGTAACGGAATTACCGCGTATCAAGCTTCTCAAAAACGGGCTGTTGACCAGTTTCCGGTGTATCTCCTGTGAGTTCAGCAAACGGCGTCGCTGTTCGGCCGTAGGGATCTGGGTCCGTTCGGACAGCAGCCCCGTATCACGCGCAGGTCGGCCGAATAGCGTGAGAAATGAACTGGTGATACTGCCGTCATCTAGCAGGACGGTCGGTTGTGTCGGGGGCACATGCGTAAATGGTTCCGGTATAGGGCTCACGTATTCGATGCCACGTCCGGCCAGCCGGTTCAACGCATCCTGCAGCACCTCCGCCTCCAGCGGCCGTATGGTGTACTGCGCAAACCGGTCAGAGGCTGCACGGGATGGGGCCGCACAGACACTAGCCTGCTGATATGTTTGGGAGTTCAAAATCGCCCGGTATACCGGCTTTAACCGAAAGCCGGCATGAACCAGTTCCTGGTTCAGTACATCGATGAGCTCACCGCAAGCGCAGGGATTGTCCACGCGCCAGTCGTCCGGCTCGTGTACCGGTCCATACCCCATCAACCAGTACCAAATGCGGTTAACGATGTTGCTGGTGAACTGCTTATTGCTCGGAGCGGTGAGCCATTTGGCCAGCGACTCCCGAGGTTCGGAGTAAGCCGGCAGCGAGACGCGCGTACCGTCCGGCAATACACCGGTAAATGGCCCGGTCTTCTGAGGGTCTGGATAGATGATCTCCTCTTTCCACTCACGCGTCGACTTATATGCGACACGATCAAAAAACGCAGCCAACTGTTTACGAGGCACTGCCGGCCATGTCTCCATGCGTTGCCCCAAAAACGTCAATGCAAACATGCGGGCGAGCGTCTCTGGATCGCGTCCGGGAGTTGCGCGCAGGAAGTTCACTGGCGGAACACGGAAGTTGCTGCCGGATGACGCCACCATTTCCCGCGCCATGCGATCATACGGCATATCTGTGCGCAGGGCATTGTGAATCCAGCGATGATAGGCCTGTACGCCATTCGGCCACAAGTTAATCGGAAACTCGGACTTTACGCGCAGCAAATCGCACCATTTCATCGACCAGTAGTCGGCATACGCATCTTCGGACAACAGCTTGTCGATCAGCCGGCTCCGCTTATCGGCCCGACCGTCTTTCACAAACGCATCAATCTCGGTCAGAGCGGGTAGTTTTCCGGTGACATCCAATCTCACACGCCTGGCAAATGTGTAATCATCGCACGGCGGCCTCAGCGTTGCTCCCTGACGGGAGAGATTGTGAATCACCGTCTGGTCGATCGCAGACTGTGTAAGGCTGGATGTCTGCACTGGCGCCACTGCCTCCGTCCCGGCTGCTTGTGTATATCATATCAAGACGCCACACGGTCGCTTCGCGTTCGATGTATGGACACCCACAAGCGACATCCAGTCCCATGGCGTCTGACCACTGGTCGTACGCGGTCCACGGTGCAACCTGCTCGCACAGATCCGATGGTACAGAAAATGACCCTCTGCTATGGCCAACATGGAGTTGTGGGAGAGATCCTCAAACAGGAGCGACAGACTTGGCGGGGTTTCAACTGGCTCAGTACCCAGAGCCGAAGTTGGCCCTGTCCCTGCATGATACTCCTTACATTGTCGGGTAGTCATAAGGTCTGCAAACGGGAGACGAAAGGAGACATACATGCTACAGGTAGAGGTACTTCATGATCGGCTGAAGATCGGCAATCATTTCGAGATTGCGTTCATGCGGACACTACGTGTCCCGGATGATGGACGCGAGTATCCGCTGCCGCCAGGTTTGGGCGCGTTTCCGATTTGCCGGGTTGAAGATTATGCCGACCGCGTTCCGGCAAGTTGGCGCGAACACGGCGGTGTGTTTATTCCCATGCACCAACGTGAAGCGTTGTGGTTGAACTTCGCTGGGTTCCCTTGGCATTCGGTCGCAGTGAAGGTCGCCATTGGCAAAATCAACGCAATAAGCGGAAAACCTTGGGATCAGCGGTTGTTGAACTCCACACAAGACTACGTAGTCGTTCCCAAGCAACCCTGGTTAGATGGCATCAATGCTGGGAACGGGTTTATCAAGCAGTTCGTGGCTATGCCGCTGGGGATGGGTTATACGGTCGAAGGCCAGCTTACCGGCAACGAAGAGTTCGGCGGCATCCAGTTGATCGTCTTTGATGCAAAACCTGGCCGTTTTCCCGATAAGGCGCCTGTCACGCCCGAACGCAACTTCGCGTTTGTTGTGTACCGTCTTTCACCCGATGGGGTTGAAATGGGCTTGGGAGCCGGCGGTCGCATGCGCCAGAAAATCTATCCTGACCCCTACGGGATCGAGACTTGGGATCAGGAGAACTGCGGACGCGTCTATGTTCATATCGTCAACAGCATGATGTACCGAGAGATCACCGGAAAGAAGCCGCCTTCCACCCCCGTAAGCGCACGGACATATACGGAGTGCGGTCTTCCCTGGTTCGACCTTTATGATGAGGGTAAAGGGGATGTCGCCGCATCAAAGGAATTGGCCGGAGTGAAATCGATCAAACAAAAAGATGAAGAGCACGGGTTCGCCGGACAACAAGATGATGATTCGGTCCCTATTGCCAGCGACCAGATCATTAATCTGGGTAAGGCGCACAACCCAGTGAAGGATGGCACATGGTAGTCACGAAGCGGGCGCGCTGGCCAGTTCGCATCCGGGCTGCTGTCATCGGTGGTACATTGGCCGTGCTGAGGGAGTTAACATCCCTTGAAAAAGATCAGCGCCCCCCGATGCCGGACACCCAGTTAGTGAAATAGTCCCTGCCATCGATCCACAGGAGTTGCTGCCAGTCGGATAACCAGTCATGGTCCAAACCACCCGACCATGACTGGTTCACTATCGCCCTGCCAGTGACAGCGGACCGAGCAAGACAGCGAACGCACCGGCAAATTGACGGATTCGCGTTCCTGGACCGGCTCCGGACACGCCCGCTTCAGAGTACAATGGAGGCATCTCACGAGGTCGGGAGGACGCCATGCTGATTGTTGGAGAAGCGATCAATACCAGTCGCAAAGTCAAGAAAGAACCGGTGGTGGAACAGGCGGTCGTGAAACGCAACGCCACATATATCGCAAACCTGGCCAAAAAGCAGTACGAGGCAGGTGCAACCTATATAGATATCAATGCCGGCACGCTGACCACGGGTGAACCGGAAGCGCTGGAATGGCTGACCCAGGTTGTTCAGGACGCGGTGGAAGCGCCGATCTCCTTCGACTCCCCCAATCCGTTGGCCTTGGACTGCGCCTTGAAAGCATACCGGGCCGCCAACGGTCAGCCGATGATCAACTCCATCACCGGCGAGTCTGAACGATACCGTAAGATCTTGCCGTATGTGCTTGACTACAAAGCCAAAGTGATCGCGTTGGCGATGGATGACCGCGGCATCCGGCAGGATCCGCAGAGCCGCATTGAGGTGGCCCGCTGGCTGATCGACAACATGACCTCAGCCGGGGTGCCGTTGGATGATATCTATATCGATCCCCTCACGTTTCCGATCGGTACAGGCGATGATGTGGCCACATCGATGCTCGACATCATCTCAACCATCATGAGCGAGTACCCCGGTGTGCATACCATCGCCGGAATCAGCAACGTCTCGCATGGTATGCCGGTACGCAAACTGCTCAACCAGTCGATGACCATTCTGGCCATGGGACGCGGGTTGGATGCAGGTATCATCGACCCGAATGACCGGTACCTCATGGGGTTGATCGCCGCAGCGGAGGCGCTGCTGGCGCGCGATGAATACTGCATGAACTACATCCGCCAGTCACGCGAAGGCCGGTTTGAGGGGTTGTGATGCACAGCCGACTGCAAGGACTGCTGGAAGCCGGCGAGTTCGTGGTATGCGGCGAGATGAGTCCGCCTCAGGGACCCGAGCGCGATGTGATCCGTAAGAAATGCGCGCACTTTCGGGGATATGTGGACGCCGTTAACCTGACCGACAACCAAACAGCGGTCGTTCGACTCAGCTCCGTAATGAGCAGCGTGTTCGCCTTGGAGGGCGGTGTCGAACCGATCTTGCAAATGACCTGCCGCGACCGTAACCGGTTGGCACAGCAGTCAGATATCCTGGGTGCGGCGGCGGCCGGCGTGCAGAACATACTGTGCCTCACGGGAGACTACATGTCGTTTGGGAACCATCCGGACGCCAAAGGTGTATTCGACTTGGACTCCATCCAACTGATCCAGATGGCTGCCCATATGGCCAGGGGATACTTCCTGTGCGGTGATCCGATCAAGAGTCCGCTCAGCCTGTTTGTCGGCGGGGCGGCTAACCCATTCGCCGAGCCGATGGAGATGCGCATCTTACGCCTCGGCAAGAAAATCCGAGCGGGCGCTCAGTTTATACAGACACAACCGGTATTCGACATACCGCAATTTGAACGCTGGATGCAGGCGGTCCGCGATGAAGGCTTCCACGAGCAGACCGCGATACTCGCCGGTGTGATGCCGGTGCGGTCGGTGAAGGCGCTGCAGTATATGAATGAAAGCGTTCCCGGAATGCGCGTGGCCAACGAATATCTACAGCGCATGCAAGAGGCCAAAGATCCCAAGCAGGAAGGCGTGGCCATGTGCATCGAGATCATGCAGCAGATCCGGCAGATCCCGGGTGTGCGGGGACTGCATATCATGCCGGTCATGTGGGAGTCCATTACGCCGGAACTGGTAAAAGGCGCTGGTTTGTTTCCACGTCCCGCGCTCGCGGATCCGATCTCAGAAGGAGGCCAGGCATGAGCAAGTTCACTGAAGGTCTGGCCGCCTTTTGCGAGCGTCACCCGTTTGTCAACCGGTGCGTGCTGATCGCCGAAAACGCTGTTAAGCGCACGGTGTTTGACTGCCGCACCTGCGGACAGTGCATTCTCAGTCAGACGGCGTTCGTGTGCTGTATGCGATGTCCCAAGCAGATGCGTAACGGTCCCTGCGGCGGCACCCGCCCGAATGGTCACTGTGAGGTCTACCCCGAACGGCTCTGCGTTTGGTGGCAGATATACCAGCGTGCCAAGCGGCTGGGAAGGGTCCAAAAACTGCACAAGATCAACAAACCCGCGGACCGCCGACTGCAGGACACCAGCGCCTGGTGCAACATGATGGCGGGACGCATCGCAGATTGGTCGCTCAGTCGCAAACCCGATCCTGATGATGTCCCGCCGGCAACACCCAAGGAGTAAAAGATCAGTTCACCCAGATCGGGCTGCTCCAGGCCTGACGGGTATCCGTGAGAGTGACCCGTACGCGGTACCAGTCAGTGTCTGCTCGCGGGCGGTCGCCAATCCGGACTTGCGCATGCGTCTCCGCTCCGTCAATATTCATCGACAGATAAGGCTGCTCGTTCTTAAGCAGTTCAACGGTCTGAAGCGGCGCCGGAGCGGAGCCATCCAGCCAGACATCCCGCGGTGCATCGCTCGTGTCAACAATCTCAGCGCCCATTCGGGCTCCATTGATTCGAAAATCGATCATGATGCGCGCACCCGACGCGCCGTAGCAGCGTCGGGCGTACATGGCGTCATATACCGCTTCCCTGGTCAGTTCAGTGGCCCACACCGCCACCAGTCCCGGGTCGTCGTAACGCAGGTTGCCGCCGGCCTTATGTACCAAACCGGGATGCGGCGAGTGGACGTCAGAACCCGCCACACATCCCATCCTCGCACCGCAGATCAACGCATCGCGCCAGTGTCCCCCAGCCCCTTCCAGCGTTAGATGCCGGGGATTGCCCATGTACTCACTGGCGCCCCATTTGGAGTAGACTTCGATCAACCGCGGCATCAGTGTCAACGGGATATGATCAAAGCTGGCGCCCTGGCGAATTTCGGCGGTATGATGCGGGATCGCCAGGATGTCCGGACGAGCCAGCAGCGCGCTCAGTTCGTCACGCGTGATCTCACCGTCAACGATGCCTCGGAACAGTTCACCCTCTCCCCCTCGGTAATAGAGGCAGAGGTTGGCGTACCAGGGCCAGGAGTCCCTTTCATATGCAAGCAATGTCACGAACGAGTCGGGGGCGTGGTACTCGGCCACTTTGTGTATGGTGGCGCTCCACTTATCACCCCATAACTCAGGCCGGCCAACGCCGCCATGGTCATGATCTGTCACAGCACAAAAATCAAGACCGGCAATGTCCCGGGCGGCGGAAAAATACTCGTCAAGTGTCCCCTGGCCATCGGACAACTCCGTGTGACCATGGATCTCACCCCAGTACAACTGCACACCGTCATCCGCCGGGGGCGGCGGGGCGGCGGAACTCAACCCCTCCATTGAGGCTGCCGCACCGCCGTAGACAATCGATGTATATCGTCTGTCACGCGTGTAGTGTGTCCATCGGCGTCCATCCACCATGCTGGTTACGGCCTCCTGTCGTTGGTCTCTTACATTATCCCAGTATCATACCCGTGGGAGCCTGAACACAGGCTCGAGCATCAGGAGAATGGCGTTGTCTCACGACACTTTCGATCTGTCCCAACCTGTCCTCACTGCGCACCTCAACAGGTATTGGCGCGAGTACGGGATGCGTCCGGGACCGGTGTTCCAGTATGACTGGAAGGATGGTCCAGTGCATCCTTCTGTGTTCTGGTTCGAGTGGAACGCTATGGTGATCGCCTGGAACAGACAGCGTCCCGATGCACACGCCCTGCAGCAGGTGCTATTCCGACAGGTGAAAGTGAACGGGCTAAACGCCGCCGATGCCCAGCCCGATGGATATCTCTGGCCGGAGACGACTAATCCGCGCTGGTTTGGGCGGCAATACCACTTTGACCATCTGCCCAGGTTTCTGTGCGGACTGTACCGCTACATCATATGGACGGGAGACCGGCAGTTGCTGCGTGATATGATGCCGATCGCCAGGCGTGTCATGGGGTTTCTGTGGACATCGATGGACGGCCAACAGGGCGTAGTCCGCTGCCCGGGAAACAACACCGGATTACCACATACCGGTGAAGTCAGCACCTATATGGACTGCACCCGGTCAGGCTACGTCGACGGATGGATCAATGCAGGCTGGCACCTGGCGCTTGAGCAGATGGCGCAACTGGAGTTGATAAGCGGATGCCCCGACCGGGCGGCTCGCTATCGACAGACCAGATTGAGGCTTTTGCGCGAGTTCGACCGCCAATTGTGGAATCCGGACACCAGACGATACGCGGGCTGGCGGGACGCGGCCGGGAAGTTGCATGACTGCGGATACACTTATGTCAACCTGGAGGCGCTGGCGAACGGACTGGGTGACGGCCGAAAGGCCGCGGACGTATTCGACTGGCTGGACCACGGCCGTGCGCAACCCGCTGTGCAGGGCGCCCACAAAGGCAGTGACGATATCTACCGCATGGCAGTCGCCCCTGTCACCAACACGATCCGCATCCCCAACGAGGACTGGGATCCCTGGAGCCATGTGCATCGGAATGAACAGGGTGACGCGTACGAGTTCGGGTACGGAAACCATGTGACCGATGGCGGCGCCATGCTATGGCTCAACTACTATGATGTCATGGCTCGTCTGCGGTGGCAGAGCGCCGATACCGCCTACCTGCGCTGGACCCGCATGCTGGATCGATGTGCCGCAGACAGCCGGTTCTTGCGGTATGGCGTAAAAGGCGCACCCGGCTGGCGGAACTACACCGACGCGGGGGAACACTTCCTGGGCTTGGGAACCGACTACGATTTTCCCGAGTCTGGCATCAGCGCCACGTCAGTGCTGTTTGGCTTCATGGGGGTGGATGCCGATATCCATGGCTTGCACGTCACACCCAATCTCCCGAATGGCCTGGTTTGGGCGCGTGTCCACGGAGTCACGCATCGCGGCCGTACACTCGATATCACGGTTGCACGGGGACACATCATCACCGAGCGCGCCCCCGGGACATCCGCATATGGCTTATCTCCCCAGACCCCGCTAACGGAGTCGATTTCCGTATCACAACGGTATGATCAGGTCGGTGTATTCCTAGAGACGGACGGCACGCGCCGATGCATGGTCACCATGCGACTGGATCGGCTGTCATCCGGTAAACGTGTCTGCGTGGCTGCACAGCGCGTTCCGGTCACTCATCAAGCCGGATGGTGCTATCTCAGCGTTCCGCGGCAGCCTCCCGGGCGCTATCTGCTGACGCTGCATGCAGCTGACGGACAGGTGAAGTGGCGGCGCGGCACAGATGACCCCGGCTTGGCGGTTCAAGCCGTACAATGCCGCCACCGACGTGCGCTGTATCAATGGGACTGCAAGCACCCTGCGGAGTGGACACCGGCAGTTCCGTTCTGCCGGGTGTTGTATACCATAGGCGGCGATGTGAACTCAGCCGTGTGCCTGGGCATGGAGAGATGGGTCATCAACCGATGGGTACCCTTGAGTCAGTGCACGTTGATACAGACCGATCCCGATGGGAACGCAGCGCTGGATTCAGCCCCCCAACCCGCCGGACGATACCGTCTGAGCGCCACACATCAGTCGCAGGTATCCATTCGCGGAGTTCTGTCAACACAGTACGCCGTGTCCATCGCACAAGCCGCCACAGAGAGACAGAACAGCGTCACCTTCAGTAGTATATGAAAGAGACCAACCATTAGGTGAAACATGACAGAGTACCTGACACAGTTACAACAGCGGGCCGAGGCGGCCGGAGCCACCTATGTGCGTTTGGTGGACCCTGCGGCCATGAACGTCAAGCAGGAAGTACTGGATGCCTGTGCGGCGAACGCCTGCGGCCGGTACGGACGATGCTGGACCTGTCCGCCGCACACCGGTGAAGTCGACGCGCTGCTGCAGCGGCTGAACACATACACGCACGGCATTCTGGTTCAAAACATCAGCCCTCTGGAAGATTCATGGGACTTCGAGGGAATGGCCGAAGCGGCCAAACACCATAGTTTAATGTTGTCAACACTGGCCGACGAGATCCAGCGGAATCATCCGGATCTGGAGGCGCTTCCGCTGGCGGCAGGCGGCTGCGGGGTCTGTGAACGCTGTACCTGCCCCGATCAACCGTGCCGCTTCCCCAACAAGGCAATCAGTTCGGTGGAAGGCCATGGTGTCGACGTCAAGGCGCTGGTGGAGTCCGTCGGTCTGAAGTACATCAACGGTGTGAACACGGTCTCCTATGTGGGTGTCGTGCTGCTGAGACCATCGAACAACGGCTGAGAAATGCAAGCCGTCGACTGGGCAGCCGTTGAGGCGGACTATCGAATGCGCCGCAAGCGCCTTGAAGACGCCGGCTATCCCGATGTGTGGCTGAGTGACACCCCAACCGGGACACTGGTGTTCGATGCGCGTCCCGAATTCGGATTGGGGGTGCATGTTCTCGATCAACGTGTGGCAGACACGCTGCAGCGTGCGGGGATCCGCTTTGTTCGCACTACGCTTTACTGGCACAGCATTGAGAACACGGCTGTGCCCGGGCAGTACGACACCGACGCGCTGCACCGCTGGGACAACACCGTGCTGCTATGCCGGCGCAACCGCCTGATCCCGGTCGTGGTCGTGCACGGCAACGCCCCCGGTTGTTCTTACGCTACGAGACGGCAGAGCTGGCGCAGGTTCGCACGGTTCATGCAGGACATGGCGGGCCGACATCCCTACGTGCGTTATTGGGAACTTTGGAATGAAATGGACGTCGCGTTCACCGATCTGTTCGGGGCAGGCGTCACGCCAGAAGTGCCGATGGAGACCCGTGGACGCCTGTATGCTGAAATGCTGCGCCTGGTCTATCCGGCCATCAGGAGTGTCAATCCGCAGGCGGTCGTACTCACGGGGGGAATGGTTGATCACGAACGGTTTCCTCAAGGCATCTACGCGGCTGGAGGGCGTGAGTGGTTCGACGTCATGAACCTGCACACATATGGGGTACCCCTTCAATGGGCATTTGTGGACCGCGGTGCTCGGCTGCGTGAGATCATGGCCGCACACGGGGACGCCCGGAAACCTCTCTGGAACACCGAATTTGGGATCGATGCCGGAAGCGTCGTACGGGCCTGGGGGATCCCTCAGCCTCCGGAAACTGCGGCGGCGGCGTTCGATCGGCATCAGTCCGAGATGATCCAAGACTGTCTGGCGTTCCAACGGCGCAGCGGACTGTATCATCGTTGCTTCGCCTACCAGTATGCCGCGGGCAATGAAGGCGAGTCGGAGCGTATCCGGGAGGCGTTGCCGATGATCCACCCGGACGACTATGGCTTCGGGTTTACGCGTGCCGATGGTACGACACCGCGCCCTGTGTTGCAGCAGATCATCACAACCCAACCCAACCGCAACGCGCTGCGTCCCGCGCAGCGGCGTATCCGGGTAGACAACGCGTTACGAAACGGCTCGATAACCGTGAGCGGGGACTATCCGACGCTGATCAGACGCTGAGTCGGTTCAGCCCTGCAGGCACGTCTGCGGCTGCAGGTTGGCCATGCTGACACGGGCCTCTTGTATCAGCTTCTGGACCAGTTCCTTGACCGACAGGATTTCGGTGCAGCGCGCCGCATTGGCGCCCGCGAACGCGAACGCCTGCTCGAAATTCCCCTTGGCGGCATCTGCCAGCACCTTGGCAATACAGAACGGCGCCGTGTTGCGGTCACACGAACGGAGGCATCGGTAATCACAGCGGAACGGCACGCGCACGCCTTCCGTCAACCGGTTCACAAACGCGTTGCGGATGACACGTCCCGGCATGCCGACCGGGCTGTGGATGACCGCGATGTCGTCTTCGGTGGCGTTGATGTAGGCCTGCTTGAACCGGGAGTCCGCGTCGCACTCTTCGGTACAGACAAATCGGGTGGCCATTTGAACGCCGGATGCCCCCGCTCGCAGCATGCGCACGATGTCGCCTCCGTCAAACACGCCGCCAGCGCCGATCACCGGTATCGGTTTGTCCATGGTTTGGGTGAACTCGACAGTCTGCGATACAATCTGTTCCAGTGCATGCGCCGGCTCTGTCAGTTCATCCGGCTTGAAGCCCAGATGTCCGCCGGCACGCGGTCCTTCCACGATTACCGCATCCGGAAGCCGCTTATGGGTATGCATCCAGCGGGTACAGATCACGCGCAACGCGCGTGCGGACGACACGATGGGGATCAGCGCAACACGGGCGTCGCCCACTAACTTGGGCAGGTCCAACGGCAAACCCGCACCGGAGGAGATATAGTCTACGCCCTCTTCCACGGCGACACGCACCAGGTTTTCGAAGTTGGACAGCGCGACCATCACGTTCACACCGATGACACCACTGCTCAGACTGCGTGCCTTACGGATTTCAGTGCGCAGCGCATCATCGTTCAACTTCACAAATTGACTGCCGGGGGCATGCTCAAAGGCGCCCAGCCCGACGCTGGCGATGGTTCCCGCGCAGCCGGCATTCGCCACTGCTGCCGCCAGCCGTGCGCCAGACACACGCACGCCCATGCCGCCTTGAATGATGGGTATGCTGATGCGCAGATGGGCGATGTGAAGCGCTGGCAGTTCGAATTCTAGCATGTTCGCATCCTTCGCCGATACCGGCATACCGGATACGGACGATCATTAATGTGGGTGGGCACCAGGACAACCGGTCGAGTCGCACACTCTTCTGGGCTGCGCAAAGGCACCGATGCAGTATAGCATGTTGCGGCGCAAGCCTACAAACGGTAGTCCTGCGTGAGGGTCGGTACGGGCTGCCGCAACGCACTCGGGCCGCACCTGAGTGCGGCCCGAGCGAATGGTGTC
>CAZHSN010000026.1:0-28622 GCA_964535125.1 uncultured bacterium
GCCGGTCACCGTTGTACATGGCGCGGAGTTGGGGAATTGACTGATGCGACTCATCCAGAAACACGATGTAGTCATCCGGGAAGTAGTCTAAGAGGCAGTGCGGCGTCTCTCCCGGTTTTCGACCATCAAAATAGCGGCTGTAGTTTTCAATACCGGAACAGAAACCTATTTCCCGCATCATTTCCAGATCGAACTCCGTGCGTTGCCGCAAGCGTTGTGCTTCCAGCAGCTTGCCGGCAGACTCGAAGCGTGCGACCTGCTCTTCCATCTCAGCGCGGATATCCGTCAGTATCTCCTGCATCCGGTCCCAGGGTGTAACGTAGTGTGTCGCCGGATACACGGATACACAATCCAAGTGCGCCTGGATCTCGCCGCTCACCGGATCGATGCGGGTGATGCGTTCGACCTCATCACCGAAAAAGTCGATGCGAATGATCACATCCTCGTCGGCAGGTGTGATGTCGAGTACATCGCCGCGCAGCCGGAACGTGCCCAGTTCAGGTGTGTAGTCGTTACGCCGAAACTGCATTTTAACCAACTGACGGATGACGTCCTGCAGCACCACTTCACGCCCTACTTGGAAAAACACGACCTGCTGGCGGTACTCTTCCTCCGACCCCAGTCCAAAGATGGCGGACACACTGGCGACTACAATAGTGTCGCGGAACTCCAGCACCGCCTGTGTGGCCGAGTGACGCAGGCGCTCAATCTCACTGTTGACCTGACTGTCCTTCTCTATGTAGGTGTCGCTCTGGGGGATGTACGCTTCCGGTTGGTAGTAGTCGTAATAACTGACAAAGTACTCCACGTGGTTATCAGGAAAGAACTCACGGAACTCCTGGCACAACTGAGCGGCCAGCGTCTTGTTATGAGCCATGACCAGAGCCGGACGCTGCAGCGCGGCGACCACGGCGGCCATGGTGAACGTCTTACCGCTGCCGGTGACACCCAGCAGCGTTTGAAACCGGTCGCCTGCTGCGACGCCTTCGATCAGGCTTCCGATGGCCTGAGGCTGGTCGCCTCGAGGGGTATAGGCTGGGTTCAGTTGAAACAGTGACATTGTGTCTATCATTTTACCATGCGCAGAGGTCGCCCCATGATCCCGCAGTGACATCTCGGCAAGGGGATGCGGCGAGTTGTACACATCATTCGCCTTACGCACCAGAGGTCGCACCGATGAGCGAAGCAAGTATTGACATCCATGTATAATGAAGCCCACAATACACAGAGTATGGTGTGTATTAGGGTGTGCAGACGAACAGGAGGTCACCATCATGGGGTTGATTGGCCTTGGGCGTGTCCTGGGGTTGCTGCGGAACGCAGCGGCGATAACGCTAGTAGCTGTGACGCCTATGCTGGTATCGGCGGATGGGGTGGGGTCAGCGGAGATATGGGGAAGGAACATGTCACCGGCCTCGGGGGCGTTGCGCGGCTTGGTGGCGGTGTCCGGGGGTGGTTTTCATTCCATGGCGTTGCGTGGCGACGGACGGGTGGTAGTCTGGGGAGGCAATGATTATAACCAGTGCATCGTCTCTGGTCCTGGCCTCGTATATCAAGCGGTCGCCGCAGGTAACTCCCACTCATTGGTACTCCGACAAAATGGTTCGATCGGAGCATGGGGCGCCAACTATGTAAACCAGTGCGCGGTACCGGAGCCCAATACCGGTTATGTGGCCATCGCGGGCGGCTTTGATCACTCAGTCGCATTGCGCAGCGACGGTTCGGTTGCGTGTTGGGGTTGGAATGCGTCGGGACAGTGCAATCCGCCAGCGCCTAACACGGGCTTTCGCGCCGTCGGCGCCGGCGACAAGCACACGATGGCCGTACGGGTAGATGGCTCCGTGGTCTGCTGGGGCGACAACGGATCCGGCCAGTGCAATGTTCCTGCACCGAATACCGGGTTCGTCGCTGTAGCGGGTGGATCATGGCACAGTATCGGACTGAAGAGCGACGGTACGGTGGTATGCTGGGGCGAAAACGGCGCGTATGCGTGCAATGTACCGACACCGAACAGCGGCTTTGTGGCTGTCGACGGCGGTCAAGACCATTCGGTCGGGCTAAAGGCAGACGGCACGGTGGTCTGTTGGGGCGACAACAGCCGGGGGCAGCGCAACGTTCCGGCACCCAACCAAGACTTTGTGGCGATTGCCGCGGGGCGTTACCACACGCTCGCGGTCAAGCGTGACGGCTCGATCATAGGGTGGGGTGACAACCGGTTTTATCAGTCGTACCTGAGTGTCGCCAACAACGACTTCACCAGTATAGCTCTTGGTCCACAACATGCTGCCGGGGTTCGGCAAAATGGGTCTGTCTATTGCTGGGGTGAAAACTTTTACGGCCAGTGCAATGTGCCTGCACCGAACACAGGATATGCCAAGGTCTCTGCTTCGTTCAATCATACCGTAGGGTTGAAAACTGACGGGACAGTGGTGTGCTGGGGATCCAACTGGTATGGCAAGGCTGTGACGCCGGAACCCAATTCAGGTTTTACCGACATATCAGCCGGATGGGACCACACAGTGGCTGTACGGAATGACGGATCGTTGGCCGCATGGGGAGACAACAGCCAGGGGCAGTGTACGTTGCCCGAACCTAACAGCGGTTATCAGCGTGTGGCTGCAGGACAGCATCACACCTTGGGGCTTAAGGCCGACGGCTCGGTGGTCTGTTGGGGCCGCAATGAAGAAAACCAGTGCACAGTACCGGCTCCAAACAGCGGTTTCGTTGGTGTGGCTGCGGGGTACCAGCACTCGGTTGGCTTGAAGGCGGATGGTTCGGTTGTGTGTTGGGGGCAGAACTGGTACGGTCAGTGTGTTGTTCCTGCTCCAAACAGCGGCTTTGTGGCGGTGGCGGGAGGGCAATACCACACGGCGGGGTTGAAACAGGACGGTACGGTCGTCGTGTGGGGATCCAACACGTATAACGAACGCACCGTGCCTGCCCCGAACGCTGGCTTCTTCGCGATTGCCGCCAACGGACAACAGACAGGAGCACTGCGTCAGCACGCCTCTCATGTAATGGGACAGGCCACGTTGAACCAGAGCATGGTGCATGCCGGCAAGTGGCTGTTTGTACAGGTCTGGCCGGATGGCGCGCAGTCATTCAGCGAAAGCGCCGCGGTGGTGTTGGGAGCGGACGGCAGTTACACCGCTGGCCTCTACTCCACACCGCCATATACGCTCCGCTTCGGGTCGCCGCACTTCCTATGGGTGCGGGCGCCGAATGTGGATCCGCTGGCCGGCCCTGTTAATGTGCAGCTGGTGAACGGCGATGCGGATGGTGATAACAGCGTTACGCTGTTTGACTACCTGCTGTTGGACGGTGCGTTTGGCACCTCTCATGGTATGGCTGACCTGGATGGAGACGGTCAGGTGACGCTGTTTGATTACCTGATCATCGACAGCAACTTTGGCGCACAGGGCGATTGACCTCTCCTAGAGCGCCAGGCTTCGGGCCTGCACGTTGTAAGTCCCCAACGTGCAGGCTCATGCTTGGTGTGGTGTGCTTCAGGCGCAGTGCCGCATTGACGCCAAGCCGGTAGATCACGGGCATGTCTCTCTGTCAGCCCGCCACACCTTCCTGCGACGAGCAGCCGTTGAGTTGAGTGGTTGCGTCCGCTTGGTGGGACTGCATCAATATCCTGGGAAGCGCACATGCGCGGTTCAGACGTCCCGTGCATGCCAGCGTATACGCACAGGGGATCTGTTTGATCGCCGCTGTATACTTGACTCGGATGGGGTCAGCCCTCCCTGCGACATGCGTCTCAGAATCCGGGGAGGAGCGTGCCCCGCAGCACGCGTGTTTGTATATACAGTTCATCAGGGTGGAGGCGTTATATGGTATTACTCTCTGCTGAGTGGGATAGATACTCGCTCCAAGTCGTTCGCAACAGCGCCCAAAGCGAGTCCATCGACATCCGGCCATACCGGCTGATGGGGGTTGGCCGTAACAGTGTGACTGCTTACAACCAGAAAACGGAACGCTTTATCATGGTCACGGGCGATGGCGCGAAGCGGGACGTAACTGTGGCATTCCAAGTCTATCCCGACTACCGAACTGCGGCGCGAGGTCTGCAGTATTGCGATACGTATGGCGCTTCCTTCATCGTGGATGGCGTTGTGTATGATGCCAATGGAATCCGACAAGGCGGAGCGTATCACTACTACGGTCACGACGGGCGGATCCACAGTGTGTCTGTCAGTGCATTGATGCGTGCTGCTGACGCTCAATTCGCTAAGTATAAAAGCCGTGTGCGGATCAGCGCCAGACACGTGGCGATGATGGTGCCGGTGATGCAGTATTATAAGCACCACTATGGTCCTTTTGGTGGATTTGCCAGCTATATACACTCACTGCCTCCGAGTGACTTTTGGGGTGTAGTCGATGATCGCCCGGCGCTCATTCGCGCGGGTACATGGGTCTGTATATGGGATCAACGTCAGCGAATGACAGTTAACAGCGCGATAAGCGGCGGCTGTTTTGTGTTTAGGGGTTCGTATCTGTGCCATATCATGGAGAACATGATGCCGATGGCGGCTCCGACGCGCGTGCGTGTGTATGACTCCAGAATGCACTGTCTGGCAGATGTCCTGCTAAAGCACAACGAGGTGACACCACACTACAGTTGCCTGTTTTGGCCGTTAAGTCAGTCGGCTGAGTCTGCGGTATTGACACTGAAAGCGAAGAGGTAGATGAGCAGATGATGGATAGGCGTATCGCAGGGGCGTCCAGATCCGAACGGTGGTTTTACGTGGTGTTGTTGTGCATCGCATTTCAGGTGATTTACCGCATGGCTCTGTGGCCAACCGATGTAAATGATGGAATGATCATTAATCACATATTCATGGGCATTCTCATCTGTGCGGTGGCGTTCGCCATTCCTAAGTGGAGTGCCGTGGTGTCAATCATCGGACTGGCTATCTGCATCATAGGTTCCGATATGCTAGTGTCATGGGTGTATCCACTCAGACATGGCTTCGATGTGCGCTCATTGGGTTCGTTGTCTGTGGAGATCCGATTCAAGGCCAATGACTACTACTCCCAGTACAGGTTGATCCCTGTTATTTTACTGTTTGCCGGCGCCGCTAGAGTGGTTGTTGCACTCATTCGCAGTGGGTTCCGTACCGAGCGCGATGAACGTCAGGAAGACGCGCCTGCAGCGCCTCGGCCGTGACCCTGTCGGATGATTGGCGCATCCGACACTGCCTCAGTAACAGGTACATGACGTCAGGGCCATCCGGTGATGCCGGATGGCCCTGACAGATTGATGACGAGTAACCCCGTCAAGCTCAGTAGGGCGCGCCCTGAGCGCCGAATGTGGCGTCGATGATCAGATAGTCGAACAGGGTGACCGACCCGTCGCCATCGAGGTCGGCGGCGGGATCGTTGGTGCCAAAGCGGCCGTCCAACACCAGATAGTCGAAGATCGTGATCTGGTTATCCAAATCGGCATCACCGTTCACCAGGATCAAGTTCACCGCGATGCTGCTGGTGTTCAGCGCCATGTTGTCTAGCGCCACTGCGAGCCAGTGACTGCGCGGGATCACTACCATGTCTATCGTGGTGCGTTCGAAGTCGCTGACGTAGATTGATCCATCAGCGGCAGTATAACGGCGCAGGGTGGTCCACTGGGATGTACCCGACTTGCGCCACTTTATGTCGACCGGCAGGCCAGCGACTGGCCCGAGCCAGCCCGGACGGCCGATACCCAAGAGCAATGCGCATGTGGGCTCCCATGCGACTTTGGACTGGAACACATCGGCGTATCCATTGGTATCGAAGGGGATCAGGGTGTTGGCATGACTGGAGTAGGCGATATACCCGTTGGCGCTCAACCCCGTACAGTCCAGGCTGGCCAGGTTCGCCTGTCCACCGCCGGCCGCCTCGGAGACGCGGGTGGTGCGGCCCGTATGGGTGTCATGCACGAACACATCGGCCATCCCGTTGGTGTCGTGCGCCACCAGGTCGGATGCCGGTGAAATGAAACTGGCGTAGCGGCCGTCCGCGCTCAACTGAACGACATCCCCGCAGGGCTGACTGGTATGCCTGCCGCCAGTGGCGACGTGCACGCAGGTCGTGACGCCTGTGTCCATATCGCGTACGAAATAATCCGGTTGGTTGTCTTGATCGTCCGATGTCAAGTCATTGGCTTCCGAGCGGAACGCCGCGAACCGCCCGGTATCATCAATGGCCACCGCAGTGCTGTGACCATTGCCTGCGAACCCGAACGGGGTCACGGAGACCAGTTGCACAAGACCCGACTGCGGTGAGACTCGGTAAACATCACTGTGCCGGTTGTTATCGTTAGGTGTGAGTGACGCCTCCGATTCGAAGTAGACCCAGTCACCATTCGCGCTGACCACAGGCCGTCGGCTGGGTGCATTCGCTTCCTGTCCGTCGTGCGTTTTGGAAACACGGGATGTGACACCCTGTTTAACCAGGAAGATGTCGGTGACACCATTGTTGTCATTGGGCACCAGGTTCGTTGCATCCGACTCAAAGACCACCGCAGACCCTTCTGGAGAGATGTCCGGTCGGCGTGAGTGGCCGTTGGGCGCGACTCCCGCGCCTGCATGAGACACCAAGTACATCCCCTTGTTGTCTGTAACCAGGTAGATGCCGCTCAGACCAGGCAATGTGCCCGAGACCAAGTTGTCAGCGGCGCTTTCGAATACAATCTGGGTTCCATCATCGGAGATACGGGAGAATTGGCTGGAACCATTGGGCGTGTTGCCTCCGAGACCCCAAGGCATCAGCCATAACGAAGCGGTGGCATAGTCATGATGGAAGATCGACTGATGTGGCCCGTTGTTGTGCAGCAGGTTCATCGCAGATGAGGTAAATGTCACATGCTGAGCGTCAGGTGTCAGTGCAGGTTGCAGGCAGTTGGCTATCGCTTGCGCTGGTCCTTGCGAACGGGAACAGAGCGTCACTATACCGGTCAGCGTATCCAGTACAAACACGTCGCTGACGCCGTTCTGATCATCGGGGACCAGGCCGTTTTGGTCACTGGTGAACGCACAATGGCGCCCATCCACCGATATGCCGGCGGTTTGTGCATCTTTCGTGGTGTTGGTCGACACCTCGGTGACCCGGCCGGCGGCGATTGAAAACCGCAAGCACATGCGCACCTCAAACGGGTTGTACACCAGTGTTGTGGCCTTTGTGCTGAACTGGACGAACTGGCCGTCGGGACTGATGAAGCTGTTACCGCAGGCCCGATTGGCCTGAGGCCCCCCGACATCCTGAGAGACACGCCTTACATCACCGCCCAGCGTATCCACCCAGATGATGTCAGCCACCGTGTTGGTATCGGGCGTCACGATGTTGCTGGAAGTGGTTGTGTAACTTACATAGTGCCCGGTTCGGCTGATCGACGCATCGGTTGATGAGCCGTTTCCTTGCAGTCCGGCAGCCGAGACCGAGATGCGCCGGGTTTCGCCCGTGCCGATGTTGTATAGAAAGATATCTGACTGCCCGTTGGTATCGCCTGGCACCAGGTTGGACGCCATTGACTGGTAGACCACGAAGTTGCCTTCGGCGGAAATCCGCGGTTTGGTGGACGCTCCGTTTGCCTGCGTTCCGTCAGTCGCCACCGAGATACGCTGACGGCCTCCGGTTTGCATGTCGGCCAGTATGATGTCAGTCACACCGTTGGTGTCGCCGGGAACCAGGTTGGTGGCGTCGGTCTCAAACACCACATACCGGCCGTCGGATGAAATGGATGGAGCGCCGCTGGGTCCGTTTGCCTCAACACCATCGGCATCCACAGAGACACGCTGAGAGGCATGACTGTAGATGTTGTGGTGGAACACGTCCGCAACGCCGTTCGTATCGTTGGGCACGATGGTGCTGTCCAGTGATCGGAAGACCACATACCCGGCGGAACTGGATCCCGTCGATATCTGGTCAGAAGCTTGCGTCAGCTTGACGTTGGATCCGAACGGGATGCGGATTACCCGTCCCGTTCCCTGGTCATACACATATGGTTGCGGAACGCCATTCGGAAAGACGCCGCCGAACGGAGCGGTCGATACGAACGCGATGTGCAACCCAGTTCCGTTCATAACCGCCTCACCCGACGGCAACGTTTCCACATATCCCGGCAAGCCAACAGAGACGCGGCGCGCGGATTCGACGCCGGCATGCGCGGATGTGATGCATACCACACATCCCACGCCGATAAAAAAGCGAAGCAAGAACCGCATGGACATCCTCCTCAGTTCACAGCGTCGGAGCGCTCACGCGCGGCAACACACAGGTCTTCGCCTGTCGGTTCACCGCAGCGTATGGGTATACCTTCATAGGCTGTCGCCAGGCTGATCCTGTTCCCATCGGGTGCGTCCAGTGATCGGGTCATAAGCCAACCAGCCGGTTGGGAACTGTGTACGCCACTTTCCATCTTGTTTGCGGTTGACGCCATCTAGTGGCCCGTTACGCGAGTGTTCTTGCAGGATGACATCGCGTATGATCGTGTGTTCCCGTTCCGACATACCCGCGTCCAGCCGCAGAAAACGTCCCTTGCCGACTTTCCGTTGCGACTGACCCGGTTCTGTTTGCGTGGGCCAGATCTTTCCTTCGATGTTCCTGATCAGTCCTTTCGTGCAATCGATCCACAAGCCTCCTCGGTCAATCCATGAAGTGAGAGCGCGCAGGCAATCCGAGGGGAACACCGAACCAGATGTATTGATCAAAACTCGTATATTTCTTAGCAATCCCCAACGGATCATCTGCTCATCAACAACAGCCATATCGGTGTACGGACGCAGCATGTTGAACAGCTCCAGCTGGCCTTTTGGAAACTCCGACATGTCCAGGGCCATCTGGGTATTAGGGAACAGCATCGCTATAGACACGCGAGAGCGAGCCGGCAGTTGAGAAGCTGTCGTCCACTGGCGGGCCAGATGAGGCATCACGTGCCAGTTCTGGTAATACGTGTACATCAGGTCCAGACCGACACTGCTGTCTTCGAACAGCTGCCGTCGCATCTCGCTCAACGTCAGGTCACCGCCCGGCGGCTCCACGCCGAAACCGCCGCCATACGCGCGGCAGACAGGGGCCATGCGCTGGTAGAACCAATAGGCATTGGGCTGGGTATTGCGGTTATTGGAAGCATGGGTGCTGCGCACTCCTGCGTTCCCGAACTCCGCGATCACCCGGCAGAGCCGACTGCGATCGACGCCGTATTCAACCCGATCACAACCGTTGCCCAGGGCGATCTCCAGATAGGCCCGAGGGAAGTGCTTTCGGACAATGCGCAGCGCCTGAGCCGTCGCACGAACCTGGCTCTCGGTATACCAACAGGTCAGATCAAGCCATGCCCTGGGGGCGTCGTAACGCGCCTCCGGTGCGGGCATGGCTACATCATCCCAGACAGTATAGGAGGCATTCCAGGCGGCGTTTAAGCGAGGAAGAGTTCGATACTGTGACTGGAGCGTTCGCAGGAAGTCACGGCGGGCGTATGGGTCTCCGCACCACATGCCGTGACGCCAATGCCGGGGGTCTTGCGGAAACAGCATGCCGAAGCCTACACCGGGGGCGAAGTTGAACGCTCCCATCGGGTACCCGGCCTCACCGTAGTCGGATGAGGGCAAGGCGACCAGGATGACATCAATGTCGTTTCGGTACCGTCTGGCGAGTTGGGCATAAAAGTGATCGTATGCCCACCATGTGCCCGGGGCCCATAACGACAGTACATCCACGGTGTGTTCCGTATGCATCTCCTGCAGCGGCACATACCGCGGGCTGTCCGCAAACCATTGAGGCGCATACATCAACCAGGGGAACGGCAGCATCCGTTGCCCGTATCTGGACATCAGGGCGAGGTGTTCGTCTACGGCGTCCCAACGCCAGGTGTCCTGCTGAGGTTCCAAGGTTCGCCAGAAGAGGTAGGCTTCCACATGGGTATGCCCGTCCACCAGTTGATCCGTCAGCACCCCGCGGTTGTTCATACCCGGGAACTCTGGCAGCAGCAGCGCGCCTGTAACGAACCGGATCGGATGCATGAGACACTCTCCTCCACGCCTGTTGATCCGGCGCGCAAGGCGGTCCAAGGGGACGCCACGGCTGGCGTCCCCTCGGATCAGGATCAAGCGCGGGTCGATATGGCGACCGGCGCCAGCAGTCCCTGGGGGATCAACTGATAACTGTCGGTCCAAGCTTGAGGACCGGCCAGGAAGGACAGCCAGTTGTCCGGTCCATACCCCGCGGTGATGAGCGGGATCTGGTGCAGCGGACCAAACGTGTTGCGCCGCGTTAGCACAAGGTGTAATTCGGCCTGACCGGTGGCCAGATGATCGGTGATGTCGGTCTCGTACGGTTGCCAGCCGATATATGCGGGCGGTTGACCGGGGGCGGTTACTTTGAGACAGGCCGCTGACCACTGCGGCGCACACAGGTAGCGCCGTTGGGTCTCTACGGCCGGAATGGCCGGCAATCCGATCCGCACCGATCCACTGTAGAACGGTAGTCCCTGCGGTGCGAAGTCGCCTATTGTAAGCGTTTCCGGCAGGCGGGTGATAGCGCGGCGCACCCCATCAACCCGTACGCCGAAATCACCCAGCAAGTATACGGCTTCGATGTTGGACTGCTGTGTGAAACGTGTACTGAGCAGGATCCGGTTCGCTCCGGGCTTGAGTGCTGCAAGAGGCACTCGCAGCCGATGGAAGGCGATATCGATCCACATTCCCAGAGATGCAGGATCCAGTTGTGTGTCGTTGACTGTTACGGACCACAAGTCGGGGCGTTCCAGCGCCAGTTCCAGGTCCGTGTCAGGCAGCGTGTCGATGTGGAACTCATAGCAGAGTTGAACAGTGCCGAGTTCAGGCACCCCCTGTTGGCGTGTAAACCACGGCTGCAGCATCTCGCCGCCTCGATACGGCAAGCCGAACGCATCGCGAATGGTGCGGTCTACCTGCAGTACCTCTTTGGTCTGTTGCCAGGCGCCGTCATCGATCTTGTAGGAAGCGGTATCCAGAACCAGCACATTGGGTTCATCCAGTGTGTATTGGAACGGACCGGCCAGCTCCATATTGCCGGTTTCCTGCAGAACAGCACGTGCAGGTACTTCGGGGATGCTGATGGAGCGCAGCACATAAGCCTTTTGTCCGCATGGCGCAAAGTCCACGACAAACTCCATCGCGTCGCCATGGGGTTCCGCGAGCACAGTAAACCGTTCACCGGTTACACAGTCCCATTCCTCCACGACTCCGTTGCCAGCGATGTGTACCCTGGCCCCGCGCACCCAGTCGGTGCGGTTAACGTTCAGCAGCATGACAATCCGGTCGTCTCCGTCTTGACGGCTCTGACAGAAGATGTCGGTGCAAGGCTTGCCTGTGGCTGCATCGGTTACAGACACATACAGGGGAGCAGTCTGCAGGCAGGCGGTTACCAGCCCGTCCATGTCGGTTTGCACGCAGCGTGCGGCCAGTTCACGGGCTCGCTCCGATGGCTGTGCGTCCACATAGGCGGGAGGCTCTCCGCAGAACACCACCGTACCGCCTGCGTTTATGAACTGCTCCAGTTTGTCCAGCGTGGTGGAGCGGATGGTGGTCATTCCGCTGACGACCGCGACCCGGTAGGCAGCCTGCCCCAGAGACAACTGGCCATCCTGTACTCCGCCCAGGCGTCCCAGCATCTCTTCGTCTCCGTAGTCGAAGTCCATCTGCGAGCCAAGCAGTGTGTGAAAGGTGTTTAGATACTGCTTTTCCAACTCTTGAACTTCCGGTGAACGCGCCCCCAGCATGTGCGCCCATCCCGGGTAGACCTGACACCAGACACTCTCCACCGGATTAACCACCAACACGTCGCACAGCGCTTTGCCCCGGCTGATCATCATACCGAAGCGTGCGAAGTACTCCTCAACATAAGGATAGTCCTTGTACCAGGCGGATTGGTGGAAGATGCTGGCGGGGAAGTCGCGCTTGGCTTCGCCCTCCATGGTGTACCAGCTGAGGTGGTGACAGCGCACATTGATGCCGAATAGCGCCTGCCAGTCGCCCACGGCCTTGTGACCTTCGAAAGGCATCTGCCATCCTGTGCATCCGTATAGCTCTGACAGCAGCCACTTCTGCCCCAGTTGGCGTGCGGCCGAGGTGAGTTGCTTGACCACCCAGAAGTTGCGATTCCCTTCGGTCAGTACATCAACGCCCGGATACTCCATGTGTTCGTAATAACGCATCACAGAACCGCTGACGGATGTCTGTGCCGCGAGGGTGTCCTCGTGCAGGATGTGTCCGGTGAGCACCATTCTGTTGGCGCGGCAGTACTCATCCAGCGGTTGGGCCCAGTTCTCCAGAAACAACTGCTGCAGCAGTTCGATGAAGTGCCACTTAACCGGCGAGACCTTCTGGCCGTCCTTCCAGAGGTACAGCTCCGGGAGTCGCTCTACCAGATCATATCCGAACCGCTCGTTAAACGTGTCGAACAATTTGTAGGTCCAGGGTACCAGCCACTCGCGATCGGGGTTGCTCAGGCTGAAGCCGTCCATTACCGGTCCGCGATGTGGCTCATCGGTAAATATCCCCTTGATGGATGCGCCCAGGCGTTCGCCGCATTGCTCGACGTACTTGGCGTGGGTCGACTGCAAGAACGCTTCGGTTGCGTCGCGGTTGATCACGTCCAGATAGGTCTGTCCGTTATAAAAGCTCGAGGGATACTGCTCTTCCACGGTGAAGACAAGTACCATGTCGTTTGGGTCAGGGCGCTCGTTGGCGTGGAGTCGGCGGCTTCGTGAGTACTGAAAGCCCTGCAAGTCGGTGGCGAATGCGGCGATCATGCCGTCCACCGGCTGGTACTCATTGGCGGGTGTTGGACGGCATCGCAGGTACTTCTGACGGTACTCCGGGTTCGTGGTCACCCTGCCGCCCGCAGTGCCGCTGGGCCAGCGGTCTTCATCGTACAGCCACGACTCCATGCCCAGACGGGCGCCCTCATCGGCGCAGGCGTTGATGAGATCGAACCACTCCTGGCCCAGGTACTCGGTAGCCAGGCCGGTTCGGGAGTGCATGAAGTACCCGCCCATACCCATGTCGCGCAAGACATGGATTTGACGGATCAGTTCATCTTTGTCCAGTAGACCGTTCCAAGACCAGAACGGTTTGCCGCGCCAGGCGTTTCCCGGCGATCGGAACTCATCATATGGGGAACTGTTCATATCGGGACCTCAATGGGTGTGGTGTCAGACAATGGGATTGTATCCGATACCGTCTGCGCAAATGGCGGAATATACCGGTGTACATCCGCCGCACTCAGTGGTACAGTAGAGTATCCGTTAACCGCCATTGACGTCGGAGCTATCACGGACAGTTCGTACGGACAGACCGGCGCCATCCCGGAAGGGAGACCGCAATGAGCAGACGCTTCCCGTTGTTGGCCCTTGGGTTAGCCATCGCCTGGTGCCTGATATGGTGGCCTCATGCAGGCCATACATACGGCAATGACACAGAACCCGCCAAAGGTCCAGGGGTGCAGGCAGGACCGCACAGCACACTGAACCGTCTGGCTTTGCGTCGGTTCATTCGTGATGTGGCCAGCAAAGATCCCGTGCTGCGCTATTATGACTTCGAGGCGTCGCCTGCCGCCTACGGGATCCATGATGTGGCCCCGGACGCGTTTCTTGCCGAAGGACTGACGGTCGCGGCCGCAGGCCAGTTCAACGTGGATGAGGTTGTGGTGCGGAAACCCTTCGCCTGGTGGGTGTTCGAGGGCGGGTACTCGGCTGACGAACCCGAAATATTCATGTCCTTGCGGCACTTCTATGATCCCTGCATGCTGGCGGTCGACAATGCCGCCGGTGGTGCGCATGTGGCCTATCTGACCGATGACTTGAACCGTCTGGCGCCTGCGGAGTGGTTGAGCGAAGCCACTGCCGTCAACCCGAAGATGGATGCGAAACGCTGGGCGTTGACAGAGTCCCCGTATTCCTGGAAGGCCGGTATCGACCGCCTTAACAAAAACAGCGAAACGGCGGATCAACGGCGGGCTGCGTATGGTTTCAGTTGGCGGTCACTGGGTGAATGCATGCATCTGCTGGCGGACATGACCGTTCCGGCGCACGTACGCAATGACTCTCATCCGGGTAAAACTTCGGCCCGCTCTGAGAAACTGCTGAACCTCAAAGCCGACCCGTATGAGGCGTTCATGACCTCCGCAGCGATGCGTACATACGCGGCGGGTACTCCAGAACCGGCCGTAGTGGAGTTGGTGCGCAAAGCGAAGACGTTTGGAACGCTGTTTCAAGACTTGGCGGTATACACCAACGAGACGTCATTCTCGCAAGACACGATTTCCGGTATCGATCACGTTACGGGTCAAGCGATACACAGCCTGAACGGGCAACCCGACTATCCGTCGCCCAAACTGGAACAGTACACCTGGCGTCCGGACTCATCACCGGCAAACGCCGCTAAGGGTTGGGGGTTCTGCGACAGCGCTAACGGCTTCACCGAACTCACGCGGCGCGAAGACGGCCGGTATGGCATCTTTGAGTCGGAACAGGCCAGACGGCTCGCCCCGGCGGCGCTGGAGGCGAACGTCAAACTGCTGGATCTGTTCATCCCCCGGTACGGCATACGGGTGATCGATATGGATCTGCAGCGCAGAACGGTGCGATGTCGTGTCATCCAGTACGAACGCACCGAAGAAGGCGCATATCGGCCGGCTCCGTGTTCGCGGATGATCAGCAGTCAGAACTCGGCACTGCTGTTGGTCTGGAGTGGCTCGGCCCCCCAGGCTCGCCACCCATATCTGACCGGCGCGACTCTGTTCGCCAGCGTTCAACTGGGTGATTTGCTGGGTGGCCTGAAGAAGAAGGCCGAGGACGAGATCAACAAAGAGGTTCAGAAGGCTAAAGACCAGTTGGGGAGTTCCAAGCCATCAACCAAAGAGGGTAAGCCGGTACCGGCCGGCGGCAAAGCGGACGTGCAGTCGGTGCAGCCCGAGGAGCCGGTGCTGCCTGAGGGGGACAAGCGGAGAGGCGCGCGTTCGTACTGGGTGCGGTTGCAGGACGAGACGGTCAGTGAGTTCACACTGTCGCTTCCTGAAGACATCATCTTTCCCGCGGGAGAGGGCTCTGATCCGGGCGGTCTGTCGCTGGTGACGGGGCTGGACGCGGGTGGGATCCTGATCCAGTCCGCACCGGTCGCGGTCTGTCCCGTCCGGGTATCGAAGCGCTCTGACGGCGGCTATGAAGGTTCGATCCAGGCAACCAATTACACCGAGCCGCTCTGCGTGGAGTGGGACTGGGGTGATGGTACATCAGTGGTCGCGTCAGAGTCGGACCGGTCTCCTGAAGCCTACCGGGCGCAGCATGGGTATGAGACTGCAGGCGCGTATACGCTGACTGTACGGGTGTTGAATGCATCGCGTGATGTGTTGCTGGCGACCGGTAGAACACGGGTCAGTGCGGACAAGACATTACCAGAGACGCCGGGTTCGCAGTCACCGGATGGTGTGGCCGACGTACAGATTGACTGGAGCCGCGATGGCGCAGATCCAAGCGGTCCGGTGTTGTTCACGCTGGGTTACACACTGCAACCTGACGACCTGGTGCGCTGGCGGTATGGCGACGGGGCAGACGGCGAGTCACGCACACCCTCATCGCAGCATGTGTACGCCAAAGACGGTGTGTATACCGTGCAGGCGGTTGTGCGGCGTCAGAATCGGGATGTGGCCCGCGGCAGTGTTCGTATCGAACTGCAGCCGCGTAGTCCGTATGCCGGCGTGGGGACGCTGGCAGAGATCCTGTATGCGCTGCATCCATCGTGGAGCATTTCGCGCGATCTGCCGAATCTGCCGGAACCGCTCATCCAAAAACTGCGGTCGATCGAATCGCGCCGGGAGTCGGATTGGTACGGGTTCAAACAGCGCCCCAAGGACACGAAGTCGGATGGGATGAGCGCGGAGTCATTGATCAGCGGCTATTACAAACCTGCCGGATCGGGCGTATTACGCCGCAAAGAGGACAAGGACGGCTTCTTTGACAAGAGCAAAGCCGATTCGCTGCCGGTCGTGGAGTACCCCTGGGTCGCCTGGTATGAGGTGTTCTCGGATATGGGACTGCATGAAACGGTCGAAACGGCCAACACCCCGATGAGCAAACTCGGCGTGTTTCCCGCGTCTCTGGATCTGGCTCGGAACAAGGCGCAACGTGCGCGTGAGCCGGGCGGCGCCAGCAGCGACCCGGATGGGGGCAGCGCCGATCCCCGTTTCCGTGACCGGTTAACGCAGCCGTTGGCGATCGGCGATGCGGGATATCGGGGATCGCCGCTGCGCTATACACGCGAAATCCTTGCCGCCAGGCGGGGCAACAGCGACGACGACTTTCGCGACAACGAGTGTCTGGCGGTTTCGGGGCCGCTTTGGACATTGAACCGTGTGGTACTGCGTGTGGCCATCAAAAAACCGCGTTCCAGCCAGTACTCACCGCCCTGGAGCCAGGACTGGCAGTGGACCAGCTTCACGGCGGATAACGGCTGGCTGAACGGCGCGGAGTTCGAGTCGCGGGTCCTGGCGTTGTTGAACCAGCGTCCGCAAGTCGCCCAAGAGCTGACCCGGCAGCAACTGTCCGAATGGGCTGACTGGTGTCGGGGGCACGCCATCAGGTCCGGCAGCGGCTTTTTGGGGTTCTATACGCCGAACCACGTGCCGTACTGGCCAAAACCCAATGAGATTGCCGCCGGGGCGAGCGTCGATGCCGATAGTGGCAAATATCCCTGGGAGGCCGGCTACCAGCCTGTTAACGCACCGCGCGGCGCCAATGCTATATACCATTGGAAGCGCGGCGCGTCAGTGCTTCGGGCTGAGGTGAACCTGTACATTCATCCGTGGTCATTGCATCAGTCGCCGGTGGTTGACTGCATGGAGCAGTACAACAAGACGGTGGCGACGCTGAAGCCGGTGAAGCTGGCACTGACCGGTGCGGACGATGCGGTTCAGATGCAGTACCGCGATGCTGGCGAAAACTGCCACGTCATGGTGTTTCGACGGGCGAACGTATTCGCAAGCATCCGGGTATGGGAACGCGGCAACCCCAATGCAGGGCCTATTGCCGAGGCGAAGCGCATCGCCGAACTGGTCCTGTCCGCGTTGGCTGCCCCTCCGTACGCTCCAGAGTCATCCCGATGATCAAGGAAAGAACCGGTAGGTGGGTATGCCGAAGACGGCGCTGATCAGTGTCCAACCGGATCCGATCACGCACTCGGCCACGATCAATCCAAGAAAGAAGGGCGCGACTTTACGGTAGGTTTTGAGACCGCCGAAATGCAGCAGCGGAAGTTTGATGATCCACGCGACGAGCATGGGCGCCCACAGGATGTGCATCGACCAGCTGCCGGAGACGGCGTACCCGACAGGATGCAGCGGGAACCCCGTGAACTGCATCCGGAGCGCCTGGAGGGCGATGGTGACCAGAAATCCGGCACTGACCGCCAAACTCTGATGCAGCGAGGGCTCGGAGGGCGCCGACGCCCAGACGCCCATGCGATTCCAGGGTTCGCTGCCGAGGTGAAGCGCACAGACGGGCGGAGCGAACCGTGATGTCGCACCGCCCAATCCGTAGATCGTATGCAGAAGCGCCCAAGCGCCTGCCAGTATGCCGGCGACTGCGGCGATCCAAAGCGCGGTAAACATGCCGCGGCGCTGCGCCGTTGAGTCGTGAGCCATGCGCAGGCTCTCTAGTTGGAATGGCATCGCGTGCGACTGATAGCCGCGGTTGAACCATTGCAGCATCGTAAGCCCCAAGCTGTTGTCGACACCCAGCGCACGCGATCCTGCCATGCCGGGAATGATCGCATCCGGGCCGGCGCCCTGCAGGTCGTGTGCGGGCATTCCCATCTCAGCGCGCATTCGGGTGATGGCGATGCTGATGGTGAAGAAGATGCCAAAAAACGCCAGCGTCAGCCACAGTGACATGCCAATCAGCCAGGCAAACACGCACAGCGCGAGCGCGCCCAACATCAGCATCAGCACTGCGGTTCGGTAACTGACGGGTTCGTCGGAGTCATCGATTTCTGGCTGGGGTGATCTGCAATGGCGACAAACAGCCATCAGGTGTCGCCTCGATGCCGCAATCGCGAAGACGCCGATGCCGATATACGCGCCTAACGACTGCTGGTTGACGAAGGGCATGTTGGGGACCGTATCCCAGCCAAGCGCTGCAGCCGCCACGAACTGCAGCTTCCACACCCAGAAAAAGAACCAGCAGGAAAACAGCACATCCAGCGGCAGCAGCATGCCCAAACCGATCGCGAATGGATACACGGTGATCGGTATCCAGCCCAGCGCGTTCCACGGCCGGGTCCACCCGGCGGTCGCGCCGTGCAGGTGATTCTTGATAGGGATTTCAGGCAGTGCAGGCAGGTATTGGTGCAGGCCATTTACGATGTCGATACTGGCGGCCAGCACAATACCCAGCCAGAACAGGCGATTAAGGAAGAGTGGAGCCCCGGGGCGGGTCAGTTCGACAGGCAGGATGATCAACGGGTAACTCAGCTTTTCCTTTTCGGACCATTGCTTCCGCAGCAGAACGTTCAGACAGAGGAACATGCCGAACAGCACCAGGATGAACAACGCCCAGACTGTCAACGGCATGATCCAGTGAATGAACACCGAAGGGTCATACAGGTTCCCGCCGCGGTAGAACGCGGTCAACGCAGCTTCATCGCGCACTGTCAGCCATGCCGGCAATCGATCCGCAAACAGCGGACCCCAGCGGTTGACACTGGTGGCAAAATGAGCGGGATACGGCAGCGACGAGATCAACACCTGCAGCATGTGGTGACTCACCATCACACTGCCGATATTGAGCATCGCGTACACAACCAGCAGTTCATACTGACTGAACGCACGATCCGGCCACCATCGGTTCAGGAAGAGATTGAGGGTCACCAGCAACGTCAGCGCGAATACCGAGGTGGCAAACAGCGAGATCAGCGTGGGGTGCAGCGTGCAGTGTACATATTCAACCTGTACCAGCCAATAGCTCAGGAACGGCATCAGTACCAGACTCAGCACCACGCTGCGCAGCGTCAGTCTTTCACGGGACGCGCGGTTATGAGTCTGATCAGCCATTCATGTACCTCCTGTGTCGTCCTGGACCTCAGATCAGATGCAGATGCCGCCTCATGGTGCGTGCCTTCAAACTGGCCTGCAGGCCTTACGGACTAGCCTGGCATGCGGCGATGGTCAGGCGCGTATACAGAGCACCCAGTCGTCTGCGTCCGGCGCGGTGAGCGCCAGGCTGGTTCCCGTCACGCGCCCTGCACGCGTTCTCGCACCCGTGCGCGGATTGAGCCATTCCACTGCAGCGTTACGTTTGAGCTGTTTCGTATCCAGGCGGAGTTCACCGCCTGAGGGCATGTAGATCACAGCCAGATCACCCGCCTGGCTGCGCGAAGCGGAGATAAACTGACTCGGCAGATCTGACGGCTCGATGAGCAGTGACCTGTCCGGATCGAGAGTCCACCATCGGATGCTGCGGAAAAACCAGCTCAAATGCTGCACATTCGTTGCGCCCTCTGCGCGCAAGGCATCGCTCCAACGGATCGATACTCCGGAACCGGGATGGTTCAACGGTACCTCTGGTGTTTCCGTCCATGGCCAGATGCCGTGGTGTCCATAGCTCACCCCGGCGGTGGGGGCGTTCAACAGGCTGCGGTATAACGCCTTACGTACCGGGTAGGCGGGGATGGGGCGTGCGCCGATGGCTTCGTAACACGGTTCCAGATTGATGACCGGCAAACGCGGTTCGCCTTTCCAGCCGTTGGCCGGCGGCCCTGACACCAGCCATCGCTGGGTGGCCTCACTGTCGCTGTGTCCGCTTTGATACCCGGCAAAGGTGTACCAGGGCTCGTTCCGAAACTCTTCGGTGATCCATTGTCCGCCGCCGGGATGCATCGTCGCTGCGCGATCGCAGTCGGTCAGTGCGGCTCGTCCCAGTGTACGCCATCGCTCGGCGCGCGGACCGCCGTAGTTGCCGTCGCCAGCCAGGAACCAGACGACATTCCATGCGCCCCAGCGCGCCACCATGTAGCGTGTCAACCGCAGCGCTTCCGCGTCACTCAGTGTTAACCCGGGATCCGCAGGATGCATGGCCCAGAGCAGCACCGGAGCAGCGATCAATCCGGCTTTGTTGATTGCCTGCAGGCGACTATCCAGCCGCTGGAACAGGGCGACGTTCGGCTCGATGCCATCCGGATACGTTGTGCAAGCCTGCTCCGTGTTGTAGGCGCGCCAGTGTGTGGCGACACACTGGATCACCGTGAATCCCTGCTCACGGCGCGTGCGCAGATACTGCTGCCAGTCATCAGTGTGCGACTTCAATGCGCCGTTCCAGGCGGTATCGGCCATCCAGAAAAACGGTGTGCCGTCGGCGTGTACCAGATAGCGGCCGTCTGCAGAGCGCTTGATGGGACCATGCCGCAGCGGCTCCGGCAGGCTCGTGGATGCGGTGCATGTGAACTGTCCGCGGCGGGCATGAAGCCCCCGGTCGGTGCTTACGGAGCAGGAACTCTCCCAACGCCACCGGCCGACTTCATCCGGGCTGAAGCGCGCCTTCCATGTGGTTCCGCCATCCCAGAACGCCGGGCGTGATGTTCGCTTGCCGGATGGCGCAGTGAAGGTCACCGTGAGTTCGACATCGCGCAGCGGCCGATCCCACGTCCGCTCACTGGTGAACCGGATGTCGTGCGGGCCATATTTGGCCGCGACGGTCCTGTCCTGCATGGTAGACCTCCTGAGAGACCGCAACGTGATTGCAGGGAACACCGAGCACATAAGGTCCTAGCTACATGGTATGCTGAGAGCAGTCCATACGGCAATGCGACATGATATCGGCGTCACGCACAGACACCGGTTGATGAACTCCCTCATATGCCGTCTGGCCACACATCCACAGGGAGGACGTTATGTGTGATTGCCGAATCTTGTCATTCCTGCCCATTCTATCCGTTTTATGGGCACTCGGCTCGTCGGTCGCCGCACAGACTAATGAAGTCAAGAACCTGTTCATCAACGAGAACCCCAATGCGGTGCAGAATAACCCGGGACGAAAGCCGGTATTCACACTGAGCGAGCCGAAGCATGTCTCCTTAATCCGGACGTATCACTATAACAACGGCCGGGGATCTCAACCCGGTGAGATCAGCATCGTCGACTCCCAAGGGCGTCTGTTAGGGGTGTGGAAGGCGGCTATAACCAGTCGGTATTACTGGACTGTGACCCCCAATGCTGTCTTCCCCGCCGGTACCTACACCATCGTTGACTCCGATCCCGCGACTTGGGCACATAACAGCGCCACAGGCGGCGCAGGGTTCGCACTCGTCAACGGCAGCGACGTACATCCCAGCGCTAAAGGCCCTGTCAACAGCCTGTTGGCGCAACAGCAGCAGATTGCTCAGAGCCGCAAGGGTGAGGTCAAGCCGTTAATCGTACGCCCGAACACATTCGGTGCGACTTGGGCAGTGAATGAAGCGCTGATCAAGTGCGGCGGGACGTTCACTGTGTTTGCGTTCACAACTGCATCATCCGAACTGCGTACCATCGGCAAATTCTCCGTGGAACTGGAGTTGACGGATACCAGCAATGGCCGTGCGGACACTGCCGTCGCCATGGAGCAACAGTCTTGGGCGAATCCGCGGAACTGGAATGGCCAAGAGGTCTACATGGCGCGGTTTCGCGGCGATAAGCCGTTTACCGGTACCGCCCGCATCATGCTTGTTACGCCCGGTGGGCGTCGAGTGGTCCATACCTTTACACTGACAGTGACACCATAACGCGCCGCGGCTCCGGAAGGACGCACGCCGGCGCTGCGTCCTTCCAAAGGAGTCTGTTTGTGTTTTACCAGTACCCCATTACGCGTCCGTTATCGGGTCCTGATGACTATGATGAAGTGGTCGCACTGGCGACGCTCCAGGGGCTGATCAACCGTGACGGTCCGCGGCTGTACATCACCAACGTGGAGTACAGGCGTCCCGAGTATTGGCTGGAGAGGCTGAGCCAACGCGGGCGGTGGCTGCACGGCGTCGAAAGGCGTACAATCACCGGACTGCAGGCCGTGTTCAACCTGGCCAGGCCCATACTGCGCGGAGCGGTTATCTGGGATCCGGAGGTGCCAGCCACTCTGAATGTGGCCACAACGATCGCCGGGGTGGAGGACGCCGTGGTGCTCAGTCCGACCATGGCCGAACGGGTGCAGCCGCGCTGGAGGCTGCCGATCATCCAGGATCTCCGGGGACGGTTCACGGGTAAAGAGACCGGCAGCCGTAAGAACGACGCCTATCGCTGGGCGATACGCGAGTACCTGGACACCGGCCGCTGTTCATCGCGGATGCTGTGTCTGTACACCGATTCGTTCTTCGATCGTCCGGCGGGTCAGATTGCCTATCTCATCCTGCGCGACTGGGCGGTCCGAAACCGTGCGTTTACGTATGACTTGTCGCCATGGGGTGACGAGACTCCGGCAGACGATCGCGACCAACCGCTGGGCACCGATCTGGCCACTTATAAGCTGATGCTCGAGGCAACGCTGCGTCAGTCCGCAGGCCGGCACATGACCGAGGTGGGAGGCTTCTTCAGCTTCCACAAGTACGCCAACATGCCCGGAAACCCCAGCAATCACGATCCGGTCCCCACGGAATGGGAAACCGTACACCTGATCAGTCCGTATAACTGTTATCAGAACACCGCTACCGAGTTCAGCTATAACCAGTCTTTCCACAGTCATGCGCCGCAGAAGCCGCTGAGTCAGCAACGTCCAGCACGCCGGGAGCTCGAAAACAAAGCCTACATCGCGGTGTTAATGGCCGACTACGACTCCACCTTTCCGCTATACCACTTTTTACCGGATTTCTGGGATGACCCGGTCCGGGGGGAGTTGCCGCTCAACTGGGGCGTGAATCCCAACCTGACCGACGCATATCCTGACGTGATCGCGTATCTCTACCAGACCGCGACGCCGCGCGACTTTTTTGTGGCCGATGCCAGTGCGGCCGGGTATATGAACCCTAACCGGATCCAACCACGTTACCTGCCGCTATTCGTCAGGCACAACCAGTACTACTATCGCAAAACCGGTATGTCGATCTCGGGGATGGTGCTGGACTGGGACCAGCCGACTCCGGCCGTCAAGGACGCCTTCGTGCGGTTTTCCCCCGACGGGTATGCGACGATTGTGTCGGACATGCACGGTGGCGGCGGCAAGCCGCCCCGACCACATGTCTGGAAGTGGATGCCCATCGTAAACCTGCTGGGCGCTGACCCGAACTCCGCCGAGGCGGCGGCGTCTGCTTTCTACGATGGTATCCGGCGGCGCAAGCGCGACGAGCCGGGGTTTTACAACTTCCGCTGTGTATGGGTCTCTCCATCGCAGGTGAAGGCCGCGGTCGAACTGCTGGCCAGGCAGCATCCGGAGGAGCCGTTCGAGGTGGTGGACCTGTACACGTTCTTCGATCTGTTCCGAAGGCATTACAACCAGGTCCATGCCGGGAAAGAGATCTGGCTTGATGTTCCCGCGTCGGTAGCCAGCCTGCATGCGGGGCGCTTTCGCACTACGGCGGTAATACAGAACATCAGTATACGTCCCTTGCAGGTCGATGTATCGGTCGCTGGTGTGTTGCATGGAACGGTGGAACCGGCACGGTCATTACTGAGACCGGATGAAGAACTCACCGTGGTGGTCTCGGGCGAGTCTCAGGGGAAACCGTTGAGCGTGACCGCTCGTACGAGACGTGATTATCGGACTGCCGATGCGCGGATCGTGGCGATTCCCCCCGAGGAACTCCTCGGTGATCGTCTGCCTGCCTCCGACCTGATGACGCTTCATGCCGACCTGGACATCGACCGGCAATCCCATCTGACCGGTTCGCGCGGGGAGACCGAAGAGTCGATGCCGGTGTGGCAGGTGACTTCTGACGCCGATCCAGCGGGTTACCTGACGTTTGGTCCTTACGGTGTGCTACCGTCTGGCCGCTATGTCGCGGTGTTCCGGATGCGGCGCATCGGCGACGGGCTCGGAGACGTTGTCGTGGTTGATGTCAGTTCAGCCGGTCGGCCGATCGGAGGCGCGCAGCGTACGGTGACTGTTGACGAACTGCCGTTGAACCGGTGGCGGTCTGTCGTCATGGCGTTCACCAACCCGGACGCGTTGGCATCCTATGAGGCGCGGGTGAATTGGGTGGGCAGTGCATCACTGCAGTATGACAGGACGCTGATCTACCGGGTGCGCTGAGCTTCCGGTTGGCTTTGCGCCTGTACCTGAGGCCGGCGTACATGCTGACGGCGGATCTCGAAGTCACCGGATGGTTGGTACAACTTCACCAGATCGGTGGAGACCAGCGTCGGACGGCCATCCGCTGCGGCGAACCGCATCACCGCTGCCGAGTGCGGCTGCGGTGTCGTGGCCGTCAGGTATCGCAAGCCGGCAGCGCCGGTCGACCCCGGATTGACGATGATGCTGCCCTTGGTCTGGACTACCGATGCAGTATGCGAGTGCCCGGTAACGATCAGCGGGGCGTAGCCAGTCAGTCGCGCGGCGACCCGAAAGTTGTGCACCATAACCACATCGGGTTTGACGGATCTGCGTTGGAGTGTCCGGCGGATTCGCGCCGTCAGGACGTCCAGATCGCGTGGGGAGGGGTCGACGCTGCCCAAGGTCTCCCTGCGCGAGGCTGGATCCGCGTAACCCATCACCTGCAGTCCGGCGGCGCGCCGTACCTGACCGTTGTCCAATACGGTGACCCCGGGAATGCCTTCCAGGGTTCGACCGATGCTGCGTGAGTCATGGTTGCCCAGTACCACCAGCACCGGTACATGAAACTGGCGCCACACGGATAACAGCTCGCCTTCCAGCGGATGCCCGTAGTCGCTGATATCGCCGCATACCAGCACCAGTCGGGCATGGTGTGCTCGCGCCAAACGGATGGCCGCCCGGGCAGCCAGCGGGTTATTATGCAAGTCGCTGATTACCAATATAGGTCGTTCAGGCGAGTTCTCGTCTGGCGTCGCAGCCGATGCGGCCTCCAACTGTTGCACCAGCTCGGCGGTCTGTCGCGATACGGTGGGCAGTTGCGTGACGGCATGGCGATATCCGGTCTGCACCAGTGACGCCAGGTTCGCTGTGCGCGCCAGTTCACCGGACAGTGTCGGCGCGGTGAGCGCCTCGGTGCGATAGGTGAACGCAGTCAGGCCTGCAGGCAGAGCCACACTCAGGATCCCCGCAGACACTCCCGCGAGGCTCTGGCGCCATGTGGCGCGGATCAACACTGCGGTGACGCATGCGCCGATACATGCTGACACCAGGGTTCCCAATAACAGGATAAGGATTAACTGCCGCAAGGCCGTCATCAGGCTGTGGCCGGCCTTGCTGGGTGTGGTGTGCCGGGTCAGCCATTCCGCGGTCTCTTTCAGGTACAGGTTTTCGACTCGGAGTGTCAGCGTCAGAGGCGCCCTGTGCGTTTGGGCGTGCAGTGCGCCAGCGGGAGGCAGAATGATATGCGTCCAGCCGCCCCATCCGGGTGTGACCCGGGCGTGTACCGTGGCGAAGCTCCAGTGGCGCTCTGTACCGTTCCAGATCAACAGACCTGCCCAGGCGCCCAACATGCACGCCAGTACTGCCCAGATCATGGGTGTTCTGGCTGTGACTGGCCATGGAGATATCGGTCTTGTGTGACGGGTCATATCAAACGCATTTGATTGGGTGGAAGGGTCCTGGCACGTAAACAGTGTACCAATGCCTGTTGGTACAGGCCTGTGTATGGCAGCACGTGCGGACGCAGCGGCTGTGCAGATAATTGACGCATCATGGGAAAGCGGCTGCCAACGCGAGCTTGCCCCTGCCTTTACCCGGCGCGCGGGAGGACATTGATGAGTTTCAAACTGGCGATGGCGCAAATGTCAGTGACCGGTGGAGCGGTCAATCTTAACCTGGGTATCGCATGCCGGATGATACGGGACGCAGCAGCCGCAGGATGCCAGGTGGTGCTGCTTCCGGAGGCGCTGGACACCGGGTGGACGCATCCCTCCGGCCTGCATCTGGCGGAACCGATACCCGGTGGTTCGACCTATCGAACACTCGCCGACGCCGCAGCCCGGCATCGTTTGATCGTCTGCGCCGGATTGACCGAGCGGAGTGGCGGGCGCGTCTACAACAGCGCGGTGATCATCGATCGGCACGGGGAACTCGTGCTACTACATCGTAAGTTGAACGAACTGGAGATCGGACAGGCGTTCTACGCTCAGGGCGACCGGTTGGGCGTGGCGCATACCGATGTCGGTGTGCTGGGATTGATGATCTGCGCGGACGGCTTTGCTCACCAGCAAGCAATCAGCCAAACACTGGGGTATATGGGGGCCGATATGATACTGTCGCCCTGCGCCTGGGCCGTGACACTGGATCACGACAACACCGCTGATCCATATGGTAGCTTGTGGCGTGATGTCTATGGAGTTGTATGTCGGCAGTTCGGGGTTTGGATCGTGGGGGTCAGCTGTGTGGGAGAGATAACAGAAGGACCGTGGACGGGCCATCGGTGTATCGGCTGCTCAATGGCAGTCGATCCCGATGGTCACGTCGCCTGCCAGGGACCGTACGGAGGCGATGCCGAAGCGTTGCTCACGCTGGACATCGATCTGCTGCCCAGGCCAGCCAGAGGAGCCCAATGGGCCGATGTGTGGAACCGCACACACCGGCCCAATGCAATCTGATCAGCGTATTGTCTAGGTGACTCAGGGCGCTTCGCCGACCTGCATCACTTGGATCCGCGTCAGCTGTTCCTCATTGTCTGTAGTGATAGTCAGGCTGATGGGCGCGCCATCGGCCCGTTTTGTGCCGAACATGGCCACCTGGTTGTCGCCCATGGTCTGCTTTACCTGCTGGGTGACGTTCTTCAGGTTGGCCTTGTAGAACGCGTATACCTTGTCGAAGCTGTCCTTGGTGCTGAGGATGACATGTGTCCCGCTCTGCTCACCCTCTTCATGGCTCTCGTATTCGCTGGTAGCGTCGACGACAGCGCCGGGGTACACAGGCAGGCCCAACTCCGCCTCGGTAATGGACCGTTTCTCGGTGCTCATCTTGACGGAGCCGGTGTCGGTCTCCACTTCCACCGACTGCCCTTTACCGGCCTTGTCGGTGACCTTCACCTTGCCATCGGGAGTATGGACCGTTTGTTGCCGTGCACATCCGCCGACGACGATCAAGCCGACGATCACGCAAAAACCGATGATGTGTGTGCGCATGTCTGCCTCCTGAACAGGATGCCTGGTTTGACGGACGAACGAACCTTCATATGCCAACTATTTTGGCAAGGGGAGATACTAGAGTATACCACCGGTGGGGGGGCATGATGCCTATCTGCATCCTACTCCCGCCCGTCATACGGAAGGTATCCTGTACGGCGCAGGCGTATCCTATGTGGTCTAGCGTCAATCCGCGGAGGCCTCTTCATGCTGTTGTTCTCCCTTCTGCTGCTCTCGATCCTGCTCATACTCGCACTGACTGTGCTTTCGGAGCCGGAGTTGAGAGCGCCTGCTCGTGACTCCCGAACGGTGATGGGCCATCCGCATGGATCGTGGACGCCGGTCGAGGGCGCGGATCGGTACCGGATCCAGATCGCCCATGATTCCAGCTTTTTGCACATCGCCGATCAGGATGCGGTGCATGCCGTCGTGCAATGGTATGTGCCGGCGACACCTCTGCGACCCGGCGCCTACTACTGGCGGGTGCGCGCCGAGACGGATTCAGGGCAGATGGGCCGATGGTCGCCTGCCGTCCGGTGTCGAGTGGAAACGCCTCGGCTACGGCTGCGGGTACCGCGCGGTGTCAGCATGGATCAACTGCGGGACATCGGAAAGAGAGCGTCGGAGGCAGAGTCAGCACTGATCGTGTTTGACCGCGGCGATCACCGGTTGGATCCCGGTTTTGAACAGGCGGTCTTCCGATGGTCAGGCGCTTCGGACATCGTGGTGGATGGCGGTGGTGCTTCGCTGCACTTGATGGATCCGTCCTCTCAGTTGGCAGACCTGCACCGGTGCCAACGGATCTGGTTCACCAACTTTACGCTGTATCACCATCCGATCCCGTATTCGTTCGGCCCTGTCCTGCAGGTTGACCCGGATGGAGTGCACCTGGACGTCGAAATCACATCGGGATTTGATGGTGTTGAGTATCCCAGACAAGTTAATCAGATGTTTCTCTATGCCGTGAATCCGTCTGACACGCGAAGGACCCATCCGGACCGTCCCGGGCATGTGTACCTGCTGCCCGGCGCGACCGTGAATCTGGGGGACAAGCGCAGACGTTTTGTGGTGCGCGAGGCAGCGGAACGACCGGCTGCCGCCCAGTTTCGACCGGGTGATCAGGTACTGGTCGTCTACCGCCGATGGCCACAAACATGGGTGCGGCAGTGCGATGATGTGACCTTCAGCCAAATCGGACCAGGGCACACGGAAGGGTCTCTGTTCATGGGCGGCGGTAACAGCCATATGAAGTTCCTCGGCATCCGCGGCGAGGGACCGGGACCGTTTCCCGGCGCTGTCGGCTGGGTCACCGGAAACGATCGGCATGGTCCATGGATCGAAGGGTGTTCGTGGAGTGCGCTGTCGGATGGCGGTTCCAAGCTCACGGGAGCGTG
>CAZHSN010000027.1:0-28541 GCA_964535125.1 uncultured bacterium
GCCGACACCTACGAACATCTCCACAAAGTCGGAACCGCTGATATGGAAGAACGGAACACCGGCCTCCCCCGCTACCGCACGCGCCAGCAGCGTCTTGCCGCAACCAGGAGGCCCCAGCAAGAGCACACCGCGCGGGATCTTGGCACCCAACGCGGAGTACTTTTTCGGCGCTTTCAAGAAGTCAACAATCTCTTCCAGTTCCTGCTTGGCTTCATCCACCCCGGCCACGTCAGCGAAGGTCACCTTCGGCACGCCGTCACCGGCCCGCCGCGCCTTGCTTCGCCCAAAAGCCATGGCTTGGCTGTTGCCCGACTGCATCTGCCGAAGCAGGAACACCCAGAACAAGATGATGACCGCCATCGGCAGCAACATGGGTAAAATGCTCTGCAGCATGTCGCTCCAAGGCGATCTGCGAAACTCAAACGTGACCCGCTGTTTCTCTAACCGCTTGATCAATTCCGCACGTGCATCCGGAACATCCGGCAGGATCACCGTATGGGTCTTGCCGCTGAGGGTCTCCAGCGTAAAGATATCTTTCTCGAAGTACCCGCTCAACACCGTTTCGGCATCCAGCATCTCCAGCAGCCGTGAGTAGGCGATCTGACGGGATGCCTGGCTGGGTGACACCATGCCGCTGCCGCCGCGAATGACAATATAGAACGCCGCGATCAACAATCCGGCGACGATTATATTCCGTATGGACCGGTTCAAAAGCTCCTCCGCGGATGGTGTATTGCTGTACTATCAGACATTATATGATACGGTTATTTTTGACGAGGCGTCACCGGTGGCGCCGGTTCCAGCCGTATATCCTCTCCAGTTGACGACCAATCCGGAACGCGCACACCCTGTTGCCCTGACAGAACCACAACAGGAACGCGTGATCGCCACGGTGACGGCACACCGCGCTGCCGCAAATACTCACCCACGGTTATCCATCTTCCTCTCTGCAGGACTCGGTCTCCCGGCTCCGGGTAACGCACCACACCCGGTGACCCCGCCGCCAAGCGGAGTGTCACATCATCTATCTGCAGACGCTGAGGCTGGGCGGCCGGCTGCAGCAACAGGGGCGGTGCTGCCCGGGCTTCCAAACTCACCCAGTCATGCTGAACACGGGCGACTCCCGTCCCACGGGGCAGTTCCAAAGCAAACGGATGGCCAGAACGCGCGGCTTCCAGGATCAGACAGATGTGCTCGCGTTCAGCATGCATGTGACTGCCGAATGCCCGGTCCATCAGATGCAGCAGCAGCCGCGCCCCCATGACGTCGCCTGCAACGACCAGCGCCTGCCGTTGCACGGCGGCCACCCGGTTCCACACACATCCCGAACGGCTCAACAGTTGATCAAGGTGTTCTGACCACCATCGTGACTCTGCGCGTTGGATCTCAGAGAGGCGTCCTGCGGCTTCGACGAAACCGGGATTGATCGCCTCCATCTCCGGCACAATGCGGAGCCGAACCCGATTGCGCATCAATGACATATCGGCGTTAGTGCTGTCTTCACGCCATACGATCTGCTCTGCCGTGCAATACTGCCGCAGAGTCTGTCGCCTCTCCGTCAGCAGCGGCCGGATCAGATGTCCCGTGCGCTCGGACATACCGCCGAGTCCATGCGGCCCGCTGCCGCGGATAAGGTTCAGCAGCACAGTCTCCGCCTGGTCATCCAGCGTATGCGCCAGGGCAATCCACTCATCGCGGTCTGCAGCGGCGCTTAATGCGGCGTGCCGCACCGATCGAGCCGCTGACTCCAACCCGTCCCGGCGTATCTGCTCCGGTTCCACCTGCACGTACTCCACCGCACAGGATACACGGGCGCGGTCACACAGACGCCTGCATGCTTCGGCGTCTTCATCGGCTTCCACGCCCCGTAATCCGTGATGCACATGGCAGGCACGCACACGGATGCCCAATTGCGGGGCCGCCTGAACGGCCAGCCATAACAGCGCACTGGAGTCGGCGCCACCGGACAGCGCGACCAGCAGGCCGCGACGGTCATCCATCAGCCGCTGCAGGTTCTGTGTAAATCGGCCGATCAGCGTCGCGTCATCCGATCTGAACCCCATGAGACTTCAACGCCTCCACATGCTCCAACCGGTCAATATCCACGCCTATCCCGGGGTAGTCCACCACGACGGCGCGCGCAATACCCCCGGCCAGACGTCCCATGGCCTGCTCCAACTGCGGTATCGTCAGCGAATCGGGGCGGATGAACGAGATCGCTAACGCTGCCAGCGTGCGGAGGCCGAACAGGCGCGCCAGCTTCCACACGCTTTTGCGTGCGCTGAACGCATCGCGGATGGTCTGCGCGTTATGATCAAGCAGCGTCCGGCGAATGATCAGCAGGTTACCTCCGGTAAACCGCCCTTCCCGCAACCGCAGACCGGTGCGGCTCATGCCGGGGAACGCCTGCTCGCATAGCCCCAACGGGACGATGGGATACACCAAGTCAGCGCCCGTCGACTCGGCCTGATGGCAGAACCGCTGAACGGCTTCCGCGCTTAAAAAAGGCATGTCTCCAGTCGCGAACAGCACCACCGGTTGGGCCGGTACGGCTGCAGCGCCAGCGTACACGTTGTCAACCAGAGATCCCTGATCCGGTCTAGTGCGTTCGCTCACGTGCATGTTGCCCATCACTACCAGGTCATCCACACAACCCGACTCCCGCAACGCACGGCAGACCGTCTCAACCACCAGGGATCCGTTCACACGCAGTACCGCGCTGTTGAACGCCCCGGTGGCCTCACGGAAATCATCCGGCGCCACGCCACCAGCCAGTACTACGCTACTATACCGGGTCATACAGCATCACCTCTCGACAGGACAGTAAGAGGGCGCCAGCCTTCAGGCCAGCGCCCTCACATCCGAACGGCAACTCACCGATCAGGCGAACGGGTTCTCGCCGGGGTACTGCGTTCCGGCCGGCAGAGGTACGCCGATGGAGTCCACCGGCAGCAGAGACAGCGCATCATACAGGATCCTGCCCACATGCGCGAACCCGACGGCGGCGTGGTGCGGGAAGTGCTGACCGACCAGTACATACCGGTAGAACCGCGCGAAGTTGGGGATCGCGATGACCCCGATACCGCCGAAACTGCGCGGATCGACATCCAGGAAGGCGCCTTCAGCGATATAGCTGCGCAGATCACCATCTGCCGTTCCCTGCAACCGGAACAGCGTCATGTCTCCGGGACGGATCTGCCCTTCCAATGTGCCTCGCGTGATCTGCGGCTCCTGCCCGGACTCCATCAACCGGTTCATGATCAACTGGTACTTCATGCCGCAGTTCTTCATGCAGCAACTGGGTGTGTTGCCGCAATGGAAGCCCATGAACAGATCGGCCGGCGTGGCCCCCATCAGGTCCATATCTGCGGTGATCATATCCGCCGGGACGGTGTTGTTGATATCTAGCAAAGTCGGCGCGTGCAGCGAGGCGAGTTGCGCGAGATACTCGGATACGGCTCCGTATATGTCCACTTCACAGGCCACAGGAATTCCCCGCCCCGCCAGCCGCGAGTTGATGTAACACGGTACGAACCCAAACGCCTTTTCGAACGCCGGCCAGCACTTATCGGCAAACACCGCATAGTCACGTGAACCAAGATTCCGCTCCATGAATCGGGTCAGCGTAACTTCGAAACGCGCCAACTGGGGCAGCAGGGCTGGATATCGGTTACCGCGGGCCAACTCATTGGCCATATCTGCGGCCACCGCCTGCACTTCGGCGTCGTCGGCCGTGACTTCGTTGAACAGCATCAACAGGTCCAGCTCGCTGTTTTCAACCACTTCCACGCCCAGATCATACAACTGCTGGATCGGCGCGTTGCAGGCGTAGAAGTCCTGAGGCCTGGGGCCAAACGCGAATACGCGGAGAGACGATAAACCTACCAGCACTCGCGCCACGCTGTTGAAGTGCGCTATCTCACTCGCCAGTTGTTCGGGAAGTCCGACAGGGTATTTGGGGATATGTACACGCAGGCGTCGCAGTCCAAAGTTATACGAAGCGTTGAGCATTCCACAGAACGCATCACCACGCCCGCCAAACAAATCCTCACCGCTCTCCTCGGCCGCTGCACAAGCCATTACAGGGCCGGGGAAGTTTTCGGCAAAGATAGACAGAGGGCCCTCCGGTCCAAAGTTACCCAAGTAGATGACCGCCGCGTCTGCGCCTGCCTCTGTAGCCTCATCCAGCGCTTTCATCGTGTCGACGTCGTTCTCTATCACGGTCGGCACGGCATACACATCCAGGCCCAGCGCCTTGCACGCGTCGGTCAGATTGGCCAGACGCTTTCGGGTGAGTTCCACGGGAAAACAGTCCCGGCTGACGCCTACCAGCGCCAGACGGATCTCCGGAGTGTTGACGAGTGTCATGGTGCTACCCCCAGGTGTCAGTCGGTAAGTACGCCGCACGAACCAGACAAGCGCACTCTGACTCTACGGTAACACAGCCCGCCCGAATTGCCAATGCACGCGGCAACGCTTCTGGTACGTCAACTGATACCATATCCATGAAGCAACAGTTTCATCCAGTCTGAAACCGCATGGATGCGGATCGCACGAGGAGGATCAACATGCCCCGCTATGGCCTGATCGGCGGCACCGGTATCAACTTGCTGGAATACATGGCGAACGCCCGGCACGAAACGGTGGACACCCGACGAGGGCCAGCCCGGCTCGTACATGGAGAACTGGACCGCGTACCCGTAGTTTATCTGCCGCGGCATGGACTGGATCACAGCGCCGCACCACATGAGATCAACTACGCGGCGAACCTGCTGGCGCTGCAAAAGGTCGGAGTCGACGCGATTTTATCAACCGCAGCATGCGGCTCATTAAACAATGGATACCTTCCTGGCGATATCGTTCTGCTGAGTGATGTGATCGACCTGACCCGCCAGCGCTCACTGACCATTCGCGAACCGGGGGCGCCTCCGTCGCACACAGACATGTCGCTGGTGTTTTCACCGCGTATGCGCGCCGCATTCATGGAAGCGTCTGACACCGTGGGGACCCGGGTGCATGACATAGGCGTCTATATCTGCGTAGATGGTCCGCGGTATGAAACGCCGGCTGAGATCCGCATGATGCGCCAGATGGGAGCGGATCTGGTCGGCATGACACTGGTACCCGAAGTGTTCTTCGCTGCAGAGCTTCAGATCCCGTATGCATCTGTCGCGGTGGTCACCAATCTCGCCGCCGGCATGTCGCCTGCGCCGATACGTGACACAGAGATCCACGATATCATGCGGATTCGGCAGAAGCAACTGGTGGAACTCATCAGCATCACGCTGCAACTGGCGATGCGTGACCTCAACGCGGACGACTGAGCACAGCCCGCGCAATATTGACCCCCAAGATGCTATAATTACAGATAGTGCTTTCCTCAAGGCGGCGGTTGTGTTCGGCTCGCCAGCCAATTGAGAAAACATTCACAAGGAGACCACCTGAATGGCAGTCAAAGTAGGCATTAACGGGTTCGGGCGTATCGGACGCCTCGCCCTGCGCGGCATCATGGACCGCTACGCGGATCAGATCGAAGTCGTGGCGATCAACGATCTGGTCGACGCCAAGACGAACGCTCACCTGCTCAAGTATGATACGAACTACGGCGTGTTGCCCAACGACATCACCTCGGACGACTCCGCGATCTATGTCGACGGCAACCGCATCGCTGTGTATGCTGTCAAGGATCCCGCACAGATCCCCTGGGGCGAGACCGGTGTGGAAATCGTCATTGAAGGCACCGGCGTGTTCACCGACGCTACCAAGGCCAAAGGACATATCCACGACAGCGTCAAGAAAGTGATCATCACCGCACCTGCCAAGAATGAAGACATCACCATCGTGATGGGCGTGAACGAAGACAAGTACGACGCTGCCGCCCACAACGTGATCTCCAACGCCAGCTGCACCACCAACTGTTTGGCTCCCGTCATGCACGTACTGGTGAAGGAGTTTGGTGTGCAGAAGGGCTTGATGACGACCGTCCATGCCTACACCAACGACCAGAAAGTGGCCGACCAGGCGCACAAGGATCTGCGCCGCGCCCGAGCCGCCGCTATGAGCATCATTCCCACCACCACCGGCGCCGCGAAGGCCATCAGCCTGGTGATCCCCGAACTGGCCGGCAAGATGCACGGGTATGCCATGCGTGTCCCCACCAGCACCGTTTCGGTGGTCGACCTCACGCTGGTCCTGGATCGCGAAGTCACCGTAGATGAAGTCAATGGCGCCCTCAAGGCTGCCGCAGAAGGCCCGCTGAAGGGCATTCTCGGTTACACCGATGATCCCGTGGTATCTGTGGACTTCAAAGGCGACGCCCGCTCGTCCATCGTGGACGGCGGCCTTACCATGCAACTGGGTGGCAATCTTCTCAAAGTCGTGTCCTGGTACGACAATGAGTGGGCCTACTCCATGCGCGTGGGCGATCTGATCGACTACATGGTCAAGAAGGGCCTGTAAGTCCATACCATTCGGGCGGGCTGCACGAGCCCGCCCTTTTTTTGTCGCTATCAGCGCCTTCCCTTCTGGAGGATGTATTCATGAACAAGAAAACAGTTCGCGATATCGACGTGAAAGGCAAGCGCGTCCTGGTGCGCGTCGACTTCAACGTGCCCATGAAAGATGGCGTTATCACCGATGACCGCCGGATCACTTCTGCACTACCCACGATCAACTATCTGATCGGCCAGGGAGCGCGGGTGATCCTGTCGTCGCACTTGGGCCGTCCGAAGGATGGCCCGGATGACAGTCTGCGCATGAAACCTGTGGCTGCGCGGCTGGCAGAGCACATCGGAAAGCCCGTCGCCACGGTCTCAGACTGTATCGGCCCCGAGGCGGAAGCGGTGGCAATGTCTTTGAAAGACGGCGATGTATTGCTGCTGGAAAATGTACGGTTCCACAAGGCCGAAACCAAGAACGACCCCGAGTTTGTCGCCCAACTGGCCAAGCTGGCAGAGGTCTACGTCAACGACGCATTCGGATCGGCGCACCGCGCGCACGCATCCACCGAGGGCGTGGCGCATCACCTGCCCGCAGTGTCCGGTTTTCTGATGGAAAAGGAACTGGATTACCTCGGGCAGGCGCTCGAGTCGCCCAAGCGGCCCTTCGTCGCCATCCTGGGAGGCGCGAAAGTGGCCGACAAGATCCCTGTGATCACCAATCTGCTGCCTCAAGTCGACAAACTGATCATTGGCGGCGCCATGGCGTTCACATTCATCAAGGCGCAAGGCGGAGAGATCGGCGCATCTCTGCTGGATGCCGAGCGTCTGGACTTCTGCAAAGAGGTGATGGAGACTGCAGGCGACAAAGTACTGCTTCCGGTGGACGTGGTGGCCGCGGCATCGTTCGACGCTGAAGAGACACAGATCACCCCGGCCGACGCCGTACCGGAAGGCATGCTCGGACTCGACATCGGTCCAGCGTCGGTGAAACTTTTCGCCGAGGCCGTTGCCAATGCGGGAACCGTGGTGTGGAACGGCCCCATGGGCGTGTTCGAAAAGCCGCAGTTCGCCGCCGGAACTCAAGGGCTGGCCGCGGCGTTGGCAGCATCGGAGGCGGTTACCATCATTGGAGGCGGTGACTCGGCCGCCGCGGTAGAGCAGTTGGGTTACGCGGATAAGATGACGCACATCTCCACCGGAGGCGGCGCGTCCCTCGAGTTCCTGGAAGGCAAAGTGCTTCCCGGAGTCGCCGCGCTGCTTGACCGCTAATCTCACACGACACACGAAACGCCTCCTGCAGCCGCAGGAGGCTACAGGAGACCTGATAACCATGCGCAAGAAACTGATCGCCGGCAACTGGAAAATGGTCGGCACATTGGCATTCTCACGCGACTTGGTGGGCGGGCTGTTAGAAGCGGATCTGGGAACCGACACCGTCGAAGTCTGCGTCTGCCCCCCCTTTACGGCGCTCAGCACCGTATCTGAACTCGTGAGCGGATCCCGGATTCAACTGGGCAGCCAGAACATGTTCTGGAAAGACAAGGGCGCCTACACCAGCCAGATATCGGCCGAGATGCTGCTGGAGCTGGGGGTTCGGTACGTGATCATCGGCCATAGCGAAACACGCGGCCGGTACGGTGTACCGGAACCGGACTTCACAGATGAGGTGCTGGCGCTCTTTGGCGAATCTGACACAACTGTCAACCGCAAAGCGGTTGCAGCGCTCGCCAAAGGGCTAACACCGATCATCTGTGTCGGTGAGACACTCGCTGAGCGTCAGGCCGGACAGGCTGACACGGTCATTGCCGCGCAGGTAAGGGCAGCACTGAACGGCATCAGCGCCGAGCAGGCGGCTACATTGGTGTTTGCATACGAGCCTGTGTGGGCCATCGGCACTGGCGAGACCTGCGCGGCCGATGAAGCTAACCGCGTCTGCGGGTTGATCCGGGCTGCAGTCGCCGAATGTGCGTCCGCAGACGCCGCTGCCGCGGTGCGCATCCAGTATGGCGGATCGGTAAAGCCCGACAACGCCGCCGACCTGCTGCACCGCAGCGACATCGACGGCGCGCTGGTGGGCGGCGCAGCGCTGAAGGCAGATTCGTTTGCAGCCATCGTACGCGCTGCGGAATGACCTGTCGGCAAAGATCACGGGGTCTGACACTGTTTGTCGGACCCCAATCGCATCGATCCATGATCGGCAACATCCCATTCGATTCCCCGTGATCACGGGCCCGCAATCCCGCGCACCGCGCGTAACGGCGCACGAATGTGATATACTGCTGTTTGTGGAACTCAGACGGAGGAACTAGACGGCCTTGGCTAACCTGAAGTCATCCCTTAAGGACATCGAACGCAACAGAGCAAACCGGCTTCGTAACCGCGCAGCCCGTTCTGCAATGAAGACCCATATTAAGAAGGCAAAGAGCGCAGCTGGCGGCGATACTGAAACCGTGCTGGTCAACGTGGCCGCTGCGTTCAAGTCAATTGACAAGGCGGCGCAACGCGGCATCATTCACCGCAATGAGGCTGCCCGGCGCAAGTCGCGCCTGATGAAGGCCATTAACAGCTCCGCCAGTACGACGAAGGCCTAGACTAACCAATCTCCATACAGATGGCCCTATCAGCCGGCCGCAGTGCACACTGCGGCCGGCTCTTATCTGTTTATTTCTGTTGACACAGCCGGACTATCAGATCGTCCAACACGGTCTCAATCGGAGATCCCGCCCCTTCTATTCCCTTCAAGGCCCAGTCCGCTTCACAGATCGCTTCCCACATCGCCTCAATGCGCACCAGACTGAGGCGGGCGGCAAACCCGTCCAGTTTTCGCTGCATGAACGGCTGACGCTGGCACAGGGCTTCCAGTCCGTTGTCTTCCGGTTGCCAGTTCGTTAGGCGCTGACCGTACTCTCTGGCCACACGCGCCTGCCACACCAGTTTCACTTGACGGGCCAACAGGCCAATGACCTCAGGCGCCACCGCCTCGGGCGGCTCTCCGGCCAGGTACAGATCATGCAGCAGCCGCACCGCCTCGGCGGCTTGCCCCTGCATGGTGGCATCCATGATACGGAACACCTGAGTACGCACCGTGCGGCTCATTACCGACCAGACGTCATCCAGTGTGACCGTAGACCGTCCGTCGGTATACGCCAGCAGCTTAAGCATCTCCAGTCTGGCCTCGGCGGTGCTGTTTCCGCACCCCTCGCAAAAGACCTGTAAAGCGTCGGGCTTGATGGACCGCCCCTCGCGTTGAAACTGCTCACGCACCCAGCCGGCGAACACATCCGGTTTCATGGGAGCGCACTGCACAACCACACCCCGTTTTTTCACTCCCCGTGATATGGCAGCCGGCAGGCGCGATGCGGTGATGATCAACCGATTGGTGTCGGGTAACGCGTCCAATGCGGAAGCCAACGCCGCTTGAGCGTCCTGCGACCAGTCCTGGACACCCTGGGCCACCAATACGCGGATGTCGCTGAACAGCGGCACCGTCAACGCCTCGCCGGTCACCTGCTCCGGACGCGCTGAACTGTCCAGTTTCACCACATCGGCTGCGTCAGCGCCCGAGCCGGAGATACACGCAGTCAGCGCTTCCCGAACCAGCCCGTCATCATCGCCCTCCAAGCCGACCGCCTCGGGCACTTGGCCGGACGCCGCCCGCTGCAGCAGTACGTCTCTATCCATGGCAAGGGTCAGTCTGCAGAGTCGGTGTCGTTCTCATCCCGAATCTGACGCGCCAGCTTCTCAAATCTGCGGATGGCCCGCATCGCGTTGCGTTTCTGTTCCATCGCATCCTCGACTTTCAGCACCACCAGTTCATATGCATCAATGCCCGGCATGTTCTTTTCGACATAGTCGAACGCTCCCCGACGCATACAATCCACCGCATTGGACACATTTCCATACGCCGTGAGCACGATGACCTCCGCCAGCAAGTCCTGCGACAACGCGTGCTGCAAGACCCGCACACCGCTCTGGCTGTCCTCCATGGCCATGTCGGTCACCACAACGTCAAACGGCGGGCGCGCTTCCTGCAGCATCGCCAATCCTTCCCGCTCGCCATCCGCCAGTTCCACGGTAAACCCGGCGCGTTGCAGGCGCCGCCGTAACGCAAGGCGAACGTCCTCTTCGTCGTCAATGACCAGTACTCGGCACATTGTCTATCTCTCCTTCTATCGTGTCGGTTGGGTGCTCATCCGCCCGCAGACACGGGCAGTTGAATACGAAATCGGGCGCCGCGTCCTTCGTCTCCGTCTTCGCGGATGTGACCCATGTGGGCATCGACTATCCCTTTGACGATCGATAGTCCCAGCCCCATACCACGCGCCCGGCTCGTGTAGAACGGCTCAAAGATCCGTTGTTTGATCTCTGCGGGCACTCCCGGCCCGGTGTCCTCTACGGTGATCTGCGCGTATACGCGCCCGGACACAGGCCCGGTGTGCAGATCATCCGGCTCCACCAGATCAGTGTACACAGTCAGCCGTCCATCGTCAGGCATCAAGCTCAAGGCGTTCTCAATCAGCTCTGCCAGACACCGCTTAATACGGCCAGGATCGCAGACCACCACCGGCATGTTGTCCGCCAGTTGCACGTCCACATGAACCGGTGAGCGCTTGGGCACCGCTTCATCCACACCCTGCTTCACCAGCGCGTTGAGATCAACCGGCTGTGGGCTGAGCTGTGTGGCCACCACAAAGTCCCGAAACTCCCTCAGGATCTCATCCAATTTGCCCAGACCCCGTTCCGAACTGTCCACGATATCTTGAAGCTCTTCCCGAGGAAGCACAGGCAGCGTTAACAGGTGCTTCAGCTCGTTGATATCCCCGCGGAGCGCAAACGTCCGGTTCCCGATCATATGCGCTGAGCGCGCCGAGAGTTCACCCCAGGCAGCCATCCGCTCGGTATGCACCAGCCGTTGCCTCATGTGGAGTCCCTGCAGCGCTGCGCCGAGTTGCGAGGCCACCGAGGCCAACATTGCGACATCCTCTTCGCTGAACGTGTTGTCCAGCCAAGCGCTGCGGGATCGGCTGCGCACCACCCGCAGTACACCTAACACACCGGATGGCGCGGGGATGGGCACCGCCATATACGCGCCCAGTTGGTCGGTGGGTATCTCCGCGGTTAAGCCGCGCCATCGCGCGTCGTGCCGAGGGTCGCCGGTTGACAGCGGCGTCTGGTTCTGGGCCACCCAACCTGTCAGCCCCTCTCCAATAGCGTAACTGACGCGCCCGACCTGCGTGCGCAACGGCCCCGTCGATGCCGCCAGAGTCAGACGCTGCCTGTCATCGCTGGACAGGAAGACCGAGCAATCCTCAAACCGGATCAGGCTGCCCGCTACATGCAACACCGTGTTCAGCACTTCATCGCGTGAGGTGCAAACGGCCAGTTCCAACCCAATGCGGACCAGCGCTTCCTGTCGTTTTCGTGCGGTGTACAACGCGGCAGCCGTGCTGTACAGGGTGGACAGGGTGCATAGGATCTGCTCATGTGTATCGGTAAACGGCACGACATGATCGGTTTCCACGTTGATCACGCCGCGGATACGACCTGTAGTGTCCAGTATCGGTACTGCGATCTCAGCAGCGACATGGTCGAAAAACGGTACGTAGAACGGGTCAGCCGAAACATTGTCGGTCCGGTAAGGCCGACAGGTGACAGCCACCTGTCCGGTAATCCCGGCGGCTAGATCGTGCGCGGCGTTCAGCCGGGCTTCCAGTTTATCGGGGTCCCACCCCTGTCCTCTGGCGACACGGATACTCAGGGCAGATTCCTCGTCGTTGATCAGCGCCAGGAAACCGATATGCCCTTCCGCGGCCGCCAGAGCGGCGTCCATTGTCTGCTGGGCCACTGTCTCCAGGTCTTCAGCCGTGTGCACATGCAGGCACGCATACGCTAACGCCTGAACCGACGGCTCCATCTGCTGCGGATCACATGACATCAATCGCCTCCTCCCGTGTCGTGCCCCTGATCACTGACAGTCTCCGGCAAGCGCGATCGGAACATTTCGATCAGCATCTTTCTGGCGACCGGCCCCGCATCGCTGCCGCCGTGGCGTCCTTGTTCGACAAGTACACAGATTGCGATCTGGGGATCCTCTCGAGGGGCGTATGCCACGAACCATGCATTGGGAAGCGGTCGCGGCGGATCCTCGGCGGTACCGGTTTTCGCCCCGACCGTCAGGCCGGGTAGCCGGGCTATCGCGGCCGTACCGCCCTTTCCATCCACCGCCTCTGCCAGGCCTTTCTGAATCGCATGTATGGTGGACGGCTTCAGTTTCAGATCGGACAGCACTTCCGGTTTAGCCACGTACAGGCGCTTGCCGTTTACCGGGTCCTTCGCATACCGCACCAGATGGGGCTTCATCAAAACGCCGTTATTGGCCACAGCAGCGGTTGCCAAAGCCATCTGCAGCGGTGTGGTCTGCACAAATCCCTGCCCGATACTGGCGTTAATCGTGTCCCCCGGAAACCAAGGTACGCGGTAACGTTGTTTCTTCCAGGCGCTGTCGGGAATGGTTCCGCGCAGTTCTCCCGGCAGATCGATACCGGATCGGTGCCCCAGTCCGAACCGGTGCGCCATCGCCGCCAGCCGGTCGATACCGAACTTCAAGCTGTTGCGGTAGTAATACACGTCGCATGACCAAGACAGGCTGTGTACCAGATCCACCGTACCATGCGTCTTGTGACAGCGCGCCTTGCGTTTGCCCAGCATCATGTATCCCGGACAATGATAGGTGGTATAGATGCTGGATGTACCATACTCCAGCGTCGCGGCGGCGCTGATCAGCTTGAACGTTGAGCCCGGCGGGTACTTGCTGCCGATGCTCCTGTTATGCAACGGATGGCTGGGATCATTCACCAGTTGGCGCCATGTCCTTGAGTCAATCGGACCGGCGAACAGGTTGGAGTCATACCTGGGGAAACTGGCCAGCACCAGCACTTCTCCATTGCGCGGATCTACCGCTGCTACAGCTCCCCGCCGTTGACCGAACGCCTTATCCGCGATCTCCATTAGCCGCCGGTCAAGCGTCAAATGCAGGGTGGCTCCGGGGCTCGGCGGTATCTCCCTGAGGCGCCGGCGTTGGCGTCCGGCTACATCGACTTCGACGGCCACGCCGCCGGCGGTACCGGCCAACAGCGTCTGATACTCCAGCTCAAGCCCGCTTTTACCCACCGCGTCACCCGGCCGCACATTTTCTTGCCAGGCGTGCAGGTCCTTGTCGTCAGCCTGCCCCAGCCTGCCCAATACATGGGAACCTGTCTTGCCAAGCGGGTAGTACCGCACCGGACGCGTGTCGACAGACAGCCACGGCATGACGGCCCGGTTCTCCTCCACCCGGGCGACAACCTCAGGCGTCGCTCCGGACAATACCGGAATCGACTCGGCGTTCCAACGTCGCCGAGCGGCAGGACCCGCCGCGTCCATCACGCGCTTACGATCCACTTCCAACAGCCGAGCGGTTCTGTCGATCCAGGCGTCCCCTTCCGGACAGGCGGACGGCTGCAGGGAGACCACAAACCGCGGGCGATTAACCGCCAGCAGACGGCCGTTCCGATCAAGCATATCGCCCCGGGGCGCTATCTTCCGCACTATACGCACCCGTGACCGGATGGCCTCCTGCTCAATGTCGGCTCCGGATAGCACCTGCAGGTACCATAGCCGCCACATAATGACGCCGACGCCCAACAGGGTCAGCACACCCAGCCAGACCTCCGGGCCGACCTGCCACTTCGTCGGAGACGCGAAGTCGTAGTGCCCGGTGCGGCGCGTCTGCTTTGCGCGTGACAGGAACTGCTTCACGGCACGCTCGAGGGTTCAGCCAATCGTTCGTCGATTGCGTCCGGCGGTTCCTGCGGCTGCACATCCGGTGTCTCATCATGTTGCGGCTCCGCCGTCTTCGGAGCACGCCGCACCGGACGTTTGTGTTCATCACAGATCTCCCGCGGCTCAAACCCTTCGGGGAACTGTTCTTCGAACACCTCAGGACAACCCGCATGCGCCACTTTGCCGCTCTCCGCACAGATACGCACGGTTACGGTGCGCTCCATGGTAATCGGCGCCGCAGGTCTTCCCTGACTCAGAGCGCCGCCTGTCTGCTGCTGCTCCTTGACCGCCAGCGTCATGAACCGTTTCCAGATGGGAGCGCACACCGTGCTTCCCCATGCTGTCGGCATGGGGCGGTACCGGGGGTTGGTGGCGGACCCTTCCGGATCTGCCACCCAGACAGCTGTCGATAACTCCGAGGTGTAACCGACAAACCAGACATCACGTCGCTGATCGGTTGTGCCCGTCTTGCCGTGAGCATCTGGGAACCCTCGCAACTGCCGTGCGGCGGTGCCGCTGCGGTGCTTAATCGGTTGCTCGAGCAGGTCGTTCATCACGGCCGCAACCGACGGAGAGATCGCCGCACGCCGGATATTCAACGGATTCTCCCAGATGGGAGCGCCATCCTGCGCAGCATCCGAAGAGCCTCCCTGTACCACTCGGGTGATAGAGTGCGGTTCGGCTTGATCTCCACCGGCGGCAAACACGCCATACGCTGACGCCATTTCCAAGGGACTTACTGCGGAAGTACCCAAGGCCAGTGACAGATTAGGCTCCAAGGGGGACTTCATCCCCAGAGACCGAGCCATATCTATCACACGCTGGGGTCCGACCATACGCATGACATTCACTGCCGGTACGTTGAGTGACATGGCGATGGCCAGTCGGACCGGAACCCGCCCCCGGAAGCGGCCATCCAGGTTCTTGGGCCGCCATGGTTTCCCCGCCCGTCCCCCCGGAAGCGATAACGGTTGATCATCCACAATGGAGTCTGCGTCGATCTTTCCGGCCGCCACAGCCGCCGCGTACACCACCGGTTTGAAGGCGCTTCCCGGTTGACGCCGTCCCTGGGACGCATGGTTGAACTGCGTTTTCGCATAGTCCACGCCGCCGACCATGGCGCGGATCGCACCGGTATAGGGATCTACACAGACCAGCGCCCCTTGCGAACCGCCGGCGCGCAAGCCCTGGCGCAACGCCTGTTCGGCCTCTTCCTGCATTTTCCAAGACAGTGTGGTCTGTATGGTGACCGCGCCGGGTTCGGTCAGCGCCACAGCCCGGCCGCTCTGTTTCAGCGTCTCCCACTCGCGAAGTACATATTGCACGTAATAGGGGGCTCGCCAACGCGGGCGCTTGGAGTTGCGTTCTACTGAGGCCGCCGGTTTCGACAAGGGTGTATCCATGGCCTTCGTCAATTCCTCGGCCGTTATCATGTCCAGTTCGCGCATGATCTTGAGCACACGGTTCCGGGCGCGCTCCGCGGCATGATAGTTGTCCACAGGATTCAACCGGGAAGGAAGCCGCAACGCCCCCGCCATAGCCGCACATTCACCCAAAGTCAGTTGAGACATCTCTTTACCGTAGAACACCCGCGCGGCGGCCTTCGCACCGTAAGCGCGTGCGCCGAAGTAAACCTGATTCAGGTACAACTCCATGATCTGCTGCTTTGACAGATTGCGCTCTATCTGCAGCGCCAGCAGTACTTCGGCGATCTTCCGGTGCAGCGTCTTCTGTTGGGTCAGGAACGCATTGCGCGCGAGTTGCATGGTGATCGTGCTGCCGCCCTGGGCCATCCGCTTCTGGCGGATGTTCACCCAAAGCGCCCGCAAGATCCCCTGGCTGACACCCAGATGCGTCCAGAACTCGCGATCTTCGGCGGCGACTACCGCATTCACCAACATCGCAGGGAACTCGGTGTAGTCCGCGGGGTCGCGCTGCTCTAACGCGACCATGGCCAATTCGACGCCGTCCGCGGAGACGATCCGGACACCGCTGGATGGCTGGTAGTTGCGTATCTTTTCCGGATCAGGCAGGTGACGGTACACATCCCAGCCCAGCATCGCGCCGTACACCAGCGCCGAAAGCGTAAGCATCAGCACAATCAGGAAGAACACAGCGCATCCCCGTCCTCTGGACTGATTGCGCGGACGGCGAACGGTCGGGCGCACAGAGCGCGCACGAGACGGTCTGCGTGAGGTCATCTGTCCCTACCCATCGGGTCACATTCCATGAGACGCATTGCGCTATCATTATACAGGTGCGCCGCACCGGAACCCATCGCTTGCGCGATACGTATAGTGGGTTGTACCCCGTGAACAGGAGCAAGATGCCATGCGTGCCGTTACACTGATCGGGCCGCTGACGGCCCTGATGATGTTGCCAGCCATACAGGTGGCGTCACACGACCATAAACCGGCCAGTCCGGCCGCAACATCTAAAGCAGACGCGCCCAAGCCGCCGCCACAGCAGAAACTCCCCCCGCCCACCGCTCAGGAGGTTGCCTTGCAGCGGAAGTCGGAAGCGCTCAAGCAGCAGCGTGACGCCTATTTGAAAATGCTCTCACGCGCGAAAGGGCCTGAACGGCAGAAACTGCGCAGCCGGATGTCCGCCGTGCAGGCCGAGATGAGTAAGGTCGACAAACAATTGCTGCATATGCGCGCCGATCGGTTCGCGAAAGCGTACCCCGTGACGACCCCCAAAGGATCTATGGAGCGCATGCAGGTGCTGAAGAAGCAGATTGAGGCAGCCAAGGACGAGTTGGCCAAGCTCGAAAAGAACGGCGCTCGCACAGACGACCCGAAGGTGAAAGATCTCAACATGAAGATCAACAAGTACATGCAGGAGATCACCATCCTGATGGCGCCGAAACCCGGGCAGACCGAACCGCCCAAACTGTAGGACTGTGTCACCGGACCGAACAGCCGTTTCATCCATTCGCCTGCTGGATGAGCACACAGCAAACCGCATCGCCGCTGGCGAGGTGGTGGAACGGCCTGTCTCGGTGGTCAAGGAGCTGATCGAAAACGCGTTGGATGCGGGCGCATCCTCTTTGGTGATTGAGACGGCGGGCGCCGGACGCGATCTCATCCGCGTTACCGACAACGGCCATGGTATGTCACAGGCTGATATACTGCTTGCCATTCAACGCCATGCCACCAGCAAGATCCAGACTGCCGAAGATCTGGATGCCATCACGTCTTATGGCTTTCGGGGTGAAGCGTTGCCCAGCATCGCCTCGGTATCCCGCATGGAGATACTCAGCCGGCTGCCCGACTCACCGGCCGCCGTACGCGTCACCGTGGCCGCCGGTGTAGTTACGGATGTGGAGGAATGCGCCGGGGCCGCAGGCACGGCCATTACTGTTACGGACCTGTTCTACAACACTCCGGCCCGATTGAAGTTCCTGAAGACAGCCAACACGGAAAACGGTCATATCGTGGAACTGATCGGACGCATGGCGTTGGCCCGGTCTGAAGTCGCGTTCACACTGGTCATGGATGGCCGCGAGGTGTTCCGGTCCCAAGGAGGATCTGATCCGCGTTCGGCATTGCTGGCAGTGTTCGGGCGAGATATCGCTCGCGAATTGCGGCCGGTAAACCATACCCAAGGCAGCGTCCGTGTCAGCGGATATGTGACGCCGCCGCATGTCAGCCGGCCCAACCGGGCAATGCAGTCCTTCTTTGTCAACGGCAGACCGATCCGGCACAAGGTGCTTAGCCGTGCGTTGGACGACGCCTTTCGGATGCTGACACCTGACAGCCGCTTCCCGGCAGCCTGCCTGTTTGTAGATCTGCCGCCTTCGCGGGTGGATGTTAACGTGCATCCCGCTAAAGCCGAGGTCAAGTTCGCCTTCGACGGTGAAATATACCAGGCTGTACACACGGCTGTCCGGCAGGGACTGATCGACGCCGGGATGATGCCTGAAGCGCTGGTTGGACAACGCGCCACGTGGTCATCCTTTCGTAAAGAGACGCCGGTTTGGACACCTGACATGGCTCCGTCCCAACAGGAACTGCATGGGCTGTTTCAGCAACGCGCCGGACTGGATCATTCGCAGAATGCGACAGGCGCCGACTCCGATGATGCGTTGGAGCAGGTCGCACCAAGTCGCACGCCTTACCGCGACATCCTGGAAGGCTTTGAGATCCTGGGACAGTTCCAACGGACATTCATCATCGCCTCCACCCCGAAGGCGTTACTGGTAGTGGATCAGCATGTGGCGCACGAGCGGGTTATGTACGAAAAGTTGACCATACGGCGTGAACGGGAACCGATCCCCATTCAGGCATTATTGATGCCTGTTACGGTTCCATTGGACCGCAAGACCGCCATGGCGGTCAGTGATCTGATCCCGCGCCTGCAGCAGATGGGTTTTCTGGTGGAGCCATTTGGTCCTGATACCCTGATGCTGCGGGGCGCACCCGCCTGGGTTCGCGGGGTGTCGCCGGAAACCCTGGTGCGTGACCTGTTGGGTGAAATGACGGAACTCAGCGCTCAACGTCAGCAGCGCGCGGGCTATGACCCGCTGGTAGCAACAGCGGCATGCCACATGTCCGTAAAAGCCGGCGACCGGCTGGACAAGCCGGAAATGCCGCAATTGGTGCAGGATCTGGCAGCCACGGAAAAACCGTATCTCTGTCCGCACGGACGACCGGTCATTCTTACGATCACGCAACAGGAACTGGAACGACGTTTCCTCCGGTGAATGGTATGAAACGCTTCGGCATCCGTGGTTTCAAAGGGCTTTGGTGGGACGGTCTGGACAACTACCGTCTGGCCGTACCCTGGATGGCCCGTCATCAGTTGAACTTTCTGATGACCTGTTATAGTTCATTCCCGGAAAGCGGCGCGAGATGGCGTGAACCATTTCCTCCAGATACACTGGATGGTCTGCACAAACTCTCCCTCGATGCAAGGAACAACGGTATCCACCTTTGCGTGGCCCTCAACCCTGGCATTTGGAGTGAGCCCCCTCTCACCTACGGCGATCCTTCTGAAGCAGAGCGAATAGTAAAAAAGATCCGGCAACTGCATCGTGTCGGCATCCAGTGGTACGGGCTGTGTCTGGATGACATCAACCGCTCACTGGGCGATGCGGACCAGCGCCGCTTCGGTTCGCTGGGTAAGGCACAGGCCTATTGGGTGAACACCATATGGCAGCAGGTGTCGCACCTCTCCCCACGCCCCCGTCTTCTCTTCTGCCCTTCCGTTTACACCACGGTGGATGGACATCAGCATTCGGATTACCTGAAAGAGATCCGCGTCATCTCCCGGGAAATACCGTTTTTCTGGACCGGCCCCACAGTCTGCGCCGCCCAAATACAGCGCACCGACGTGATTGAATGGACCCGCCTCACCGGGCGCAAACCATTCATCTGGGACAACTATCCGGTAAATGACATGTTCCAATTCCGGCCGATCCTCGGCCCGCTGCGCCGACGGGGCGCCGATCTCCCCCTGCTGACAGAAGGGTACATGGCCAATCCTATGCGCCAATGGCATCTCTCCACACTGCCGCTGGCAACGATGGCTGCCTACGTCAACGACCCGGCGCAGTATGAACCCGAGAGGGCCATTCGACACGCGATAACAGAATGGCCGCAGGAGTGTTGCTCAGCGCTGGAACTGGCAGTTGAGTCATACGGCGCCTGTTTCTGGGGCGACCCCGGATTTCCGCAATTCCAGAGATGGAATGGCGACAATGCGCCCAACCGTCTGCGGACGCTACGCGCTTTGCGCGCCCGCATGCACCGCCTGGCGCCACTTTCGGATTTCTGGAACGAGCTGCAGCCTACCGTTAACGAAGAGATAACTGCCCTGTCAAGCGTGGTGGCTCGGCGTCAATCAGCAGATATGACCACTGTGTACGGGGATCAGATTACCGGCGGAGCGGCGGATCTTTATGGCGCGCTGCACTGGGGCGAATTGGCCAACCTGGTCTATGCCCGGTCTACCGGTCGCCATGAAATGAGCGCAACGCTGCAGGCTCCCGCGTCAGGTGCACGCGCTCTGCGCATCAGAGGCCGCAATGCGGATATCGGACCATTGCCGCACATATCGATCCGGCTGGGCGATCACGAAATCCACCACGGGCAGCTCCCGCTGCCTCAGGATCGCTATGATGCCGTCACATTGCCGCTGCCCGGTAGACTAACCCTGAAAGGCGCCATTCCCTGTATGATCCGATGCGAGGAACCCGAGGGGATACTGGGGATGCCTCCCTGGTTCATGGTCAGCGAATTGCAGCTCTTGGAACACTGAGGTTTACCTATCCACATCCACAAACACCTTCATCGCTCGATCTCCCATGGCGATGAGGTACTTGTACGCCTCCAGGTATTCGTCAAACGCCACATGGTGCGACTCCAGCGGCTGGGTGCGCACCGCACCGGACTGCATCAGATTTACCGCCTGTTCGTAATCGGGTCGGCGGTACATCAGCGTGCCGCGCAGCGTCAGCTCCCGGTCCTGCACCAATCCCAGATTCACCCGGGGTATCTCGCCGAAAACGCCCACGACCACAAGCGTACCGCCTTTGGCGATTCCCTCGATCAATCCGTCAATCGCAGACTCCACACCGACACACTCGAGACCGACCGAAAACCCGGTCTCGCCGAATACGCGCCGGCAGGCGTCCTGAACCGACTCGTTGCCAGGGTCAAATGTGGCGCTGATTCCGCATGCCTCTGCGATCTTCCTTCTGTAAGCACTCGGTTCGCCCAGAAGCACCCGGGCTCCCGCGGCGGCAGCCACTTGGGCGACCAGGTTGCCAATCGTCCCGCCTCCCATTACCACAACATGTTCCATCGATGTACGGGCCTGGGATACCGCATGAACGGCCACAGCAACGGGCTCGACCATCGCCCCCTGCTCCGGAGTAAAACCCTCAGGCAGCGCGATCACTCGGCTGGCTGGGGTGACAAAAAACTCACGCGCCACGCCAGGGGCCTGGAAGCCTTCTACCTTGAGCTGATCGCAAATATGATAATCACCTCTGCGGCACGGTGCACACACTCCACAGGTAATCTGCGGCAACGAGGTTACCAATTGCCCTGCCGTCAATCCGTCCACTCCGGAACCCGCCGCAGCGATCCAACCGGAGTATTCATGCCCTTGGATGACCGGATAGGATGTATAGGGATGCTTTCCATGGTACACGTGCATATCCGAACCGCAGATACCGATCCGAGCAATGCGGATCAGCACGTCATCTGGTCCTGGTACCGGGGGCTCTACGTTCTCCATCCTGATGACGCCTGGCTCTACCATGACCGCTTGTTTCATGTAAGCACCTCTCCAACGCGATGGACGGGCATATACTGCCTGTTGTCTTATTGTGCCTGAAGCCATGAAACAGTGTCTACTATCGACTGATGGCGCTTCTACGCCTCTGCGTCGGTACATGCTCGGCGTCGTGCTGCTCATCGCCGCGCAATGGTATGTCATCGAAAACCTGGCGGAACGCTTCTGGTGGTCCGCGTTACTTGCCTATCTGCCGCAACACCTCTCCGTGATCTTCCTGTTGATCGCGGCTCTGTGGGCGCTAAGGGACCGCGATTGGCTGATGGCTGCGATAACGGCGTTATTGGTTTCCATATGGCTGTACGGGCCGATGGGGCTTCGCATCCGGCCACAACAGGCCGAGCCCAATCAGGCCACACGGATTTTGTCCTGGAATGTCCATCATATGCCGAGAGGGCTGGAGCCCATTAAAGCACTCGTTCTGCAGCAGCGAATCGACATAGCCTGTTTCATGGAAGCCAACGAACTCCCAGGCCCAGATCGTCAATTGGCCACGTATGCACTGCCAGAAGGCTGGTGCAGTATCAAAGCGGACGACGTGGTGATCTGGTCCCGCTGGCCGATCACCCGATGGCGCGCCTGGCGTGTGCCTGCGGCTCGACGCAGTATGCTCGAAGCAGTGATCCGCACCCCCGACGGTGAGACAACGGTGTATGCGGCGCACTTTGCCACACGCTGGCCGGCAGATTCCGCTGCCAAGGGGGGCATCGTCTCACAGCTTGAGTCGGCGGCTCGGGCCCGCCGTGCGCAATCGGCCATACTCTCTATCGTGACCGCCGACAGCCAAAGACCGCAGATTATCTGCGGCGACCTGAACCTGCCGCCGCGCGGACTGGCCTATCGCAGACTGAGCGGCAGTTATCAGGACGCGTTTGAGCAGACCGGTGTCGGATTCGGATACACATGGCCCGCACGAATGCCGATGTTGCGAATCGACTATGTCTGGGCCAGTTGCGATCTGCGCGTCATCTCTTGCCGCGCCCTGCACACCCGAGCATCCGATCACCGGCCTGTCGTAGCCTCTGCACAACGCATTCGCTAATCAAACGCTTGGTACACATCTCAAACACCGAGCAACCTGTAGGCCCCCACATCGAATCTATCCGATCCCGTGCTTGCCCATCGGTTGCCGGTTTTTTCACTAGAACATGCAGCTAGGCATTGCAGGAAGACCACAAGCCAGCAGCGAATCTGTTTGCATCACCTAGATTGGAGGCATTGATGACGCCTAAAGAGCGCATGCTGATTGCGATGCGGAACGGACAGCCGGACAGGGTGCCCGTCGCGCCGGACATATCGAACATGATCCCCTGCAAGCTGACGGGTAAACCGTTCTGGGACATCTACTTGTACCAGGATCCACCGCTGTGGATGGCCTATATCGAGGCGAGCAAACGTCTCGGGATCGATGGATGGCTGCCTACCGTGCCGATCGAACTGCCCGATCAGACGGCTGCCCGTCTGTCCGGTCCAGCCTGGAAAGAGGCCATCGTGCATCGCACGCCGGACCGGATCTACACGCGATGGCACGCCCGGATCGACGGCAAGGAGGTTTGGCGGGATCATCTCACAGTGTATTACGTCGCCGATCCACCTACCGACGGCGTATCGCCGGAAAAAGTGGGGCTGTCTTCCGATCCGCCAAAGCAATGGGAAGATGTCGAACCCCGCGCTCAATACCAGGGGACCGATCCATTTTACAAGGCAGTTGACCTGATGGGCGACGCGGGGGTAGTCGGCCTCGGGGTGCCCCTTCCCGGGTTGGGCCTGCATCCGGATTCCGTGTACGAGTTTCACGACAATGAGGCTGCTGTCATCGAGAGATGCGAACAACAGGGTGACTGGATAGCCAACCTCACTCGAGCCTACGTCGCATTGAAACCCGACTTCATACTGATCGGCGTATCTGGCTTTATGATCAGCAATCCGGAGCCCATTTTCCGCAAACTCGCGTTGCCCACTCTTCAGGCGATCACCCGGATCTGCAAAGACGCCAACATTCCCAGTCAAATACACTGCTGCGGACCCGAGTATGCACTGGTAAAGATCGCCGCGGAAGAGAGTGACCTGAGTTCCATAAACCCATTGGAAATCCCGCCAATGGGCGACTGCCACCTCGCCCAGATCAAGAAAGAGTTCGGTCAGAAACTCAGTTTGATGGGCAATCTGCACACCACCCGGGTGATGCTCAAGGGAACGCCGGACATAGTTCGGCAGGCTTCACGTCAGGCCATTGACGATGCCGCAGACGGCGGCGGCTTCATTCTGTCCACCGGTGATCAATGCGGCCGTGATACCCCGCTGGAGAACATTCAGGCCATGATCGAAACAGCCCAGACATACGGAGTCTATTGAAAGGCACACACACCGATGTGGGCGAACACACTGATGGTACTCTGTTGTGCTGTTTGGGCGGGCGCCACAGACAGTACTGCTGCGGGCGAAATGCGCATCCATGACCGTGGCGCTCACTTTCAACTGATTACCGATGATGGATTGCGCCTGACTCTGGACAAAGCCACCGGAAACGCCCGGTTCTTGGCTGTTGGCACAAAAGCGCATCGTCTGGATCATCCGGTGATCCGATTCGAAGAGGTGATCGAGGACCCTCACGCCCCCAATCTGCTGGAGCAAGCCTCCTCGGAACACTGGGGCATCCCGGCCTCCGCGCAGGAAGAACAGGCGAACGGACATCCCGGCCGGTGGATGCGAGTGAGTGGCACAAGCAACATGCGACCACACATCAGCCTGCACATCGGACAGACCGACGCGCAGCCGCTGGTGCTCTCCGGCACATGCCAGGCTCAGGTGCAGGGTACAGCCTTCGGCTGGTGGAACCGTCATCTGGCCATGAACGCCAATGTACATTGCGTCGACGGCACCCGCATGCCCGAAGTGTCGGCATATTTCGGTCAGTACAACCACGGCCCTCAAACCAATAAACGAATTATCTGTCCCGATCGACCCATTCAATCGGTCGATATCGATCTGTCAGTGCCCGCCGGGGAATGCACCGCCTGGTACTCCGACGTAACGCTGAGACCCGCCCGGTATCGGATCCTGTCTCCCCAGAGCCGGGTACAGCAGATCGATAGTTTTCTGCAGCAGGAGTTCCATATTGACGCTGCCGATCTTCAGGGCCTTGTTATGTTCCAACCGGGCTCGGAAGCTATCGAGATCCAGTGCCTCTTGCAAAGCACGCAAGCTATCGATCGGGCAATCAGCGCCTGGGTCACCATTCCGTTCGATGCTGTCGGAGGCAAATGGCACGATGACGTGCGCCGATCGCAAATCATCGAGGCAGGCAAGCTCTATCGAGACGCCCGATGGTACGGCGCCGGACGAGACGGGTACAACAGTCGCTACCCGTTCGCGTGCATCGAGACAGCGACCGGTGAGGTTCTTGCGATCGGCACCACAGTGGATGAGCCGCGAGTGTTTCAGATCGAATACGATGCGGAACGACGCGAGTTGCGGATACGCTTCGATCTGGGCTTAAGTCCGGAGGCAGGATCCTGGGCCAACAGAACATCCTGCACGGCCTATCTGTTTACCTGCACCGGCGGATATCGAGGGGCTGCCGCCAAGTACTACCGGCTGTTCGATTGGGCATTCAAAAATCGTGTGCAGCGGATGGGGATATGGCTTCCATTTCTGTCGCCCCGTGCGGTGGCCGGCGGTCATGACGACTTCCAATTCGGTTTTCTGGAGTCCGTCGGCAACATGAGCTGGGATGAACGGCAAGGAATGTACTCATTCGTCTACACAGAGCCTTGGATCCATCATCACGAACTGCCGCCTCATGTGCCAGCTCCGGAAGTCAAAGGTGAAGTCGATCCCATGAGATCGATAGCCCTGGCCCAGCGGATCGCACAGTGGGATCTATTCGATACGTTACCGTTGGACATGCGCCGCAGGTATCCTGCCTATCCAGGCAGTTATGTCGAGGATCCATGGGGCTACCCGCAAGGCTACTTCTTCCGAGGCAGTCGGAATGAAAACATGATGATCGTCAACCCGGACGAGCGCATTCCGCCTCCTCGAGGCGCCGCATACTCCTCTGGCGCGTGGGATCTGAGCATCGTGCACGACACCATGCACCTGACACATCAGTGGTACATACCCGGCTGGGTTCCCACACGCGTTTCTGCACGGCAGTATCCGGAAATAGACGAAACCCAATCTGCTGCCGGTCGGCGTTCCTTGGTGCTCAGGCCGGTCGAAGGGCGTTCTTACTGGGAACAACACTTGCGCGGCTTGAGCCAGACGCTCCGCGGAGACGGATCAATCGGGCCATACACATTCCGCTACACAGCCCGCGCCGAGCAGGTACCTGAGGCGGGCACGGCTTTCCGATGGCACATTACGCTGTGGTACGGGGACGGGAAACACAATACCACCACCTTTCCTGTCACCGACCTCAGTACCCAATGGCGCAAGATCACACACACCGTGCCGTCCGACAAGCCGCCCATATTTATCTCTGTGGTACTCGACTCGCCGACATGGACGCCTGATACGACTTCGCTCTGGATCGACGAAATCAGCTTGACGCGTCCGGACGGGCGGGAACTGCTGCACAACGGCGGTTTCGAAGAGGCCGAACTGCTCCCCTGCAGGCTGGACGGAGTGTACTTGGACACCATGGAGTGTTATGAAGCCAACTTGAACTACCGCAGGGCCCATTGGGCGTTCACCGATGCTCCGCTCACATTCGACTCTGCGCGTCGCCCCGCAATGCATCAGATCTTCACGCATGCAGGATTCGCGCGACGAATAAGCGAACGGCTGCATCCACGCGACATGCTGGTGTTTGGCAACTGTACGCCGACAACCCCCTTCGCCGCACCGTGGCTGGATATCCTAGGGAACGAACTGAACTGGAAGCATGGCGATCGATGGGCGCCATGGCCCGATACGGAGTTCAACTTCGCCCGATTCATGAGCGGAGCCAAGCCGTACTGCCTGCTGCAATACGGCAATCTCACTGTGGAGGAGCAGACTAAATACGTCAAACGGTGCCTCTTCTACGGCGTACTGCCTTCCAACCAAGCCGCTCCCTCAGGCGGCTGGTATTGGGCCGACCCGGTGATTGTGAACACACACCGCCCCATCTTTGCCAAGTATGTACCGGTGATCATTCAACTTGCAGAAGCGGGATGGCAGCCTCTGACCCGGGCAGGCACAGATGACCCGGCAGTGTGGCTCGAACGATTTGGCGATGGTCGCACGTTCTACCTGACGGTGTTCAACGCATCCGACGCACCCCAAACCACACGCGTCAAGCTCGACCCTGACTTACAAGTACGCCGGATAACCGAGGTGCTCAGCAACAAGCGCCTTCCGCTCCAGCAGTTGTCGCTGACCATGCAACCGGAAGACGTGGCCCTCCTCCGTGTGGAGTGCCGATAAAACACAGAGCCGTTACACGGTAGCCATTGGCCGCTTTGCCCTTCTTCGGCCTTGTGTCACCGCGCGTCCAACTCCGCCAAGGCATGTCCCCAGGGCGGAAGGGTGACGTTCAACGTTATGACATCTACCCGCTTATGGAAAGGAACACCACGTACCCGGACTCTGCGGGACGGCAATCCGATGTCGCTCAGCTTTACGCGGACACTGCGCGAAACCGGCCGATCTGAAAAGTTGAACAGATTGACTACCGCGGCGTTACTGTCTGCCAGCACGTGCACATGTGCATCCTCATGCAACCCGTAGAACACACCATGGGTATAGAGGCGTCTCAGGCGGTTGTATTCCTGCACCGCCGCCTTCTGGCGTTCCCGCATTGCCGGATCCGGATGTGTCCCGCCAATTCCCAGGTGTTGGACCACACTGGCGTAATACCAGAACATGGTGTTGTGCTCGTTTTCATTGTGCAGGTCGATACACAGGTAGGTAGGTATGTCATAAGCCAGCCGACGGTAGTACAGCTGCAAAGCACGTCCATTTTGAAGGTCGTGGTATGGTCGCCACATACACTCGTTACCCCACATCGAGTCAAACGAGCCGAGCCGATTATATAAATGGTATGTTGGAGCACCTTTCGTGATATTCCATACGACATCATGTGACTCCAGTTGAAGCGCGGGATGCAGCGCGTGCAGTCGTCTCATGATCTCGTATACCGCCAATGCGTGTTCCTGATAGGTCGGTCCCGGGATGGTATGACCATGCTCTGGATCATGACAGAGACCGGGTAGCCCGGTACCATCGATCATGAAGTAGATGACCCCCTGACGAGCCAGGTCGGACAGCAGTTCCACTTTCCGTGCGACATAGGCTTCGTTCGCATTACAGAGCGCGTTCAGGCTCAAGGGATCAGAGATACGGCCACCTGCAGCATCCATACGCTTGGCCGATTCGGGGTAGCCTTCGGCTACGCTCCAAGCTCCCAACGCGGTGTGCAAGGCGATATCCAGTCCGAACTGCTGGCGCATCTCCCGGATGAACGCGGCTGCAGGCCCCATGCGATCCACAGCCCACACCGCGTTACAGAAACCGGTATCCCACCCGGGTTCAATCTCCAGAACATCGCATCCCATGTCGCGGGCGATGGGCGCCTGAGACTTCACCAAGTCAGCAGTGAACATCGAACGATCATACACCGGCACGCCGATGTCATACAGGGCGTGCCAGTGAAGACGCGGGGCGAAATCCGGATGCGTTCGGCATCCTTCCTGCCGCATGTAGCGGCGATGCCTCAGGTATCCCTCATGCCAACCTCCGGTGAACACTTGCAATCGCGTAACTCCGAGTGTGATCTCTCTGCCACCGGGTATTTGGCGTAGCCCTTCTGGGCCGATTTGATGCATCCCCATACCCGTTCCGCCATATCGCACCACACAGCGATCCCCCTGATCGGATGAGCGCCACTCAGGCGCCAACAATGACCATTCGATCTGCTGTTGGTTGTATTTTGTGATCAACAGACTGGCCCGGCGGCCGCTCCACACCCATCCATCGGACTGCCAGGCCGAC
>CAZHSN010000028.1:0-19942 GCA_964535125.1 uncultured bacterium
GCCTTGCTGCGCGCCGGGGCAGCACCCGGACGCGATCGGCGGCCAGCATGCGCCAGATCTCGGAGAACACGGGCCAGGCATCACCCAACTGCAGTCCCGACGACCAGGTAGAGCCAGGGATCATCATGCTGAACTGCCGGGTGAACAGTCCTGAAGCTCCCACCAGATAGGTGTACATGCCGGCGTACCGATCAGCGTAACACTCCGGGAAGCATGCGCTGTGGGTCTGCAGCGAGCGGATTGGGTCGGCAGCCAGCGCCTGGTCGGTCGGATCATTGGTATACAGAGACCCGCCGCAGCGCACCAGGTGCGGGTCCGTGTAGTCTCCAGCCCACATGACATCCGGCGTCAGGTAGTTCCGCGTCTCGTTGTACTGAATGATGATCGCGATATGCGCATACGTGGGCAGTGCTGGCGCTCGTTTCCGAATTGCGCCTCGAAACCACCGCTCAGAGTCGATCACGGATTCCGCACGCGCCAGAGACCACTCACGTCCCCATGCTGTGTCCGGAGTGTTGACAGGCGGGGTGACCTGATCCCATGAGCGGAATGCAGTCCCAAACGTCGCATTCACTCGTTCCAGGGTGGACCAGCGGGCTTTCAGCCAGGTGCGGAACCACTCTATATGCGCCGGATTGTAGCAGAACTCCACGTCAGGATCTTCTGACTGAACAATCCAGGGTTCGCTGGTGGAACTGAACCCGAACACCCGTGACCACCAAGGCTGTGACTGCATCCAGGGGATCATGTCATCCAGCCGCTGCTCAATGTCGCGATGCAGTTCGGGGTGAACCAGACACATCCATGGTGGTGTGGGCCATTGGCCTCCATACCCTGTGTGTGGCGTACCGTTGCTGTCGGTCTGCAGGATCTCCGGGTGAAGTTTCTGGTACTTGCTGTACTGCCCGGGCGGGGCATGGTTACCCCAGTGCAGCCCCACGAATACAGGCAGCGGGTGCGCCCGCATCTGATCATTCAGCCATGGCCACGGGTTCAGAATTGTTCGTCCTGCCTCATCCAGATAGCTGTCCCACAGGAACATCCACTGCGGGTAGTAATAGTTACTGATATCCTCGTAATAACGCCCCGGTTCGACAGGCATTGGGGTATTATGCATCACCCGCCAGTCCACCATGCGGTTGGCCTTGATCCGTAGAATGCGCGCAGGCTGGCCATAAAACACCAGGCCGTTTGATGTGCGCCGGTACGTGACGGGTACTCCGGAATGGGCATCGGTCGCGCGCAAGACTTGCAGGTCGGTTGGCCAGTCGACAGTGAGCCTGGATGTGCCGACAGGCGCCATGACATCCACGAAGTCGCCCGAACAGACTGTGCGGAACGGGAGAGTTGCGCGGCGCTCCTGTACTCCGGAGGGTGTACTGATCCGCACCCGACCCTGCCACGCGGTGTCACCTTGCCGGATGGACACCGCTTGCACAGCCTGAGCCTGTGTCAGGTGAAGTGCGGCGCGACAGGCTTCAGGTGTCGGCGCCACTGTCAACCGTTGGTTGGTCCGCAGACTGATGCGGTTCGGTGTGTCTCTGCGGATTGCCGTGCCGGTTGCCAGGAAGCGCGCCGCCGCGGATCGGTGCAGGAAGACCTCGGCAGGACCGGACGCCCAGAACACAGGTGGTTCGTCTGGCTCCAAGGCGACGTGGATGGCGGCCGTATGCGGCATGCGGGTCTGTCCGTTTTGATACGGGCGACACACAATCTGCATCCGTGAACCGGGCCACGCGTCATGGAACCGTACCAGGATCTGTTCAGCGGGGTAGGAGGCGGTGTCGAGTGCGCCGATCCGCCACGACAGCAGGGCGAATCGTTTCCAGTCATTGGCTTCACGCCGCCAGATCTCCAGCGAGGCGCCGGAGGTAGATACCAGGTACCTCCCGTTTTCCAGGCCGCGTGCGGATCGCACCGGATCAATCCATTGCCGTACCGGCGCTACATACTCCCCAGCGCGGGCAGGGGCGGGCGGGCAGGGCCAAACGCGCGGTTGTACGGACAAGACAGCGGAGACCAACACCAGAGCGCCAGTCTCTCCGCGTTCGGTGGGGTCGATCCGGAAGTTCGATACAGTTCCCGTCCAGTGAGGGGACAGCAACCCGATGGGGATGACCGTCTCCTGTGTCTGAAGGCGTCCTGTTCCGGGGATCTCTGTTGCGGGAAGCATCATCCGATAGTTGCGCCATATGGGTTGATCTGCGCCGGGTTGTGTCCAGTAAAACGCAGCATCGAGCGGACGTTCCGCACGATAACGCAGCACCACCACATGCTCTGTTTGTGCGGTGTGCTGGTGTTGGTGAAACCGTACATACGGGTCTGCACCGGTGACTTGAAGCACATGTCCCTCTGAACTGGCATGTACCTGAAGCGCGTGTGCCGCCGTTGCATCCGGTTCCAGCATGATGGGTGCGGCGTTAATGGGTGTCACCACCAACAGCCAGAGCGCCAACATCAGGCAGTGTCTCATTGCGGCCTCCTTGTCCCTGTGGCTATCATGCCATATCGGCTCCTGTATGCCTATTGGTCTCGCGTTACAATATACATGCTGGCTGTGATCTGTACAGTCGAATCCCCACAAGAGGTGCAAGCGACATGGTGCGCGTCAGACGGGCGTTGATCAGCGTCTCCGACAAGTCGGGGTTGCTTGACTTTGCGCGAGCCCTGCAGGAACAGGGCGCCGAGTTGATATCCACAGGCGGAACGGCCCGAGCGCTGACCGACGCGGGCATTCCGGTTACACCGATAGATCAAGTTACCGGTTTTCCGGAAATGATGGAAGGGCGCGTGAAGACGCTGCATCCGGCGGTTCATGGCGGATTGTTGGCGGATCGGGCGAAGCCGGACCACATGGATGCGATCGCGTCCATGGGTATCTCACCGATTGACTTGGTGTGCGTCAACCTGTATCCGTTTGAGGCTACTGTCTCGCGCCCGGGAGTGGACCTGGCGGAGGCGATTGAAAACATCGATATCGGCGGCCCGTCTATGGTGCGTTCCGCAGCGAAGAACCACAGCGGCGTGGTTGTCGTTGTCGATCCGAACGACTATGGAACGCTGATGGAGGAGATCCGTAACTCGGGCGGTGTTTGTCTGGAGACCCGGCAGCGTCTGGCCGCGAAGGCGTTCTCGCATACCGCTTTCTATGACGCTCAGATCGGCGCGTTTCTGCGTACACGCTTCCTGCCGGCTGAGCCGTTTCCCGCCGAAATGGCGATCCCGCTTCGGCTCGCTCAGCCGTTGCGTTATGGTGAGAATCCCCACCAGATGGCCGCTTCGTACAAGCTTCCCAATGTGACGGAGCCATGCGTAAGCCGCGCTGAGCCGTTGGGTGGTAAAGAACTCAGTTACAACAACCTGCTGGACGCGGATGCGGCGCTGGAAATGGTGAAGGAGTGGACGAGCGACCGACCGTGCTGTGTCATCGTAAAACACACGAATCCGTGCGGCATCGCCATACGCGACACGTTGCCGCATGCCATTGAGACCGCCCGCGCCGCAGATGCTGTATCAGCTTTTGGCGGCATTATGGCGTTGAACCGCGTCGTCGACGAGGAGTCTGCTCGGGCGATCACTGGGCCGAACACCTTCCTGGAGGTGCTGCTGGCTCCGGACTACACGCCGGAGGCGCTGCACTTGCTGAAGACGCGGAAGAAGTGGGGCGCTAACCTGCGCATATTGCGCACAGGCCCGCTGGCGCAGGCCGCATCCGGAGTGGCGTTCCGTTCTATCGTTGGCGGTGCGCTGCTTCAGGACCGTGACCTGCACCAGTTGGACCCGTCTGCCCTGCGGGTGATGACTCGCCGCGAACCTACACAGGCTGAGATGGAACAGCTGCTTTTCGCTTGGAAGTGCGTAAAGCATGTGAAATCCAATGCGATCGTGTTCGCTAACCAGTATGTTCTGGTAGGGACGGGCGCCGGGCAGATGAACCGGGTGCAATCGGTGCGGCTGGCAGCAGAGCATGCCGGCGAACACGCTGTCGGGGCGGTAATGGCCTCAGACGCCTTCTTCCCGTTCCCGGATGGTGTGGAAGCAGCTGCGGCTGCCGGGGTCACTGCGGTGATCCAGCCCGGCGGATCGGTGAAGGACAGCGAAGTCATCGAGGCCGCGGACCGCTTGAACCTGGCGATGGTCGCCACAGGAGTCAGACACTTCCGGCACTAAGGCGCCTCACGAGCCGGCGGGGCGGCCATCGCCAGCACCTCGCCGGCATCAGGTCTGCCTCAATGCCCTATCAGCATCCGAACGGACATGAACAGCATGACCACGCCGAAGATCCGTTTCATCCAGAGCTCCGAGATGGCCACCGCAAAGTGTCCGCCAATGACACCCCCGATGACAAATCCCAACCCCAGTAACAGGGCCACTTTCAGGTCGGTGTGACCTGCACGCCAGTATTGCCATGCGGCCGCTGCACAAAAGGGAAGTGACAACATGGCCAGTGAGGTGCCTTGGGCCTTATGTTGCTCGAATCCCAACAGCCAGACCATGGCCGGCACCATGATGATTCCGCCTCCCACGCCAACCAGTCCGCTGAACGCGCCGGCTCCGAGGCCGATGGCGATGATTAACCAGAAACTACCCACGCGAAATAACTCCTTGGAGGCCGGATGCTACTGACGGCCCACATACCAGTGTACGGCACCCGAAACGGGCACCGTACACGCATGGAGTCGATGAGGGGGGGGCGGCTGTCAGATAAAGATCTTATACAGCGGCACCCCCGTCATTGGTCCGAGGATAGCCAAAATGCATCCCACTGTGTAATCTCCCAGCACGAGCCCGAGGAAGAACGGCATCGCGCGATTGTGCAGTTTCATGCCTCCGAATTTCACGATGACCAGCTTGATGATCCAGGCGATCAGGAAGCTGACCCAGAAATAGTCCATCGCGTACGACACGGCGAGGGCGTATCCCGCCGGATGGAGCGGCCACCAGGGCAGCGCTGTACGGGCCATGCGCAACCCCAGGACGATGATTGCCCCTGCCGACATGGCCATGGCGCCATCGGCGCGCCACGGTTGGGGCACCGAGAGCCAGTTGGTCGCACGGTTGAATGACTCATGCCCCACCCAGGCTTTGAACCCGCCTGCGGCTTTTGCCGTTCCGCCATACTCAAACGTTACATGCAGGTTGGCCCAGCAAGCCGTGATATACCCGAATACCGTGGCGAGTACGATCACCCAGATCAGCGGGATGATGTAGCCGGGCGTGCGGTCATACATTCGCATCGCTTCCAGTTGGTTCGGCATGGGGTGGGCGCGATATCCCCGGTTGAACCAGTAGAACGAACTCATCGCTGTGGTGTCGCGTGCGCCGATGTTCGTCCGGCCGACGATCCCTCCCAGTACTTCCTGCGGATGCACGAAGTATATCTCGTGCGGCGTACCCAGTTCGGCGCGTACCCGGGTGATCGCGAGCGCCAAGATCATATAGATCCCGAAGAACGCCAGAGTGACCCAGAGCGAGAATCCTGCGAAATGAGCGAATATCCCGATGATCGAGGCACAGATCCCGAATGTAAGGAACGCCACGCGGTATTGCCGCGCCTCATCAGCGTCACCATCGGTTCCCCTCCAGGCGGCTCTCCAGGCGTCAGCGATGGTCTTGCGGGCAGCGACCACGAGGATGATACCCATGGCCAACCAGGCGCCTCCGCCCTGTTCGGCGAACCAAGGGAAGGTACTTTGGCCGGTGGCCAGTCCGTGCGTTACGCCCCATACTTGGAACAAGCGCCGGAGCACATAGAAGAACCAGCAGGAGAACCCCAGATCCAAGGGCGTGAAGAAGGCCAACCCGATCGCGAATGGGTACATGTTGAACTGTGTGTCACCGATCACGTTCCACGGCGGTGTCTGCACCATGTTGATCATGCGCAGGCCCTTCACGAACGTCAAATAGGGCATCTGAGGTATGAAATCATGCAGCCCGTTGATGCCTGAGATGACCGCGGCGACCGCGAAACCACCCCACATAAGCGGTTGTTTGTACAGCGGCTGACCGTCGATACCGCCGCACATCGCCAGCGGCAATTGGATCAGCGGGAAGCTTAGCTTTTCCTGTTCCGTCCACAGGCGGCGGACCAACAGGTTCATGCTCAGTGCGATGCCGACAAGCGCCATTACCAGCACAAACCAGTATGCCAATGGCTTGAGGAACGGCCCAAACAGACGGGGATCATACGGGTCGGCGTTTCCATGGTAGAGCGCCTTGACGGCGTTGGGGTCGTGGACAAACAACCAACGCGGCAGGTGCTGGAACCAGTGTTGATCCCAGGCGGGGTTCATCGGGTGGAACTGCGCAGGGTGTGCGATAACACCAAACAGGTTTTGCACCATGTCGTGCGAAGCCATTGACGCACCGATTACGATCATGATATAGACGGTGATCATCTCACCGGGACGCAACGCCTTCGAAGGCGCCAGCCGGCCGAATGCCAAGTTCAACAAGGTCACGACGAATAGCAGGAACACTGGTGTTACGAATAGAGGCAAGCAAGAGCCATCCAGTGCGTAATATCGGACCTCGATCAGCGTGATCCAATAGTTATCTATCAGTATCAGCAGCAGCCCCAGCAACAGGGCTCGGATGCTGACCGGTGAACCGCCTCGCGTTGGCTGGCTGGGATCCGGGTGTGTGTCCAAGTTCATACACACTCCTCTATTGCACGTTAGTAATACTTCAATTGTACAGGTCTTTCTAGCGGCATGTCACAAGGTATGATCGGAATATGCTCTGTTTGATTGCCAAACGGTTGTCTGAACTGGTGGGCGCCCCGCGCGGTCATCGAAATCAGGCCTATGCGGGGGATGCGGTGTGGTATCATAGTGATATCACATCACCACTGTGCTCATAATGCAGGAGGAGACATGAATACACGGCTGACTGTAGCGGCCCTGGCGCTGGGCCTGGCTTTCCTGGGAGGTGCGACGGTCGCACAAGACAACGCGTCGACACCCCCTGTCGTCGCTGGCCAGACAACCCAGACATGGGCGAGCCCGGACGCGGTGACACAACTGACGGCGGATCTGAGTAAACGCTTCCACCAGAAGGTCATGATTGAGCCTGGTGCGCAGTTCGACTTACACGAGTGGCGCATGGAAGAGACGCTGCACAAGACGCTTGACCAACTGGTGAGCCGAGCCAACAAGTGCGCCTGGCGCAAGGTGTACTTGCGTGAGGAGCAAAAGGCGGCGGACGCTTCGAAGCTGGCTTCCTGGATGCGTGTACTGGGCGGTCTGGAGGCTCAGGGGCTCATGGTCACCGATGGGTCGGCCAGCAAGATGACCTACGTGGTGCGCGATGTGCCGACGGGGCCGGAGCAGTACCGCGACCTTGACAAAAAGCGGGTGCCGTTTCAACCTGAGCCTATTTACATTGTGTACCGGCTGACGTCTCCGCTGACAGCACTGGGGATAAGTCCCGAGCTTGCGGCTGCGTTGGAGAGTGAACAGGGGCCTTCAGCGGAAGCGGTGATGGATTTGGCCCGTCAATCATTGCTAGCTTGGGCGAAGATGTCGCCAGAGGAGCGTCAGCGAGCGGCGCGGGGCATGATGGACATGTTTTTCAACATGGATCCCGACTTCCGGCAGCAGATGGTTGAGTCTCAGTTCGATATGATCCTGAGCATGACACCCGAAGAGCGACAGAACTTCATGCGGCAGTCGATGGAGATGGCCATGAAACTCATGCCGAAGCTGCAACAGCTGGGGCCGGCATTGGGCGGTGCGATGCCTCAAGCGCAACCACAACGCTAGGCCCATGGGTATAATCGGTTCAGGCAATGCCATCCAGAGGAGGGGGTTCCATGGCTGAACATAAGACAGAGACCATCGGATCGACGGTTCGCACTGAGATGACGCTGACTGCCGGTGAGCGGGTATTCATCTGCAGATGCATGAAATCCGCTGACTTTCCGTTCTGTGACGGGACCCATCGGCAGCACGAAGGCACCGGTCCTTGTGTCGTCATCGTTCCGGAGGCGCAAGCCGCATCGTAATTTATACCCCTGGCATCTGAACCACTGGTAGCGGCCGCACGCACTGCGTCGGCCGTTACCGGCTTATAATGGGTATGTAACGCCATACGTTCGGGAGTGCTTCGTGATCTTCGACCTGCACCGTTTTCCATCCGCTACACGACGTCAGTTTTGCACCGGTGTGCTGGGGATGGTTACGGTAAGTGCGATCCACAATCCAGGACGAACCTCCGAAGGTGTCCCGACAGGTGCGGCCACCCTGACTCAACCTTCGGTCCAACGTGCCGGGCAGTTCGATAAGCCGTGGGGCGTGCTGGCGCTGGCGCCCGACGGGACGCCAGCCTCACCCCTGTTGGATCACGGCTGGCACACCGGTAAGCGAAGGTTGCGTTGTCGCTGGAAGGCGGGGCAGGCCGCGTTATGGGTGAGCGTGCCTGCGGGTATGCCGCCGGATGAGGTGTTGTTTACTGCGGTGAACAACACCAATGCGCCGATACGGCTTCAGTGTACAGTGGTGTGGCGCCTGCGGTCTGCACCGTTTCCTGCGGCTGAGTCAGATGGGTGGACGCTTGTTCCGCCAGGGCAGGAGACACCTTTGCGGTTTCGCATCGCTGCCGGTGCACTGCCAAGCATGGACGGTCTGTTGCTGTTCCTGATTGCTGCCGGCGACGCTGGTGATGTGCTGTTAAGCGACTTGGAGACGCGGACCGGCACGCAGACGTTAGGAACGCTGCGTGTGACAGGCGCGGTACGGGCGGGACGCCCCGTCGCGGTTCAGGTGACTCCGGCCGTTACGGAGCCGCTATGTCTGGAATGGCGACGTGGCGACATCTCTGTGTGGACTCAGCGTCTGCCGGAGGGGCCGCTTGCTGAAAGTACACTGCACCGGATACAGTTGCCTGACGAGTTAGCCGCCGGCACGTATAGTGTCGGCTTGACCGCCGCCGGCAGGCGGAACGCATCCAGTGACGTGTCGGTTCGGGTCGAACCCGGCGCTCCCAAGTCGGCCAGTTCGGCCGCGCCGAGACGGCGGCGTGTGATGCGGTGCGATCTGGCGTTGTTACCTGGCAGTGATGTGGGCGCACTGGTAGATCAGTTGGAGGCGGAGGCGCTGTCTGCAGATGCAGCAGAAGCAGGCCTGCAGATCCGGGTGATGCTGCGTCCCCCGACATGGTGGGTACTCGCCAACCGTCGCGATGTGGTGATGCATGCCGATGGCTGGACGTTTTCACCGGGTGTGGATGCCGAAGGCTTCTCGATGGCCTCTTTGGCCTCAGATGCCTGGATTGGGCAGACCAGATCCGTGTTGCAGGCGCTGCTTCAAGGCGTCACAGAGCGCGGATGGGGGCGCCGTGTGACCGATGTCTGCCTGGAGTTGCCTGCGCCGCCTTCCCATAGGCGTGCGGCAGATTACAGCACAGGAGCGTCCGCACGGTTGGCGGGTTGGTTGGCCGAAACCCGGCGGCCGGCGCCCTTCAGAGCTAATCTGGTACCGTTACCCGAGCGCATAGATCCCCCCGGGTTGGGTGTCTATACATCGGATGAGCGCGATGTGCAGTCGTATAGCTGGCGTCTCTTCCATGAGTCAGTCACCACGGACTACATCAGGCAGGTCATTGACGGGCTGCCGACGCCGTCGGGATCGACGGTTACGGTGGGGGTGCCTGAGTGGCCGTCCTTGTGGTATCCCTATCCCGAGCGCTGGTTTGAAGCAGGCGTTAAGCGGGTGGAGCGCCGCAGCGCGGTACTGATGACAGGGGGTGATCCTGCGTATCATCCCTGGCCAGTTCAGGTGGCGTTAATATGCGATGAGGCCTCCATGCGGCTCGCACCTCCGGGGTCACCGTACGGATACGCCGGTTCATTGCATTTAGGTGAGGCGTTGAACCGGATCGGCGCACCCTGGACCGTGCGGACCATTGACCAACTCGCATCATTACCAGCCGATATCAAGTTGATCTTGGTGCACTGCCTGATCGCCCCCGACCCGCCGATGCGACGTACGCTTCAGCAGCTTATCCGGCAGGGGGAGCGTCATGTGGTCGTTATCGGACCTGCCGGGCTGGTCGATCCGGTAACGCTGGAGTGGCGACGAACCGGGCCCCGTTTGCTGTTGTCGCTTCCCCTGGAGTTCGACAATGCTCCTGGGCCAGTTGGGATCGGAGCGGGATCCTCTAGTCCCATATGGCCGCGACTGATCGGCGACGATGGGGGAGGGTTACTCTACTCAGACGGAGCACCCGCCACGTCGCACCGGTACCTAGCGGGCGGCCGCCTGACATGGTGTGGCAGTCCATACCTTGGTTCGGGCATACTTAGAAATTGGGGGACTGCAGCAGGTATACACCTGTATGCACCAGATGGTGTCTCAGTCGGTTTCAGCGAAAACAGTCTGACTGTTATGAGCCGCGACGCCAGCGAAGTGATGCTGCAACTGCCAGCCCCTCGTACGTTGCACGATCCGTTGGACGGGTGGAAGTCTGCAGGCATCCGCGTCAACTGTCCGGTCGTGCCCAACCGGCCCAAGCGCTTGGAGGTACTGGACATATGAAACCCGAGTTACACATGGTCGAGTTGTACCACGACGACCGTGGCGGATGGGTTGCCCAGTGCCCGTTACTGCCGAACTGCTTCCGCCAGGGAGCCACACGCGAAGAGGCCATTGAGAACGTGTTGTCAGCCATGAAGTGCTACGTCTCGGTGATGGAGTCGGAAGGATTACCGGTCTTCACTCACCCCGATGATCCCTGGTGTGACGTCGACTGGGTCATCGACTGATGAGCGGTCCTCTCCTCGGCATGGATACATACGAGGGAGAGCCGGTTTCCCTTCACTGGCTTCCTGGGTGAGCCATGCGTTTTCAGCAACAGGTATCGCAGTGCCGTAACTGGGCCCAGACTGGCGCGTGTTTCGTTGGCGACCTGGGGATCCTCATGTTTCAGTCTGTGCGGTGCGTGTTACGCGGCCGTCTGGAGGCTTCGGAAACGCTGGTGCAGATGGTGCTGGTCGGCGTGTATGCTGTTCCCATGGTCATGATCGCATCGGGTTTCACCGGCGCCGTTTTGGCCTTATACTCCGCACAGCTAATGCAGCAGTACGGTGTGGGATCACTGGTGGGCGGTGCGGTTGCTCTGGCATGCGCCCGGGAACTGTCTCCCGTGGTGACCGGTGTCGTGGTGGCAGCCCGCTCGGCATCTGCGATCGCCGCCGAATTGGGCACCATGAAAGTTACGGAGCAGATTGACGCGCTGAGGGCATTAGGGGTCCCCCCCGTTCAGTACCTCGTGGTTCCCCGCCTGCTGGCCGGGTTGGTCATGCTGCCCATGTTGGGAACCGTGGCCTTTGTGATGGGTGTGTTCGGCGGCTACGTCGTTTCGGTCAGCTACGGCATTGCACCAGTCAGCTATCTGATGAGTATTCAAGAGCTGTTGGTTCCCCGTGACGTGTTGTTGGGACTGGTGAAGACGATCGTGTTTGGTGGTCTGATCGCTTTAGTGGGTTGCCGGTACGGTCTGCAAGCCGAAGGAGGCGCCGCCGGTGTGGGTATGGCCACCACGCGCAGTGTGGTCAGCGCCGTGCTGCTGGTGTATATCACCAACTTCATCATGGCCTACCTGTTTTTTGGTAACTGAAAATGGAACAGGGCATGCCGGTCCGCGTAGAGAATGTCTGGTACGAAGTGCCGGGGCGCCAGATACTGCGTCAGATCGACCTGTCGGTAAACGCCGGCGAAATGTTCGCGGTGATGGGGTCATCGGGGTGCGGCAAGACCACTCTGTTGAAACTTTTGGGTGGTCTGATACGCCCGACGCGCGGTGACATCTGGATCGGTGACATCGCGTTGAACCGGCTGAGTGAGATGGAACTGACGCAGTTGCGTCAGCGCGTCCAGATGGTGTTTCAATACAGCGCACTGTTTGATTCAATGAACGTGTATGCAAATGTGGTGTTCGGAGCGCGTCGGTTGAGCCAACGCCCCGGCTCCCTGCCGGAGCTGTGCGCCGAAGTGCTGTCTCTGGTGGGCATGTCCGGCACCGAGACCATGATGCCTTCCGAACTGTCCGGAGGCATGAAGAAACGGATCGCACTGGCGCGCGCGCTGGCCATGAGACCGAGCATGCTGTTGTATGATGAGCCGACGTCCGGTCTGGATCCGGTTATCGCACGCGCAGTGGATCAGTTAATGATGGACTTGCGCGCCAGACTGGGTCTGACATCGGTGATTGTGTCACACGATCTGCAGAGCGTATGGACCACTGCCGACCGCGCGGCGTTGCTTCATGACGGGCAAGTGACCGCAACGGGCACCACAACGGAACTGGAACAATCGGCGGATGACCGTGTCCAGCAGTTTCTGACTGCCGGCGGCGTTACCAAAGCCGGAAAGGAGGGGGCATCGTGATCTCTACGGGACGAGCATCCGTACTCGTGGGTGTCGCATTGATCGCCACGGCGCTGGTGTTGTCGTATATCGTGATCCTGTTGAAGGGCACGTTGATTGAGCGCCAGTACCATTCGCTGTGGGTCTCTGTCACGGATGCCTCAGGCATACGGAAACAGGCACGCGTCTATCTGGCCGGCGTTGAGGTGGGTAAGGTCGAGTCGGTTCAGCTCAGCGGCCTGAAGGCAGTGATCCAAATGGGCGTCCGGAAGGATGTGTTTATACCGCGTAACAGCCGGGTCACGATTCTGTCACCGGGCATCGCTGGAGTCGATAAGCTGGTGTCGATCATACCCTCTGACGAGAAGATCCCGGCAAAGGCCGGTAGCTGGCTGATCGGAGAGGTACAGCCTGGACTGACAGAACTGGTGCCCGCTGCAACCCGGACACTAGAAGAGGTGACTACCCTGGTCCGCAGCCTGAATGAGATGGTGAATGACCAGGGAATGCGGCAGGATCTGCGTCAGGCGCTGGCGGAAGTGAAGCGTACTGCTGAGGGTACGGCAAGGTTGAGCGCCGCAGCCGCCCGGATGGTGGAGTCGGTTCAGGGCGATGTCCGCCAGTCTGCTCGTAACGTTAACCAGATGACCGCTAATATGCAGGTCGCCTCCAAGGATCTGCCTGCCCTGATGGCCGAAGTGCAGAAGCTCTTGGCAGAGACCGGGAAAGTCGTCACGACGGCTCAACATGCCATGGCCGGTATTGACCGTGTGGTCTCCGACCCCGGTGTGCAGGTTACGCTGCTGGAGACAGTAAACCAGGTGCGCCGGTTGACTCAGCAACTGACGGCTCTGGCGGAGGACCTTCGGCTGTACACCTCAGATCCGGAACTCCGTAATGACGTCAAGGGCACCGTTTCGGAGGTGCGCGCCGCCGTCGAGGAGGGACGCCGCGCTGCGGATCGGATCAGTGTGTTTGTGGACCGTCTGCTCACACCGCGCAGTTCCGGATTCCATCCCACCTTTGCACTGGATGGTATCGCTCAGCCCCGCTCCGGGGCGTTCCGCACCGACATCTCGGCGCGGGTGCCGATCAAGGACAAACACTTTGCACTGGTGGGTGTCTATGATGTGGGCGAGGCCAACCGGTTGACGGTGCAGGGAGGTCTGGGACTGACAGATAAACTGGCGGTACGGTACGGTCTGTACGCCAGCCGGGCGGGTTTGGGGCTGGACTATAAAATGTCGCCGAGTGCGGCGCTTCAAGCGGACTTCTGGCGGCCCTCGGAACCTGAGATCGATATCAAGGCTATGTTCGACCTCAGTTCTGACTGGTCCATCTGGCTGGGCATGGAGTCGTTGTTCCGGCGCGATGAGCCGGCTGCTGGTTTCCGGATTAAGTTTTAGCAACCAACACAAGGCGCCCAACGCCTGAAAGACGAGGTATTCGGTATGGCTATGAAGGTAATCCTGCGACAGGACGTCCCTTCGATCGGAAAGAAGGGAGAGATCAAGAACGTAGCTGAGGGGTACGCGCGTAACTATCTCATCCCCCGCGGCCTGGCGATGGAGGCCAGCGAGGGTGTCATGAAAAACGTAGAGTTGCGGCAACACGAGCGCGATCTGAAGGAGGCCCGGTTGAAGCAGGAAGCCCAGCATGTCAAAGAGGTATTGGCAGGCGCCCGGGTACGTGTAACAGCCAAAGCAGACAAAGACAGCGGAAAGCTGTTCGGATCGATCACCTCCCAACAGATCAGTGAAGCCATCAAACAACAGTTGAAGATAACTGTAGATCGGAAAAAGCTCGATCTGAAAGAACCGTTGAAAACCGCAGGCGTGACTTCCGTCATCGCGCATCTGCATCACGGCATTACCGCCTCGTTCGAGGTGGAGGTGGTGGTTGGCTGAGTCCTTTGAGGGATCGAAGCCGGGGGCGATCAGCCTGCGGGAGATGCCTCATAATCTGGAAGCGGAAGCCGCGGCGCTGGGGTCAATGATGATTGATCTGCAAGCGCTGGAGCGCGGCGTCACGCTGTTGCGGCCGGATGACTTCTACCGGCCGCATCACAAAGAGGTGTTTATCGTTCTTCAAGAACTGGCCGCATCATCCACACCGCCCGATCTGGTGACCATCGCCAGCCAGCTACAGACGCGCGGCAAGCTGGAAGAGGTAGGCGGCAGGCCGTTCCTTACCGGTCTGGTGGACTCGGTCCCCACGTCAGCCAACCTGGAGTACTACGCCCAGATTGTGCGGGAGCAGTCCATTCGCCGGCGGTTGATCAACGGGGCGATGCACATCATCAAACTGGCTTCGAGCACGGGTGACGAAGCGCTGGACGTGCAGGAGATGGCGGACCGCGCCGAGAGCATCATCTTCGAAGTCGCCCGGCAGGAACAGACACAAGGCCTGGAAGCGATCAGCGGCCTGCTGCATCAGACCTTTGATGCCATAGACACCCTGTATACCAACAAGTCCGGGCGCGACATTACCGGCGTGCCTTCCGGGTTCCATGCGCTGGACCGCATGATCTCCGGATGGCAGAAGAACGATCTAATCATCCTGGCTGCGCGTCCATCGGTTGGCAAAACCAGCCTGTGCATGAATATGGCGACTCATGCGGCGTTACATGATGACGCCGTAGTGGCGGTGTTTAGTCTGGAAATGAGCCGTGAACAGTTGTTGCGCCGATTGATCGCCGCCGAGGCCCGCGTGAATGCACGCCGGATGGCTACAGGTCAACTGGATGCCGAGATGTGGGATCGGATAGTAGCGGCTGTCACGCGTCTGTATGACACAAAGATCTATATTGATGACTCATCGGAGATATCAGCGCTGGAGATGCGGGCGAAGTGCAGGCGATTACTTGCGCAGGCCGGTAAACTGGACCTGGTAGTAGTTGACTATCTGCAGCTCGTTCGCAGTCATCGGAAATCGGATAACCGCAACCTGGAAGTGTCCGACATCTCGCAGGCGCTCAAGGCGCTTGCCAAGGAACTGCATGTACCCGTGATCGCGCTCTCGCAGTTGTCACGCAGCGTCGAGTCTCGCAGCGACAGGCTTCCAGTTCTGTCTGATCTGCGTGACTCGGGCGCCATTGAGCAGGACGCGGATATCGTCATGTTCATTCATCGGGCGGCATACTACGATCGTGAAAAGACCAGCGAGAGCGGGTTCGCGCTGGAACAGAACGATCCAACGGAACCTGAAGAGGCCAAGATCATTGTGGCGAAGCACCGTAATGGCCCCACAGGTAACGTCACCGTTCAATTCGTGCGTGATATCGCACGGTTCATCGATGTTGATTACACAATGGAGGGATCCTCATGAAGATACTCGTCGTCGGCGGCGGAGGCAGAGAACACGCCATAACCTGGAAGCTGGCGCAGAGCCCCCGAGTGAAGCGGTTATGGGCCGCTCCGGGTAACGCGGGTATCGCGGAGGTGGCGGAGTGCGTCGATATCGCCGCTACGGACATCGACGGCCTGCTGCAGTTTGCGGAGCAGAATCGGGTTGATATCACCGTGGTCGGTCCTGAGAGCCCGTTGATTGCCGGAGTTGTCGATGCCTTCGAGGCCAAGGGACTGGCTATCTTCGGCCCCAGTAAGGACCCCGCACAGTTGGAGGGGAGCAAAGCGTTCGCCAAGGAGACCATGAGGCGTTATAACGTACCCACGGCAACCGCTCAGGCCTTTTCCACCAGTGGACCTGCATGCGAATATGTCCGGCAGGCATACGATCGGGGAGCCAAGAGTCTGGTGGTGAAGGCCGACGGCGAAGCCGCAGGCAAAGGGGTGTTCATCACGCACTCGGTGGATGAAGCCGTTGAGGCGGTCTGCGGTCTTCTGGATGAAGGGTTATTGGGACCAGCCGGTCGAACGGTTGTTGTAGAGGAGCGGCTGTACGGCGAAGAGGCTTCGTTGCTGGCCCTGACAGACGGCAAGAACGCCCTGTTGATGCCGCCGGTGCAGGATAACAAACGTGCCTTGGATGGCGACAGAGGGCTAAACACAGGCGGTATGGGCTGTACGGCCCCCGTACCGTTTATTACCCCGGAGCGCCAGCAGGAAGCATTGGACACGATCATCTACCCCACCATACAGGCTACACGGGACCGCGGCATTCCATTCCGGGGTGTGCTGTATGCAGGGATCATGATGACCGACACCGGTATGAAGACGCTTGAGTTCAACGTACGGTTCGGCGATCCGGAAACGCAGGTGCTGCTGCCCCTGATGGACACGGATCTGCTGGATGTAATCGAAGGCGTTGTGCAATGCCGACTGGACCGCGTGCACGTTACCTGGCGTCAGCAGGCGGCCGTCACGGTGGTGGTGGCCAGCGGCGGGTATCCCGGCAAGTACCAGCGGGGACTGCCAATCAGCGGGTTACGCGAAGCCGCTGCCGTTCCGGGGGTGGTGGTGTTCCATGCAGGGACCGCGCTGGCGGATGGTCAGGTGGTTACTTCCGGAGGGCGCGTGCTATGTGTGACCGCTCTGGGAGATACGATGACACAGGCGCGCGCTTCAGCCTATGAAGCGATTCGGTGCATTCAGTTTGAATGCATGCACTTCCGCACCGACATCGGCCTGAAGTGGTGTTAGCGGAGCATTGATGAGGCTTTAACGCACGCGTATCAGCCGATACCGGCTGCGTACTCGTCAATCGTGTAAACCTGCAGCTCTTCACCCTCTTGCAGGGCGTCCATGGCGATCAGCAGCGCCCGTGCGGTGTCCAGGGAGGTGAGGCACGGGATTCCCCGTTCCACACTGGCCCGGCGTATCAAAGACGCCTCCCGTTCGCTGCTGCGGTCGCGTTCCGGAGTGTTGATCAGCAGGTCGATTTGACCGCTGCGAATGAGGTCCACGGGATTCGGGCTTCCGTCGTGCATCTTCTGAACGATGTTCACCGGTATGCCGCGATCCTGCAGGTACCGGGCGGTACCCTCAGTGGAGTAGATTCCGAAACCCCGTTCCGAAAACTCCCGCACGATCTCAACCGCTTCCGCTTTGTCTGGGTCGGCGACGGTGACCAGCACATTGCCTGACTGAGGCGGGTTGATGCCTGAGGCCACCATGGCTTTATATAAGGCACGCGAGTAGTCCGTATCTACCCCCATGATCTCGCCGGTGGATTTCATTTCCGGTCCCAATGTGGGATCGACTTGTGAAAGCTTCAGAAACGAGAACACAGGCGCCTTTACGGCGATCAGAGGACCGGGCGTTACCAGCCCAGACTGGTATCCCATACCCTTCAATGTCTCGCCTAATGCGCAACGCGTTGCCAAGGCCACCATGGGTATGTTGGTGATCTTGGAGAGGTAGGGGACTGTGCGGCTCGCCCGAGGGTTTGCCTCCAGAATATAGGCCGTATCCTCGACAATCACGAATTGGATATTCATGATCCCGCGGACATTCATGTAGCGTGACAGGCGTTGTGCGGTGTCGACGATCTGCTCCTGAACTGACTGAGACAGCGTCTGCGGGGGATACACCGCCATACTGTCGCCGGAGTGGACTCCTGCGCGTTCGATATGTTCCATGATGCCGGGCAGCAGGCAATCTTCGCCATCGCTGATGACATCGACTTCCGCTTCCTTGCCCAACAGGTACTTGTCGATCAGGATCGGCGCACGCGGCGAGACATCGACGACGTATTTCATGTAGTGCTGCAGTTCGGGTTCGCTGAAGAGTATCTCCATGGCCCGACCGCCCAGCACGAATGACGGTCGCACTAATACGGGATAACCGATATGGTTGGCTGCTTCTACGGCCTGTTCAATGGAGGTGACTGCGCGGCCATGGGGACGTTTGATCTGCAATATATTGAGCGCCGCTTCGAACTGATCACGATCTTCCGCCACATCAATCGATTCAGATGACGTACCGAATATGTGAACACCCGCCTTGTGCAGCGAAGAGGCGAGGTTAATGGCTGTCTGACCGCCGAATTGCACCATTACCCCGAGCGCCTGTTCCCTTTCGATGATGTTCAACACATCCTCCAGGGTAAGGGGATCGAAGTACAAGCCGTCTGAGGTGTCAAAGTCGGTGGAGACCGTCTCGGGATTGTTGTTGATGACTATGGCTCGGTATCCCTGCTGCTGCAAGGCCCACACACAGTGCACGGTGCAGTAGTCAAACTCGATACCCTGGCCGATTCGGATGGGACCGGATCCGATAACAATGACCGTTCCCTTGTCAGCCGCCATAGACACCTCCCTGCGCGATCTGCTCGTTCTGTTCCCGTAGATTATACGGCGCAGCGCAGGTCAGTGTCAAACGAATAAGGCCGGCTCACTGAGAGCCGGCCTTATGGCATATACGTGGGGAGGTTGTCAGGCGCTTCGCTTCTTACGGAATGCGCGCATCAGCGCGATGCCTGCCAGCGGAAGCGTCATCGTTATCGGTTCAGGAACGGCAGTCGGAGAAGCAGACGACGCTTTACCATTGATGCCGCCGTTTGGAGATGTGATGCGGATCGGGCTGGTTGCCCCCACAGTCTGAGCGACTCTGGCGCCACCGCGTACCACGTCCACACCGGTGTTGGTGTCCGCATTGCGGATCGTTCGACCCATGTCCAGAGACAACTGGTCGGCAACGTTGTTCTCGGTGGTTGTGCGGTTCGATGCCGGATCGAAGACCATGCGAACCACGCGAGCCCGTCGTCCCTTCTGCAGTCGCAACTGAGCGTTGAAATCATCGTCCTCAATGTTGGCGTTGCTGGCGGTGCCTGTCGCAATCGCCACACGATTGCCGTTGACACGCCGAATCTCTTGGACGAGATCGTTGGTGGCCAGCTGATCGCCACCGAGCCTGTTGGTGACGGAAACCAGTTTGGTATTCTGCATCAACCGCTCGAGGCCATCAACCGACACACGGTTCAACAACTGCAGCAACTGCAGCAGGTCCGCATTTACGTTGGCCGAGCTGAAGATGATCGGGGCCGCATCGGTAATCGGCTCTCCGCCCAGTTCCTGAACGAGGCGACCATAGGCCGATGCCTGAGTCTCGGAAACCAGTGAATCGAATGATGCCGTGGCTGACACATCCGCGTTGTCCATTGCGAAAGCGCACACAGAAGCAGAAGCGAGCAATGCACAGGCTACTGTCTTCACGAGTCCGTTTCGGGTTTTCATCAAAACACCCCCACGTTTGACATCAACGTTGCGGCCTTGCCGGGACCGCGCCGGTGAGCTACTATTGACAACTAAGGCAGGTAGGTTCCTTGCCATGCTCAGGTTACCATCGGTGCTGCCTGCTGTCAATAGGTTTTGCCCGTGATTCTTGGGATTTACTGAAATTCCCATCTACTGGTCATCCCCTTGGAGACTGAGGCAGTCCGACAGTGTTATTCTACCTTCATAGAGTGCCTTTCCTACGATGCAGCCAGGTATATTCGCCTGATTTAAGCGACGAACATCATCTAAAGACGAGATGCCGCCGCTGGCGATGATCTCCATACCGGTCAGTACCGCCAGACGCTGATAAGCGGTTACATCAATGCCCGTCAGCATTCCATCTCGGGCGATATCGGTGTAAATCAGCACGCGGGCTCCCTTGCGGGCCATCGACTGCGCC
>CAZHSN010000028.1:19952-28049 GCA_964535125.1 uncultured bacterium
CCAAGGACACCGCGTCCATGTCGGTTGTCTGTTCCCAGCCGTTTACCGCCACACGTCCGTCCCGGGCGTCTACGCCTAGCGCCACCTGATCCGGGAAACGGGAGAAGGCGGTCTCAGCAAACACCGGATCGTGTATGGCTGCGCTGCCTACCACGGCTCGCGATGCGCCGGCGTCCAGCACACACTGGATGGCGTCCATATTACGGATACCGCCTCCGACTTGAACACGCATGGACGTGTGTGAGCAGATACGGCGAATGACATCGGTCTGCATGGGCATTCCTGCGCGGGCGCCATCAAGATCCACCAGATGCAGCCAGGATGCGCCTTCACGTTGCCACCGTAAAGCCGCTTCCAGCGGGTCATCGGCATACACGGTCTCTTGATCGAACCGACCTTGCAGCAGCCGGACGCACCGTCCATTGCGCAAGTCGACAGCGGGATAGATCGTAATGGACACAAAAGACTCCTAAAGTGACAGGAAGTTGTGCAGTATGCGCATGCCGACACGGCTGCTCTTTTCCGGGTGGAATTGAACAGCCCTCAGAGATCCCTGAGCGATGGCGCATGTGAACCGCATGCCATATTCCGACACAGCGATGGATGCGGTCGCGTCTGCGGGCTGCACATAGTACGAATGCACAAAGTAGGCGTAGCTGTCCGGTTGGACGCCGGCGAACAGCGGGTCGTTGCCAATGGGATGTACCTGGTTCCAGCCTATGTGCGGGATCTTCAACGGCCGACCGCAGGCATCGGTCATCACCGGAAACCGCAGAACCTCGCCCTCCAATAATCCAAGACCGGGAGTGCTGTCCGGACTCTCCTGACTGGACGCGAAGACCAACTGCAAGCCAAGACAGATCCCCAGTACCGGAACACCGCGGTGTACCGCATCGCGGATGGCTTCATCCAGGCCCAAGCGGTTCAATGCCGAAGCGGCGGCGCCAAAAGCGCCGACGCCCGGTACGACCACGCGGTCTGCGTGACGGATGACATCGGCATCCGAACTGATACATGATGGACAGCCCAACTGTTCAAACGCCTTTTGCACGCTGCGCAGGTTGCCCATGCCGTAGTCGGTGATTACCAGCGCCACGCTACAGCACACCTTTCGTACTGGGAATGTCGGCGTCTCCATCGCGGATGGTGACCGCGTCGCGCAACGCGCGTCCCAGCGCTTTGAACGTGGCCTCGGCCAAGTGGTGCAGATTGCCTCCCGCCAGTCGCCGGACGTGCAGATTCATGAGCGCGGAGTGGCTGAATGCACGCAGAAACTCATCGACCAATTCGGCATTCATATGGCCGATCTCAGCAGGGGGCAGGTTCAAATCGCTATGAAAGGAGGCGCGCCCGGAGAGGTCCAGCGACACTAGCACCAGCGATTCATCCATCGGAACCACTGCACTTCCGTACCGTTCGATGCCCCGCTTGTCACCCAGCGCGTCGCGCAGGCATTCGCCAAGCAGAATACCGGTGTCCTCCACCGTATGATGGGCGTCCACATACAGGTCGCCCTTGCAGCACACAGACAGGTTGAACCGTCCATGCCGAGCGATATGGGTAAGCATATGGTCGAAGAAACCCACGCCTGTCTCAATCGAACTGCCGGGGCCTTCATCCAGTGACAAGCGGACATCAATGTCAGTCTCGGTGGTTAAGCGTTTCCGACTGGCTACCCTGTTCATGGTTGAAGCCTCCTCAAAGCGGCCTGTCTGTGCGCTTCGAACCCTTCTTCGTTAGCGATAGTGTCAATCACGGGCGCCAGCCGGTTCAGGGTGGCGAAGTCGCTGGCAATCACGCTGGTGCGCTTTAGGAAGTCCTCTACATTCAATGGTGATGAAAATCGAGCGGTGCCCGATGTGGGCAGGGTGTGACTGGGACCCGCCACGTAGTCGCCAAAGCTCTGGGGGGCGTAGGAGCCCAGCAGAACCGCTCCTGCACACCGTATCTGGGGAAGCACTGCCCAAGGATCGGACACCTGCAGCGACAAGTGCTCCGGTGCACAAGCGTTGGCGATCTCGATCGATTCCGCCAAGTCGCGAGTCAACACGATACCGCCGTTACACTCCAGCGTCTGATCCAGCACATCCTTCCGAGGCATTTCGGCTGTCAGCCTGCTGACCTGCTCTTCAACTTGATCCGCCAGCCAGCCGTCAGATGTGATCAGAAATGCTGCGGTGTGCGGATCATGTTCTGCCTGGCTTAACAGATCCAACGCGACATATTCCGGGTTGGCCGATCCGTCCGCCACGATACAGACCTCTGAAGGCCCGGCCAGCATGTCGATGCCCACAACGCCGAATACCTGCCGTTTCGCCAGCGTCACGTATAAGTTGCCTGGTCCGGCGATCTTATCGACTTGGGGTACGCTCGCCGTCCCGTATGCCATGGCGGCGATGGCTTGCGCGCCACCAATGCGGAACACACGGTCCACGCCGGCGATGGACGCTGCCGTAAGGACCAACGGGTTGGCCGACCCATCCGCCCGTGGAGGGGTACACATCACCAACTCGTCGACGCCTGCAACACGCGCCGGGATAGCGCACATCAACACGGAACTGGGATACGCAGCGGTACCGCCGGGGATATACAGGCCGGCACGGTGCAGCGGGGTGATCATCTGTCCTGTGATGTCGCCAGGCGTCATACTCAACCAACTCTGAGGCCGCTGGCGCAGGTGAAACGCGCGGATGCGTTCGGCGGCAGTTGAGAGCGCATCACGGACGGATTGCGGCACAGAAGCCGCCGCAGATGCAATGTCCGCCGCCGGCACCTCGATGTCGTCGATGACCGCGCGGTCGAACCGCTGAGTCAGATCGCGCAGCGCTTCATCGCCGCGCTGCCGGACATCCTCGATAATGGCTGCGACTGACTGGACGGCCTGGCTGTCCATATCGGACATGGGTCGACGTACGAACGCGATCACGGACGGTCTGTCCAGCAGGCTGGTATCGATCCTACGCACTGCGCACCTCCTGTTGCTGTCCCCAGCACTACATTGTACGCGCTGACGCACCTCGCCGTAAAGAACACCGGCGGGCAGGCGTACTCGCGGTGTGTTGACACTGGATTGGCCGAACACGGACAATATGTATGCCCGTGTCTTGCCCGACAAAACAGGGCTGTATCGGAGAGCGCATTGACGCGTGGTTCGCATCGACTGTTTCGGCTGCTGGCAAGTGTGTTACCGCTGGTCGCCTGGTCCGCCGTGATCTTTCTGTTGTCGACGCAGATCGGATCCTCCGAGAACACCGGCCGTATGTGGAACTGGCTGGTGTCTGTCACTCCTGAATGGATCGCCCGGCTGATGACGCCCGCCGCACATGACGCGGTCAACGCCGTCACCCGGAAAGTGGCGCATATGGTTGAGTACGCGGTCCTCGCGGCGCTGGCTTACCGGACAGGGTTGTTGATCTCTCCCGGGAAGTGGAAGCGCGCTTTGGGATTCTGTTTGGTCTGGTGCCTGTCAATGGCCGTGATCGACGAAATCCATCAATCCTTTGAGCCCAGCCGCACGTCATCGGTATTGGACGTGGGATGGGACCTGTTGGGCGTCGCACTGGGCGTATGGGCCATACGCCGGGTATACCGTCAGTCCTCAGCCAGCGGCTCCGCCAGCCGCTCCCGTACCCAGCGTACAAAGCGCGCATCATAAGCATCCAGTAAACCCGCGCATCTGTAGTGTTGCGTCGCCATGTCATTCAAGCCCAACTGGCGATATGTGTCACCCAGCACATAGTGATAGGCGGTGTTGTTTGGCTGAAGCCTCAGCGCTTGTCGCAGCGCGGCGGCCGCTTCATCCAGCATCCCCAACCGCAGGCACAGCGTGGCATGCCGCGCCCGATAATAGGGATCTTCCGGTTCGAATAGCACGGCCCACTCCATCTGCCATCGGGCTTCGGCGATCAGGTTCATCCGCTCCAGCAGCAGCGCCATGGCAAAATGGTAAAAACCGTGCGCGGGCATCGCCCGCAGGCACGTGATCATGGCTTCGACCGCCCTCCGGGCGTTGCCAGCCTCAATCGCTGACATCGCCTGACGGTAGGCGTCATGCGCCTCCCGGTGTACCTGCTGGATGCGGGACCGCCCTCGTCCCAAGGCCAACGGTTTGGCGGTACCGGACGCGGGGGCCGATTGCAGCTCTTCCTGGTAGGCACGCACCAACATGCGGATCCCTTGATCCGGGCGTATGACCACGGGAGTGTCGGGTATGCCCTCACGCGGATCTTTCAGAAACGTCCAGCCGGGGTCGTTGATGCGGGGTGAGCGGTTGGTCATATAGTGTAGTGCCTCACTGATTGGGTGTACCACCCGCGGGGCTTGAGAGTCAAGCGGTTACACCGTGTATCACTCAGAGAGAGGCATGCGCAGGCGGTCCAGCACCGCACGAAACGAATCCGGAGGTTCGGCCACAAAGGACAGGGTGTCGCCGGAGACGGGATGTGTGAATGTTAACTTCCAGGCGTGCAACGCTTGACCTCCGAGTGACTCAGCCACCGGTAGCAAGTCAAGGCGTTGATGCCGCGATGCCTGTGTGCGATCATCGCCGTATACGGTGTCTCCAAACACCGGATACCCGGCGAAGCGGCAATGGACCCGTATCTGATGTGTACGTCCGGTCAGCAGACGCGCCTCCATTCGTGTGCAGACATCCAAGCGTTCGCGTACGGTGAACTCCGTGATGGCGTCGCGGGCCTCCGATGTCGCCCCGTGTGTATGTACCGCCATCTTGCGTCTGTCGGATGTGTCTCTCCCGATGGGGGCCTCTACGCGCGCGGTGTTGAATGATGGCGCACCCCAGCAGATCACCTGGTACAGGCGGGACACCGCGCGCTGATGGATTTGGCGTGCGAGATGCAGGTGAGCGGCATCGGTGCGTGCGGCGACGATCAGACCGGTGGTGTCGCGGTCCAGTCGATGCACGATGCCCGGACGTAACGGCGCACCGATGGACGACAGCGCCCCATACCGGTGAAGCAGCGCATTGACCAGCGTGCCGTCCGGTGAACCTGGGGCGGGATGTGTGACCATACCGCGTGGTTTATTGACCACCACCAGGTGCGGATCCTCATACACCACATCCAGGTCGATGGGTTGCGGCGTTGCGGCGGGGGCAGGCAGCGCGTCCAGAGACACCTCGGCCATCTGACCGCCGTTCACCAGCGTGCTGGATTTCACGGCGCGGCCGTCAACCCAAACGGCGCCCGCATGTATCAGCTTCTGGATGCGGCTTCGGCTGATGTCCGGAACCAATATCGCCAGCGTAGAGTCGACTCTCAGACCCTCAAACTCATCGTCAATATAGATCCGCAGCGTGTTATCGGCCATCTGGTTGCCTGCGGTAGATCGAGATCAGCCAGACAGCTGCCGAACCGGTCAGCACCAAGGACGCCCACTGCGCCTGCGTAAGCCCCCACAAACCCAGTTCGGCGGTGCTTCCGGCACGGGTGAACTCAACCAGGAAGCGGTAGATGCCATATCCGCCAAACCAGACTGCGGCCATTACACCCCGGCGGGGGACGCGCCTTCCCAGCCTCCAGAGCAGTGCAAACAGTAAGAGGCCTGACAGCGAGCTGTAGAGTTGGCTGGGATGATGCGGTTCGCTCTGCCCGGGAAACCGCACACCCCAGGGAAGGTTGCACGGGCTGCCGTAACAGCAGCCGTTAAGGAAACAGCCGATACGTCCGATTGCGTACCCGATCGCTGCTGATGGGGTCATCGCATCAATAAGCGCGACCGGATGCACGCCGGCTCTGTATGCGAACACAAGGATAGTGGCTGTGTCGAACACCAACCGTCCCAGGTAGGATAAGCCGCCGTCATACACGCGCAGCATGGATAGCGGGTCGGCTACATAGACATTCCAGTTTAATATGATGTACAAGACGCGAGCGCCGATGATACCGAGTATCAACGACCAGATCACCGTGTCTACGCAGAGTTCCTGCCTGAGTCCGCGCCGGTGCGCGATGCGCGCCGCGACGAACACACCGGCCAATGTGGCCAAGGCGACCATCAATCCATATGAGTGCAGTTTGAATGAACCCAACTGCCAGAGGATCGGATGCATGAACACTCCTTACACGATGCTGCGACCGTCGCTGAGCTACAATATACATTGTGCAGCAACCTGTCTCAATCGGACATATCCGCCGCTTTGCAAGACCATCAACCCTCTGGCAAAACCGTGTGTACCGCCTCTACTGGCTATCGCTTCTGGTGGCGTTCACGGGCCAGTGGATGCAGAACGTGGCCTACGGATGGGTCGTGTATGAGATGACCGACAGCCGATTTCTGCTGGGGTTGCTCGGGTTTGTCGGTTCGTTGCCCACCACGCTGTTTTCCTTGTTCGGCGGGGTGATCGCCGATCACACGGAGCGCCGCAGGTTGGTAATGATCACCCAGGTGATCTTCGCGCTGACAACACTGATACTGGCTGTACTGGTTTTGACCGGACACGCCAGCTTTTGGCACTTTGCTCTGATCGCAGCGATCAATGGAACCGTGGTGGCGCTGGACGCTCCGGCTCGTCAGGCGATGGTGACCGACATCGTGGGGCCGCGAGATCTGGCGGCTGCCGTGGCGATGAATTCTGCGGCGTTTAACACGGCGCGGGTGATGGGGCCGGTTTTGGCCGGTAAACTGATCGAGTGGGTCGGCGCAGGCTGGTGTTTCGTGGCTAATGGGGTGAGCTATCTGGCGGTCGTCGGTGCGCTCTCTGTCGCCCCGGGGAACCGGCCCGGACCCCGACGTTCCGGTGTGACAGTCTTCCGGGAGATTGGTGAAGGACTGCGTGCCGTGATGTCTGACCCCATCCTGCGCATGCTGCTGGTTGTTGACGCCACTGTGAGCGTGTTCGCGTTGTCTTATGGCACGCTGATGCCGGTGTTCGCGAAAGACCACTTCGGCGTCAATCAATCGGGGTTGGGGGTCATGCTGTCATCGACCGGGGTTGGTGCGTTGATCGGCGCATTCAGCCTGTCGGCAATGAATGGCCGGACTCCGCGCGGCTGGGCGTTGATCTTAACCACTGGCGGTCTTTGTGTCTGCCTGGCCGGCCTGGCGCTTACCCGCAGTTATGGGTTGGCGCTGGTCGCACTGGCAGGTGTTGGGTGCTGCACTGTGGCCACGCTGGCCAGTATCAACGCCATGCTTCAGGTTTTGTCTCCAGCAGCCATGCGTGGACGTGCCGTATCGATGCACGTATTTGCGCTGATGGGACTGGCCCCCTTCGGAAGCCTGTTTATGGGTGCACTTGCGGCGCGGTACGACGCTTCGGCCGCCGTGTTGTGTGGTGTGGCCATTACTGCTTTGGTCTGGGCGGCCATGCTATCGCGAAGGGAGATCCGGAGGCTGGGACCGGTATAGGCAATGAACACAGAGCAGGCATTGGCATATCTTTCCGGTTTGAAGCGATTTGGCATCAAACTGGGCAACGAACGAATGGAGGCGTTGCTGGAACGGCTGGGCAATCCGCATCATCGGTTTCGATCGGTGCATGTAGCCGGTACTAACGGCAAGGGATCGACGTGTACGTTCATTGCCTCAATCCTGACTGCTTCCGGTTATCGGACTGGCTTGTACCTGTCACCGTATGTGTTCCAACTGGGCGAGCGGGCACAGATTGATGGCGTGCCGTTAACGCTGGAGCGCCTGGCAGACCTGCTGACCTACATGAAGCCGATCTGTGATGATCTGAGCCGAACCGCGCTGGGGCCTGTGACCGAGTTCGAGGTAAAGACGGCGGCCAGCTTTCTCCTGTTCGCACAGGAGAAAGTGGATCTGGCCGTTGTCGAAGTCGGCATGGGAGGGCGTCTTGACGCCACCAATGTCATCACACCGGAGGCGAGTGTGGTGGTTTCGGTCGGGTTGGATCATATGGAACGCCTAGGAAATACCGCGGAGGCGATCGCCGGGGAGAAGGCAGGCATCGCCAAGCACGGTGTGCCGCTGTATACCGGCGCGACGGAGCCGGGACCGCTGGCTGTGATCCGCACGGTGGCGGCTGGAGCCGGTGCACCGGTGGAGGTCATAGCCGAAGCGGGCACTCCCTGCGGCGCCGATGTGACCTGGACACGGGAACGGCACGATGACACG
>CAZHSN010000029.1:0-27142 GCA_964535125.1 uncultured bacterium
CGGATATCGCGATACTCCGCCCGGCTGCCAAAGTAGCCGGCAATTGTGCTGGCCGCCCGAATGGACTCCGGAGTGGGAGCCATGACGAACTGCAGCTTGACGGGACCGCCTTTCCACAGCGGCACAAACGGTTCCGGAAGCAGCGCCAGATCGCGCGCCCCTTCCGCGCGTCGAATGCGTGTAATCAACTGCCCATCGGCCACCTCTGCCCACAGCACGCTGCTGGCCGGATCTTCACACTCGGTGCGGTAGTGACCGATGAACTTGAACTGAAACTTGGTGTATTGCCCCATCCGGCGTGTATCAATGGGAATGACCACCTGCTGGTTCAATGTACGCTCATTGGCCAGCCGGACGATAGCGATGGTGCGACCATCCATCATGACCCGCAGTTGGCTGAGTTGGGGTACCAAGGCAGGGGACCAACTCAGCCAGAACCGCATCTGCGCCGAGATCGGTTGCTCGGTGCGCGCGAGTCCAATGCTCAGTTCCCGCTCAGTATCAATACCGGTGAAACGGATCACATCGGCATCGGCTCCCATATGCCGGAATGAGACGACGCGCTGTACCTCTTCCTTGGGCGTGGATGTAGGAATCGGCGGAATTCCGACCTGCAGGATGGGAGTCCGGTTGGTCTGCGTTCCGACAGCGCCGCGCAGATCATTCTGCACCCTTGGGGTAATGCCAGGAGTGAACGACCGGGGATCCACCAGACTGGTCTGATCTTCATAGGCCTGTGGTTCAGGCGCCTGGACGGTGTCGGCCTGTACCGGAGGTTGAGCCGGTTCCGGTGGAGCAGCAAAAGATAAACCCATCGGATCGGAGTCAACATCCTTGACCACAGGAACCGGTTTTGCTGGTGCAGACGGCTTTGCATGAGCCGGAGCAGGGCGGGCAACAGCCGTGGCGGGCGCCGGCTGAGCGGACGGCGCTGGTTTGCTCTGTACAGGCTGTGGTTTGGCCTGCGACTTCTTGGATACGAAGAACTCGACTTGACGGTTCCCGCCGGAAGGAGACCAGGTGATCGACAGGTTTTCGCCAATGAAGTCGATTACAGTGTGCTGGACGCCGCCGGGGCCGCGCTCGGGCCGCCATCCAACCTGAATACCTTCACCCGTTACGCCGCCGGTTGCGACACTCACTTTGCCGCGAATGGATACGGCGACTCCGCGGGTCGTCCGGATGACGGAAAACCGGATCGCTTGAGAGCTGCTGACAGTCGCCACGGCGCCGTAGACTGAACGCGAGAACCGAACGCGCAACTGCTGTCCACTGGACGTTCGTGGAGCAGACGAGGATCGGATGGTCGTGGAATGGTTGTCGTCGGTCTCCTGGATGTCCGCGGTCGGGGTGTCTGTCGAGACCCTGACGCGATCCATACCCTGAGCGCCAAACGGATCAGGCAGACTCGAGACAGGCGTGACATCCACCTGTGGTGTGGCCACCGGTACGCAGACGAAAGACATGACCGCAAATAGAGCCAACAGGCGGAGGGGACGAGCCATCCGCCGCATACCACATACTAAAGTCCGCACCTGACTGACCTCCTGATACGCAATACCGGCGTGGCCAGCATGAACAGACGCAGCTACTGGGTCGCGCCAATATATGTAGTGTATCTACCAAAGTGTACTACAACATACGCCGGTATGTACACCCCATAATCCGATATATTGGGTGTATTATATGTGAAACAGCCATATATAGCGGAGACTACCCGGGCTTTTCGGCAATCACGTGCTGCTGCACCCACAGGTTGATGTGACCATCTCTATATCTACCACATCTTCCCCTAGCAGTCGTGATGCTGCCTGTGGAGTCCAACCGGTAGGGAGTTCAAGCTTAGCGGTGACTAGGCGTGGTAGTCACTCGGCCGCGCAGACGTCGCGGAGCTGCAGTTGGAGCGAGCGCCGGCCGTTATACGTGTTCCACTCGGGATGGAACACCACATGGATCCGGTCACCCTGCCGGCAATTGTCCTGTTGATCACCCATGTTGAAGCCGATGGCGTCATGTTTGGATCCGTCAGGCGTCTCCAATGCGACTTTCCAGTGCTTATCTGAGTTGACGCAACGCCGACAGTCGCGGATGACCGCGTTTCGCACCATGAACAGCGGGACCGGATTGTCTTCCCCGCAAGGCTCCAGCAGGTGCAACTGATCCACCAAGTCGCCGTTGATATCGCCAGGCATTACCTCGGCGTCAATCTCCAGCGATGGCTCGGGGGGCTGGGTGCCCAGCATCTCCCGGGCGATGCCGACAAGACGATCGCGCAGGGCCGGTATCTGCTCCTCAAGGATGGTGAATCCCGCGGCCTGAGTATGCCCTCCGAAATCCTCAAGCAGGGAACGGCACTGGCGCAGCGCAGCGACCATGTCAAAGTTACTGGTGCTGCGTGCGGAGCCGCGCCAGGTGTTGTCCGCCTGCCCCCGGGTAACCATGATGGCCGGTCGCCCGAAGCGGTCCAGCAATCGGCTGGCAACGATGCCGATTACACCGCCGTCCCAGTCGGGATGGGCCAGCATCAGCAGGGGCAACTCATCCACCGGTTGTGACTCCAGCATCTTCAATGCCTGCTGTTCCATGCGCAGCTGTTCGGCGCGTCGGGTGTTGTTACACTGGTCCAGATGTTGGGCCAATCGGGCCGCCTGTTCCGGATCATCTGTGATCATCAGTTCCAGTGCACGCTGTGCATGGGACATGCGTCCCACCGCGTTGATGCGAGGAGCCAGTGCGAACTGCAGTGTACGGACGGTCACTTCACCGGTGGCCCGTATCAACTCCAGTAGGGCGCGCAGTCCCGGTCGACTGGTGTTTTGAATGGCCGGAAGTCCCAGGCGCGCAAACAGTCGGTTGTCTTCCCGTAATGGCATGGCGTCGGCGATGGTTCCCAGTGCGGCCAAGTCCAGCATCCGTCTGCGGAAGTTGTGTACCGGTATCCCCATGCCCATGACTAACGCTTCACAAAGCCGGAAACTGACACCGGCGCCTGCCAGATGGCGGAACTTATACGCACTGTCCGGTAGATGAGGATTGACGACCGCAACGGCATCGGGCAGTTCACCGCCCGGTTCATGGTGGTCGGTGATGATCAGATCAACCCCCGCTTCGCGTGCCGCGTGCGCAGGTTCGATCGCATGCGTGCCGCAATCGCATGTGACGATCAGTGTGACGCCACGGTCGACCGCCATGCGTACATCTTCGGTGCGTATGCCGTAGCCGTGCTCGTGGCGATGCGGAACGACCGGCACCACGCGGGCTCCCAGGCTGGTGAGTGTGTGTCGCCAGATGGCTGTGGACGTGACCCCGTCTACATCATAGTCGCCAAATACCAGCACCTTTTCTTTGGCTTTACAGGCCCGCACCAGCCTGTCGACGGCCGCTTCGGCTTGCGGCAGCTTGAATGGATCATCCAGATGGGGCCAGTCGGGATGCAGAAATCGCTCCGCATCATCCACCGTCTGGCATCCCCGGTTGATCAATACGGCTGCAATGACCGGGTGAACGCGCAGTGACTGAGCCAAGCCTTGTACCTGCGCCGGATCGGGACGTGCGATCACCCAATGAGATGGTAGGTCTACTGCGAGCATGTGGTGTCCTTTGTGTTCATTGTGCGTCATCGGCCGCTCCGACGGCAAGCGGATCCGAACGCGTGCCTTGCGACATGGCGCTGCAATGAACCATGCGCTGAGGGCGATGAGCCGGGAGGCCAAGGGCCGGTCCCGGTCTGTATTGGCCCGGGACCGGTCGCGTGCGGTTATTTACCCGGGAGGGGAACCAGCGCGTTAAGGACTACTGCGGTGGCCTCTTTGGCGGTATGGATCTTGGCAGCCGGGTTACGACGGGACAGATAGGGCGCTTCCAGAGTGACCGAGCCGCTCTGGATGCGGCAATCGCCCACCGCACTGTGCAGTTGCTGTATGAGTGCGGCGCCCGAACCCGCCGCGTGAAGGGTATCGCCGCCGCCCCAGATCAGCGCATTGAACGCTCGGATGGGGCCGGTGCACGTTTCGGTGATGTCATACGCGGCGCGCACATGGGGGGCAATGGGCACCAACTGCGCCACATGCGCCTCAATGCCGGCCGGTGCTGCGTCCTCAAAGCGCATGGGGCTGGCGCAGGTGTCGGAGCCGTGCATGATGACACGGGCGGCTGCGGCGCCTGCATCGGTGGTAAATCCCAAGCCTGTCTTCGCGGCATATAAAAAGGTGCCGCGGATGTGTTCTTGTTGCGAGCGGCCGATGATGATCCCGTCCAGAGTGCTCCGCAGGAAGTTGAAGAAACGTTCACCCTCTCCGCCGATATCGGTGCCGGGGAGTCCGGGCGGAAGGCGCAGGGCGTAGTGAGGATTAAGCTGCACGTCCTCCACCCATCCCTCGGTTGCCTTACTGATCCAAAGCCCTTTGCGCAGCAGACACCCGGCCAGGTAACGCACGACATGACCGTCTGACGGGTGAGTCCAGAAGTCCACGCCCTGCCATCCGTTGCCGATCACCACGTCTTGAACCCAGCAGCCCGGTCCCAGTCCCCGAACAGTCCACGGGTAAGGCGATGGCTCCAGCAGGTTCTGCTCGGGGTACCACACTGTCAGCCCACGCAGGCCGGATCCGGCCTGCAATGATATGAACGGAGCGCCGCCTTCGTCATTCTTGCCGTGTTCGGGCATTAAGACGGTCCCGTCCGACATGGTATGATGCGGCACATCGAAGCTTCCCCGCAGTTCGACTCCTGCTGGCGCTGTGATATTGCTGCGGAAGCGGTAACGGCCGGCAGGCACATAGACGGTGCCTCCACCCATAGCGCCTGCGGCATCCAGGGCGCGTTGAAATGCGGGTGCGTTATCTTCAGCGTTTACGTCCGCGCCATGGTCTGTCACCAACACCAGATGGCGCGTCAAAGGCTTGGGCTGGGCAGATGACTGATGGAACGCGGTGTCACCTTTTACCATGGTGCGGGGTGTATGGTCCGCCTGCATATCGATTTTTGACGAGAGCGTGATCAGGCTGGGCTTGGTGTCAAATGTACAGGCGATGACGCGCGCCTGCAGTACATAGGGGGCCAGGAATACATGGGTGGCGGGTTGCCCGCCGAATTGGCAGCCCAGCAGTTGTACCCTCCCGCCTTGCACCTGCACCACAGGATCCACAGATTCACCGAGGCGGCACTGTACGAGACTGACGACACCGCGCCCGTCTTGCATCAGCGAGGACTCGCCGCCAATCAAGTCACAGTCGTTAAGCCCGAGATAGGAGTCAAATCCCTCTTTGGTTTGTACGCCATAGCGCCGCCCGGTAAACCGGCTGCCGGATGCTGCGACGCCAATGCCATTAAGCCGATCGATGCGTAATCCCACGCTGCAGTTCACCAGCGAGCAACCGTACAGCGCTGCGTTGGTTGCTCCCTGGCTGCCTTCGCGGAACACCAGACCATTGGCGTAGCCAGACACCTTCAGCGCGTAGATATATTCCCAGTCCGAACGTCCGATGTCCACACCGGTTGCGTCCTGCAGCAGGGCGGCCCGCAGCGTGCGTTTGAGAGATAAAGTGGATGGCGCCAATGGAAGAGCCGCGCCTTCCCACCAGTCGCTGCGGAAGTCCACTCCCGTGATGCGGCCGATATCGGTGCATGTGTCTACCCAGATGCCGCAGCGCAACGGCGTTCCGAACACGCGTTGGATGGTGTGCAACTCGTTCCATTCCGGGCCGACTTTGATGGCCTGCCAGGGATTGACGAGCGTGGTGTTCATCACGGTAATGTTGTCACCCAGCCGTTTCGGATCTGTCCGGATGGTCCAGGAGTAAGGAACCAATCGGGCAGGATCCTGCTCCGGATACCAGATGGCCATTTCACGTAAACCGCTGCCCGGCTGCATGGTGATCGCCGGAGAACCCTCCGGATCGCCTCGGCCCACATAGACAGCCAGCAGGGTGCCTTTTTCCCAGCCCTTCCGCACGGGGTTCTGCCAGTCACCCCGCAGTGTCACGCCTTCCTTGAGCGATAGCGGCGTCCGCAGGTCATACCGGCCGGCGGCCACGAAGACCGTTCCACCTCCGGCGTCTGACGCTGCATCAATCGCCTGTTGGATCACAGGCGCCGCATCGACGCCGGCTGCCACGGGTTGTACCGTGTGCAGTGCGATGACCACATCATCCGTGGGGAACACGGTATCCACCACCTGCGGGGCGGCCCAGGCGGGCAGCATCCACGCCAGCGACACGCAGCAGACGGCCGCGGTAATCAGCGGGAGAGGGCTCATGCAGTGACCTCCGAGCGGAATCACGGTCTCAATTCACCGCGCCTGGATGCAAGTCCTGCCGAGGGCCAACCCGGCAGGACGGCTTCGTTAACTGGATGTACTCTGCAGGTTCTCTACAGCCGACTGAATGGCTGCCAGACGTTCTGCGGATGCCGCTTCGGCATAGCATCGGATCATCGGTTCTGTCCCGGATGGCCGGATCAGGCACCAGGAGCCATCCTGCATACGCAGCTTGACTCCGTCACGGGTGTCGGTTCCGGTTACTGTCTCACCGGCGATGCTGGCGGGCGGATCAGAGCGCAATTGCGCCATTAAGCGATCCTTGGTTGCGGGGTCCATGTGTATGTCAATACGGTCGGTTACGAACGGTCCGGTAATCTGCTCAATCTCCTGTAACAGGGTTCCGCAGGACTTGCCGGTGCGTGCGACCATCTCGGCGATCAGCAGGTCGGCCAAAATGCCGTCCTTTTCAGGGATATGGCCGGCAATGCTGAAACCGCCGCTCTCTTCACCGCCAATGAGCGCGTTATGTGCCTTCATATTACTGCCAACCCATTTGAAGCCGACCGGGGTCTCAATGACCTCGATGCCGCCGTATGCTTGAGCGCGTGCATCCACCTGGTGCGTGGTGGCTACGGTGCGCACGACAGCGGTGCGGGCCGGTTTTCGCCGCTCCAGCAGGTAGTGCAACGCCAGCACAATCACCCGATTCGGGCTGATCCATGTGCCGTCGCTATCCACAATACCGAAGCGGTCGGCATCGCCGTCTGTGGACAGGCCGATGGTTGCGCCTGTCTCCAGCACGCGCTGCGCCAGAAACCGTGTATTCGCCTCGTTTGGGTCCGGCAACGCGCCGCCAAACGCAGGGTTCCAGTCGCCTTTGATGGTCTCCACCTGTGCGCCTGTCTCCGCCAGGAACCGGTCCACATATCCGCGGCCGGTGGCGTGCAGCGGATCATATACAGCCTTTAACGTACTGAGCACATCGCAATCCAGAAGTGTTTTCAGGTGTTCGAAATAGGGCGGCAACGGATCGATGCGATGCTGCAAAGCCGGACGCGGCGTTCTGTCCACCGCGATGTGTTGCTCCTGAATGCGCCGGATATGCACCTCAATGGCATCGGTGATCTCCGGCAACGCGGGATGCAGTGTATCCGGCTGGAATTTCAACCCGTTGTAGGCCGGCGGGTTATGTGAAGCGGTCATCATAATGCCGCCTCCCAGACCCATGTGCCCAATAGTGAACATCGTCACCGGAGTGGGCGTGTCGCGCGGCGGCAGGTAGACAGTAATCCCGTTGGCGCTGAGTACATCGGCTATGGTCTGTGTGAACAGATCGCTCAGCAACCGAGCGTCATACCCGATGAACACACCGCGGTCCGCCTTGCCTGCGTCCTTCAAGTAGCAGGCTACCGCCTGAGCCACTATGGCCACGTTGTCAAACGTGAATTCACGCGCCATAATGGCGCGCCAGCCGTCGGTACCGAAACGGATAGGAACGGACATTAAAGCGCCTCCGTTGATGATTCCTGCTGTGCCCGATGGACCTCGATCACTTCGCGCGCCCGGGCAATGACATCGTCTACGGTGATGGCATCCAACGCCGCGCGGATTGTCACGGGCGACAGCGCCTGGTTGGGCTGCAGTGGGGTCACCACCAACCTGTTGATGCCGCGGTCGTATCCCCATTGCGTGACCCGGTGCGGGGCAAAGATGCTGACTGTTGGCGTCTTCAGGGCGATCGCTGCGTGCATCAATCCGGAATCGCAACCGAGCAACAGATCAATCATGGTCATGAAGATCAATGTCTCCCGCAAGCGGATCTTACCGACCAAGTTGATGGTGTCTCCACCCAGTTCACTGGTCATGTGCTTCGCGGTATCCGCCTCGATGTCGCGTCCCAGTACAAAGATCTGGAACCCATATTGGTCTCTCAAATAGGCGGCTGCCGCGATGTATCGATCGGTGTGCCATCGTTTCGTTTCCACTTCATGGGAATCCGGCTGCAGCAGCAGGATCGGCTTCTGCATGTCTGAGAACTCGTTCATCATCCGGGTCCGCACAATATAGCGGTCTTCATCAGTGATCCAGAGTTCGGTTTCACGCCCTTGAGAGGGGGCGCCGATGGCTGCCGCGATATCCAGCAACCGATCAATTTCGTGTTTGGTGTGATCCTGAGGCACCCGTCGGGTTAGCAGCGCTCCCCGCTTTTCGGTGTCAAATCCCACGCGTTCCGGAACGCCGCCCAGGAACGCCATCAACGCACTGCTGAAACTGCGGTTGAACAAAACAGCTGTGTCGTAACGGGCCGCCCGCAACTGATGGGCCAGCGCGAAGTCGGATTGACGGCGGGTAGTCACCTGACGCAACAGGTGGTGATGTACATACGGGCAACCACGGAGAAGCTCTTTTGCGGCAGGACCTGACAACAGCGTGATCTGCGCCTCGGGGTAGCGATGGCTGATCGCTCGCAACGCGGGTATCGCCAGGATCGTGTCCATGAGATAGAGAGATTTAACCGATACCAGAATGTTATGGGGTTCGTTCATGGGCATACACCTCTGCGAGTACCCGGTCGACTGCCTGAAAAACGTCTTCCGTGGCCATTGTAACCATGCATAAATCCGATTTACAACGCGGGTGCTCCGCACAGTCCGGACAGGTACCGTATGTGCTCACCACGCGCTCCAGTTGTCCATACGGACAGGAACGCCGCGGATTGGTGGGGCCGTACAGCCCGACCACCGGGGTGCCCAACGCGGACGCGATATGCGCTGAACCCGTATCACCGCATATGTGCACCGTCGCGCGCTCCAGCAGCGCGGCCAACTCCTTCAGAGTGGTCTGACCGGCCAGGTTCACCGCGTGATTGCCGGTGCAGACGCGCTGTGCCAGTTCCCGGTCGGATGGAGCGCCCACGACCGCGACACGCATCTGCCGTTCCTCCTCCAGACGGCTCGCCAGTGCGGCGAACCGGTCCGCAGGCCATCTCTTTTGCGGTTGACCCGCCGACGGGTTGATCACCGCTAATGGCTGCCCGTCGTCGATCTCCCACCGGGTCATCAGCGCGCGGATGCGTTGACGGGTGTCGTCGGAAACGTACAGTGGGAACTCCACCGGATATGGATCGGCGCCCAGATAGCGGACCACATCCAGATACTCATCGACCACGTGGGTATCGTGTGCATACGCCGGGACCGCTTTGTTCAAGAAACGTGATCCCTCGCGCTGATCGGCATGGCTGATCCGCTGTCGGCAGCCCGTCAGCAAGGCTAGAATGGCGCTCTTCAACAGGCCCTGAATGTCAATCACAAGGTCGAACCGATGGGCGCGCAGCATACGCCGGAAGTCAGACGTCTCTTTCCATGTGCGCAGCGTCCACGGTTGGCTGCGCCATCGTTTCAACGGAACCGGGATCACACCGGCGAGTGTCGGGTTGCCGTCCAGTATGCCCGCGCAGCGGTCTTCAACCATCCACCAGATATCGATGTGCGGCCAGGCGCGTTTTATGGCGGCAGCAGTAGGAAGCGCATGCACCACATCGCCAATGGCGCTGAGCTTGACGATGCAGATCCGCTGGAATCGGGCGGGGTCAGGTTGGCCCGTCATGTCGGGTTCTCTTCCGGGGGGCGGGAGCGCCAGCGGTTGTGGATCCAAAGCCACTGGGTTGGATCTTTTCGGATGGCCTGTTCGATGACTGCCGTGACTTCCGTCATCAACGCACGTATATCCGTGTCCTTGTCTCCCGTCGGGGTGTATTCAATGGCAGGCAGCGCTTCAAAGTGATGACGACGTCCGTGACGCCTGCAGAACACCGGCACCAGCGGGGCGCCCGTGCGCAGTGAGATCGCCGCCGGGCCGGCCACCACCCCTGCTTGACGGCCGAAAAACGGTACCCAAAGATCCTCGGCGTTTTGATCGCACAGTAACGCCACCAGATGCTGCTGCTTCAGCGCGCGTACCACGCCCAAAATGGCGTTTCCTTTGGAAAGTACGGAATACCCTCCGCGTTCGCGTATCCGGTTGGTCAGTATCGTGGCCGCCGGATCATCTGCGTCGCGGGCCACTACTGTCAGGGGATACCCAAGTATCTGGGTGCAATACCGAGCGGCAACTTCCCAGTTGCCCATGTGGGCCATCACCAGGATGACTCCGCGTCCACGGCTGTGCGCGGCGCGCAGATGCTCCGCGCCCGATGTGTCGACATATAAAGGTAACTGCTCCGAACCGACCCGATCAAACAACAGGAACTCCATCAACGATACACCGAAATTGATGAACACCTGCCGGATCAGACGGTGGCATTCCTCAACGCTCATCTCTGGATAGGCGTGCTGCAGGTTGGCGACACCCATCTCGCGGTATTTACGGGATATCCGGTACGCCAACTGTCCCAGCCAGCGGCCCTGAGCCAACAGCAGCGGTTCAGGAGTCGCCCGGGAGGCGGCAAGCAGGCCATACAAGAGCGCCCGGCCAGCAACGACTTGTGCACGCTTGCTAAATGGAAGAGAGTCAGGGGTGTTTTTCATCTGTATCGTGTATATGATACAGGACTGCGGAGAACCGTACGGGAGGGCGAACCAATCATGGACCGACGGATCGACATGCTCGACTTCATGCTGCAGACCCGCGATGACGCGGAGCGCTGGACGCTTGGCGGGATCGACATGCTTCGAGCAGATCATCCCCTGGGAGACACGACGCCCTGCTTTACCGAAGCCAAGTTTCACCGGTCTGACTTCGGTGAGGTGTACACCTGGGATGAGCGGGACATCCGGTTGATCTTTGAGATATGGCGCGGCGGCGCACAGACCGGCAGCGGCAACTGGATCCGCCGTTTCACAGAGATCGAGAGACCTCGGAGGCTGGCCGGAGGCCTGTGGGCTCCCAGGTATCCGGTAACCGGTGAATGGCGCCGCAGCGCCATGAGGGTTGACCGATGGGAGTTCGATGACGCCACGCGAACATACCGCCTAGACCCTGCGGGAAGTCTGCGGCGTCTGGATCAACTGATCAGCGTGGAGTGGGCGCGGCTGGAACCCACGCGCAGCAACCGCAGCGGTTTTCCCATCGACCGCGTGCTGCGGTTGGTGAGTGAATGGCACCGGGAAGGGGCCGTTATGGAGATGTACGACTACGCCGAAGGCTACGGTCTGGTCGACTGGCGATATTTGGAACGGCTGCGCGACTTACCGTTGGTTGATCATCCGCACCGTCAACTGCGCCGTCCGCTGGATCCCTGGGTGAGTGAGGGGTGCTTGATTGAGGTCGTGTCGCCCGGCGGGCGCTTCGCCAGACCCGTGGTGCATCAGGCAGACAGCCGCACATTCCGCCGGCAGCAGCGTCTGGCGGTCATGCAGCGCGTCAGCGCGTGGAAGCCCGGGAATGGCCCTGAATGGTATGTGGTATTACGGCATACGCTGTCTGAAGGCGTGCTGGAACGACGCGACGCGCGGCTCCCGGTGGGGTATACATTGCCCGAGTGGACGCAACGGCCGCAGGCGACGCTGGCGGACCTCGCTGCCGACTAGGTGCGGCTCCGTGCGGACGCGTCGTTGCCCGACACCGTACGGGCTGTTACACTGGTAGGTAGTACCAGGAGGACTCTTTTCCCATGAAAAAGATCGTACTGGGTGGTGATCATGCCATCCATTCCATTAAGGATATATTGCTCGAACACCTCAACGCGAAGGGCGTAGAGGTGCAGTTCGTCGGTCCGCCGGATGGCCAGCCGGAGGACTACCCCGATGTCGCTGCAGAGGCCTGCCAACTGGTTACCTCAGGCGCGGTTGAGGGCGCTATTTTGATCTGTGGAACAGGCATCGGCATCAGTATGGCTGCCAACAAGATCCCCGGGATCCGGGCGGCCCATGTGCAGGATCCGGTCTCTGCGGCACTGAGCCGTTCGCACAATGACGCCAACGTGCTGTGCATGGGGGCGCGTATCTTGGGCCCGGAGTTGATGCTGGGCGCTATAGACGCCTTTCTGGAAACTCCCTTTTCCGGCGACACGCGTCACACACGCCGCGTGACCAAGATCGGACGCATCGAACAGTCCTCTTGTGACTGCCGGGAGGATAAGTAGATGGACGCACGCACTTGGATGACGCAACACCGGACCACTCCATTGGAGCAGGCCGATCCCGAAGTCTTCGCAGCCATTGTGGCCGAGCAGAACCGCCAGAACGACCACCTGGAACTGATCGCCTCAGAGAACATCGTCAGTCGCGCCGTGCTGCAGGCGCTTGGTTCGGTGCTCACCGACAAATACGCCGAGGGCTATCCCGGCAAGCGGTATTACGGCGGTTGTGAGTGCGTGGATGTGGCCGAGGAGCTGGCAAGGCAACGGGCATGTCAACTGTTCGGTGCGGATCATGCGAATGTGCAGCCGCACTCCGGCTCACAGGCCAATCAAGGTGTCTATTCAGTGGCGCTTCAGCCCGGTGACACCTTCCTGGCCATGAACCTCAGCATGGGGGGGCACCTGACCCACGGCAGCCCGGTGAACTTTTCGGGCGTGCTGTATAACGCCGTACACTATGGGGTCGGCGAGACCGATGGCGTGATCTGTTATGACACCGTACGGGAATTGGCGCTCACCCATAAACCGCGTCTGATCGTGGCCGGCGCCAGCTGCTACCCGCGCGTGATCGACTTCGCCCGGTTCCGGCGAATCGCCGATGAAGTAGGCGCTTTGTTCATGGTCGACATGGCGCACATCGCCGGACTGGTTGCCGCCGGAGAGCATCCCAGCCCGGTGCCGTATGCGGACTTTGTCACCACGACCACGCACAAGACGCTTCGGGGACCGCGCGGCGCCATCGTGCTCTGTAAGGCGGAACACGCCGCCGCCCTGGACAAAGCCGTGTTCCCCGGTATGCAGGGGGGACCGTTGATGCATGTGATCGCCGCCAAGGCGGTGGCGTTCGGCGAGGCGTTGAAGCCGGAGTTCCGGGAGTACCAGGCGCAGGTGCGCCGTAACGCGTCCTGCCTCTGCGAACAGCTGCAAGCCAGAGGGTATACGCTGGTTTCTGGCGGCACTGATAACCACCTGATGCTGGTGGACCTCAGGAACAAGCAGATCACGGGCAAGAAGGCTCAGATGCTGTTGGATTCCGTGCATATTACGGTGAACCGCAACATGATCCCGTTTGATCCGGCTAAGCCGTTCATCACCTCCGGCATGCGGCTGGGCACGCCGGCGTTAACTACGCGGGGGATGACCGAGACCGAGATGGTCCGGGTCGCCGAGTTGATCGATACGGCGATCAGCGCACGCGATGACGCCGCGCAGTTGGCATCCGTGCGCACCGATGTGCAAACTCTCTGTGCCGAGTACCCGGTACTGCCGTGGTGAGTCTCATGACCAGCGACCGCCCCACCTGGGATGACTACTTCATGGACATCGCTCATGTGGTCGCCACCCGGGCGACATGCCCCCGTCGATCTGTGGGTGCGGTCATCGTGTTCGAGAAACGCATCCTGACCACCGGGTACAACGGCGCTCCGAAGGGGCTGCAGCACTGTCCGCCCGATGGCGCTGAGAAACCCTGGCCGGAAGGCTGTCTGATCAACGGTCATTGTGCTCGGTCGGTACATGCTGAGCAGAACGCGATACTGCAGGCGGCGCTGAACGGTGTGTCCACCCGCGGCGCCACGTTGTATGTCACCTGTCAACCCTGCAGCGCATGCGCCAAGATGATCATTAACGCGGGCATCGTGCGTGTGGTGTTCGCGGGTGACTACCCGGACCCATTCGCCATGGAGCTGTTCCGAGAAGCGAAGATCGAACTCGTACAGATCGGTCAGCGGGGGTGACTTCTTGCGGCTGCTGCTGATCGCGTTTGCCATCGCGTTGTTCTGCACCGCGGCGGTGACGCCGTTTGTGGCCCGGTTTGCGCGTAAACTGGGCGTGATCGATCAGCCGGGAGGACGCCGCGTCCACAGTAAACCAACTCCCCGGTGGGGCGGGATCGCGATCGTGTTCGGTTTTTGGGCGGCGGTCGGGTTAGTCTGGTGGACCTTTGGCGGTTGGTCTGCTGGACTCAGCGTCCTGTTGATCGGCGGCACCATTGTCGCCTGTTTTGGCCTGCTGGATGACGTGTTCCACTTTGGCGCCCGCGTTCAGACCGTATTTCTGCTGCTCGTAGGTCTGGGTGTTGCGCACTGGGGCGTACGCATTGAAGGCATTACTAATCCACTGGCGCCGCTGCTGCCAGGACAGTATCAACCGAATCACTGGTGGCCGCTGGGCGTCTGGTCTGTGCCGGTGACCGCCTTGTGGATCTTTGTCGTGACCAAGACGTTTGACACCATCGATGGGCTGGATGGTCTGGCCGCCGGAGTGGGGGCGATAACGGCGTTAACCCTGATGCTGATGGCACAATCCGAAGGTCAGTTCGTGGTTGCGCTACCTGCCGCTGCGCTGTGCGGAGCCTGTGTGGGGTTTCTGGTATACAACGTCAGCCCAGCGGCGGTCTTTATGAGCACCGTCGGCTCACAGTTTTTGGGGTTCGTGCTGGCTGTGGTGTCCATTACCGGCGCCTTCAAAGTGGCCGCAGCGGTGTCGCTGGGTGTGCCGATACTGGTGTTCGGCATTCCCCTGTTCGACGCGGTGTTCGTCGCGCTGCGCCGTCTGGCCGCCGGTGAACCGGTGACACAAGCCGATAACAGGCACCTGCACTATACCCTCTCCAGCCTGCTGGGCGGTCACCGCCGCGCTGTGTTCGTGATCTGGTTGATGGCGATCGTACTGTGCGGCGTCGCCTTGGCTCTGTTTACTTCATCGAGGTGATCCATGACGAAACTCCCCGTGATATTGAACGTGTTTGGCACCCGGCCCGACGCCATCAAGATGGCTCCTGTGGTGAAAGAACTGCAGCGTTACCCGGAGAAGGTGCGCGTTGTGAACGCCGTGACCGGACAGCACCGTGAGATGCTGGACCAGGTGTTGCGTGTATTCGACATCCAGCCGGATTATGATCTGAACGTGATGCAGCACGGGCAGACGCTGTCAGCGGTGACGATCCGGGTGCTACAGGGGCTGGAGCCGATCATCGAAGCGGAACGTCCGGCAGTGATCATCGCTCAGGGAGACACGACCACCACCTTCGTGGCCAGCTTGGCGGCGCTGTACCACAAGGCCCAGTTCGGGCATGTGGAGGCGGGATTGCGCAGCGGTGATCTGTACAATCCTTTCCCGGAAGAGGGCAACCGAAAACTGGCGGGTGCATTGGCCGCGTTCCACTGGGCGCCGACCGTACAGGCGCGAATGAACCTGGAGCGTGAGGGAGTGAATCCCGACGACATCTGGGTGACGGGGAATACGGGCATTGATGCACTGCTGAGTATTGCCGGCATGGATTATCGGTTTACCGATCCGCTGCTGCAGCAGGCGGTAGACCAGCCGTTGCGCACGGTGCTGATCACCGCGCACCGCCGAGAGAACTGGGGCGAGCCGATGGAGGCGATTTGCCGCGCCGCACGTCGACTGATCGAGACCCTTCCCGATACCCAACTGGTGTTCCCGATGCACCGCAACCCGATCGTGCGGGAAACCGCACACCGGATCCTGGATGGATGCGAGCGTGTGGTGCTGGCCGAACCCCCCGACTATGTGCCGTTTGTGAAGTTGATGCAGGCATCGACGTTGATCCTGACCGATTCGGGCGGTGTGCAGGAGGAAGCGCCCAGCCTCGGGAAACCGGTATTGGTCATGAGGCGCACCACAGAACGCCAGGAGGGCGTGGACGCTGGTACGGCCCGTTTGGTCGGCACTGATGAAGAGGCCATCGTGCGCGAGGCCACGCATCTGCTCACAGACAGTGACGCCTACGAGCGGATGGCCCGTGCGGTGAACCCGTATGGCGACGGCGCGGCAGCCCAGCGTATCCGTGAAACGCTGTTTGCCCGCCTGGGTATCTCCTGATCTGTCCGTACCAATGAGCGTGTCTCGGGTTATCATCATCATCCTGCGGCTGCTGCTAGCTGTCGTGGCGGTGTATGTGGGCTGGCGATTGCGGTATGTGCTGTTCATGCTGCTGGGAGCCGCCTTGCTGGCGTATCCGGTGGAGTGGATCAGCCGCGTACTCAGCCGCTTCCGTCCACGGAAGATCCCCACCCGGTGGTGGCGCGCCGCGGTAACACTGTTGTCATTCGTGGGTATCGGGTATGGGATATACGGTGCGTTTACCCTGTTGGCCCGCCCGTTCGCCCAGGAATATCAATCGTTTACTGACAGCTGGCCCGTATACCGGGAGCACCTGTTGACTGCGCTTGAGCGCTGGCAGACCTGGTACACCACGCTGCCGGGAGATCTGCGCCAGACGATCGAGACATCGGATATGCGCGCCGCCATGGGGGCGGCGAGCCGGGTGATGTCCGGGCTTCTGGTCGGCACGTGGACGACTCTCACGCACATCGTCGAGGTGATCATCCTGCCGGTGGTGGCGTTCTATTTCCTGACCGATGGCCGGTCGTTGCGGCGGGATCTGGTCAGCCTGACACCGCGTCGCTGGTGGCGTGAAGTGCTGTGGTTCCTGCGCGAGGCGCATCTGGTGTTTGAGAACTACCTGGTGGGGCAGATTATCCTGTGTCTGATCGCCGGTGTGGTGGTTGGTGTGGGCCTGTCGCTGCTGGGCGTCCGATATGCGGTCATACTGGGTGTCCTGGCCGGTATTACGCGGGCGATCCCCGTGATCGGCCCGGTTATCGGCGCCATTCCGATCGTCGGTCTGGCGGCGCTGCAGTTTCCTGATAACCTGACGGTTGCGGTGCACGTGTTGGTTTTCTTTACCGTGCTGCACTTTGCCGAGAGCAAGTTCATCTTGCCGCTGTTACTGGGCGAACGCCTCAAACTCCACCCGGTGGTTGTTATCATTGCGCTGCTGGCCGGCGCACAATTCGGCGGATTGGTCGGCATGTTTCTGGCTGCACCGGTGGCGGCCATGCTGCGGCTGCTGATCCGCAGGTACTGGATCAGGCGTCAGTGTGCGCCAAAGACGGAGGTTGCGTGTGCGAATCTGTAACAGGTTCGGGTGGTGGTGCGTCGGTATCGCGCTGACGGCGTCTGCGGTGATGGCTTCGGTTTCGGCGGCAACGCCCGAGGCCGGTCCTTCCATGAACTGGCTGCAGGCGTTGATCCTGGGTGTGGTGGAAGGTATTACGGAATACCTGCCAGTCAGCAGTACCGGGCATCTGCTGGTAGCGCAGGAGTGGATGGGTCTTCGCGGTAACTCCACGGCCGACAGTTACGCCATCGCCATCCAACTGGGCGCCATTCTCGCGGTGCTGTGGCTGTATCGGCAGCGGATCCGACAGATGCTGATGGGCCTGCGCGGACGCGATGCGCAGGGACGCCACATGGTGGCTTGCATTATCGCGGCGTTTGTTCCTGCAGCCATCATTGGGCTGATCGGCGAAAAGACGATCAAGAAGGTGCTGTTCGGGGTCGAACCGATCACGGCGGCCTGGATCGTGGGAGGCATCGGCATCCTGGCGCTGGACCGCTGGGTGGCCCGCAGACCGACCCGCGGCGCCGACCTGGAGTCAATGACAGTGCGTATGGCGCTGTGGATCGGCTTGGCGCAGTGCGTTGCCATGTGGCCGGGGGACAGCCGCAGTCTGGCCACCATCGCTGCGGCGCTGTTGGTTGGCTTGAGCATGCCGGCGGCTGTGGAGTTCAGCTTCCTGCTGGGGCTGATCACACTGGGAGCGGCCACATTGCTGGAACTGGTGAAAGACGGCGCCGAGATGGCGGCCGTACTGGGCGCGGACAGTATGGTCATAGGCCTGGTGACGGCTTTCCTCAGCGCGATCGTCGCGGTGAAATGGATGGTCGCGTATCTGAATCGCCATGGGCTTGCGGTGTTCGGCTGGTATCGGCTGGCGCTGGGTGTGGGAGTACTGGCCTGGTTGCTGTGGAATCAGTGAGACAGGAGAGCGGTTGTGTGCCGCTCTCCTGCGGGTCAGACAAGGGTTATATCTGACCGCCTGCGACGCGCAGCGCCTCTCCGGTGATGTAGGACGCATCCTCGCTGGCGAGAAACACTACCATGTTGGTGACGTCGGCGTAGGTGCAGCCGCGTCCCAGCGGCACCTGATCGGTGTATTTCTTGCGGACCTCTTCCACGGTCAGGTTCCACTTTTTAGCGTATTGCTCGAACAGGCTGTCCGACCATAGTGTGCCATCCAGCAGGTTGCCCGGGCAGATGGCGTTGACCCGGATACCATAAGGCGCCAGATCCATGCAGATCGACTGGGTCAGTCCAACGCCGCCGAACTTGCTGGCGGCATACGCGCTGTTTCGGAAGGACCCTTTCAAACCTGACTTGCTGTTGATCTGTAAGATCACCCCGCTCTTGCGGGGCGCCATTACCCGGGCCGCTTCTTTGGCGCAAAGGAAGTATCCGAACAGGTTGACATCCACAACCTTGCGCCACTTGGCCGGGTCAAACTCCAGGATGTCTTCGCTGATCAGGATGCCGGCGTTTGACACCATGATGTCCAACTGACCAAACGCCTCAACGGTCTGATCGACCATGGCAATGACCGATGGGTAGTCCGTGACATCGACACCCACTCCCAACGTTCTACATTGGGGGTAATCAGCGGCGATGCGTGCGGCCACTTCGATGGCCTTGTCCTTTTGCATGTCGGCCACGGTTACTCCCGTGCAACCCTCCTGCGCCAGCCGGATGGCGATGGCCTCTCCCAGTCCCTGTGCGGCGCCGGTCACGATCGCCACCTGGCCTTGTAAACGTGCACAGCTCATATCGAATGATTCTCCTGTATGCTTGGTTAGGGCAGCAGCAGGTCCAATAGCTCCTGCTCCGCCTCAGTAGTCCAGAACCTGCCATCTTCCAGCTTCGCGTAGACGCTGGGATAGCGCTCTTTCAGGTCTTCCAGCGTGCACAACGGCATGTCCACCAACGCCGGCAGGATGACCGTTTTGCCTGCGAACCGGTTCTCCATGACGCCTTTCAGGCCTTCACGCATGGCGCGCATGCCGCCGATGGCAGCCAATGAGGCGCGTGTCTGCAACTGGCCAGCTTCCATGAGCCGCAGTGTGGTAGCGATGGAGTCGATGGATGAACCGCTGGAGCCGAAATAGCGCGCGCCGCGGTCACACACCGCGTTGTAGTCCACATCGCCCATAGTGCCCCGGGCGAGTCCGGCGAACAGGTTGATCACGCCATTCTCAGCCAGCAGTCGTGCTGACGCGGTCACCAGCGGGGCGACAGGAACCATGCAGGCGATATAGTCGAACCCCTTACCGCCGGTCCATGTCATCAGCTTTGTGTCGAACGCCTCAGGACTCATCTCTTTGGGGTTCAATATTTCGAAGCAGATACCGCGGGCTGCGGCGATGCTCTCGTATCGCTCGCGTGCGGCCTGGAGGCGGGCTGCATCCACATCGGTGCCGATGACCATTGCGGGTGGATCGGGCAACTGCAGTGCGCGCTGCAGGTGCATCTGACCCATCGGGCCGCCAGCACCGACGATCCATACGGAGGAGCCGGGCTTAATGTCGCTCATCAACGCCGGCTCGGCCGCAGCGGCGATGTCATTGCCGTGTGTACCGGTGAACCACAGCTGATCATAGTGCATTCGGCCCAAATCCAAGCTAAGCGGTCGCTCAACCGGTGTAGTGCGCGCCGCCCAGAAGACGCCGTGGTTGGCCAGCATGGCCGCGGCCGCTTCCATAAGCTCCGCGGAGATATCTCCAACGACCACGATATCATCGAACGCACCGGACAGATCGGTGATGGAGCCCGCTTCGGTGACGCTGCTGCCTTGAGCCTTCCAATCCATCAGTTCAGCGCGCAGTTGCCCTCCGCAGCTGACCGCGGTGATCTGCGCAGGACGATGGTCGGTATCCTTCAACGCACCCAGCGTGTACTCGGCATGTGAGGGGTGGCTTCCCTGGATCACCAGCAAGGAGCCGCCGGGTTTTATGGTGGTGCGCCGCTTCTGGTCATAACTATCCACCACACAGGCCCACGGCTCTACCAGAGCGGCCTCGACGTAGCCCGTGCTGTCCTTGACAGGCAGCAGATAGCAGCCGTCATCGCCATCGGTCACTTCAGGTCCCACCAGGCCGTACTGAGTCATGGCGCCTTCCAGTACATAACCGTAGGCCATGCTGACACCGTTCACGAACAGGTCAGCCTGAACGATGAAGCGCTGCCCCGGCTGGAACCGCTCGGTCAGCTGTGAGCCGACTTTGACCACCGTCACGTGCGCTTCGTGTCCCAGTACTACGGGTTTTGTCTTCATATCGCGTCCAGTCAGGCGCGGGTGGTCTGGACCCAGTTTCACCACTTTGACGTCCGAAAAGCAGATACCGATGGCGTCGGTGCGCAGCAGCAGTTGGTCGGGCCCCGGTTCCGGCAGAGGCATGACTTCGGGCTTTCCATCGACTCCGAAGTTTTCCAACCCGGCGCCATACAGGTTCCAGCGCAACATGGTTTGCGGCAGTGTGTCCTGCGCTTTTACATAGGACTCCCGTTTTGCGGACATGTCAGCCTCCTTTGCCCTGAGCGGCAGCGATGATCTGTTGACGATACTTTTCATCCGGACGCGTAGCGATACGCTGCACCTGTTCGGCTGTCATGAAGTTCAGGCCGCCCAGCGCATGTGCGCCGATGATGATCCGGGAGGTCTTTTCAAACATCAGTGTGGCGGATTGCACGCCATTGACGCTGTCTGACGGAGCGATCAGCCCGTGATTCTGCATCAGGATCACTTTGGGGGTGGCCTCGTAGCGGGTCATATAGGCTTCGCAACGGGCCTTCAACGCGCGCGCCAGCGGCAGGCCGGGATCTGTGTAGGGAACCCAAAGCGGGGCGACACCGCAGCACACAATCTCGTCGGGGAACAACCGGCCAGCAATCAACTGCTCGGCGTTCCGGCTGCAGGTCACGGCGTTTACGGACGTGGGATGCGTATGGCCGACAAACCGGATGCCGGGCAGGCTCAGCAGATAGGCATGCAGGAATGTCTCCACCGATGGCATCCGCGTTTCTGCCGGATCTACCCGGCAGTCTTTGAGCGCGGCTTGCGTCGCTTCGTCTGTTTCTTCGCCTTCGGCCAGAAATGTCAGCGCCCGCTGCATATCGACCCGGACGAAGCCATCTTCGGGAATGTCAACCAGCCGGGTGCCGCTGGCCTTCACATAGAACCAGTTGCCCTCGGCGGCCAGCGCCGAGGTGTTGCCCTCGCCCAAAATGGCCAACCCGCGTGCTTCATCACCCAGCCAGTGCGACAGCGTGAGCAACTGGCTGAGCGTTGTATCTTGTGCCATCTATCAGTCTCCTGTGATGTGCGCCGCTTGCGTACGCCTCGGCGCGCTGTGCTAACTACCTATCCTATTGTACATCCCGAGGCTGACAGACGTTCAGGGCAGGTACTCTATACACGTAGTGCGATGTCATGACTCTCCACCGAAAGGGGTGCATCCGTATATGCGGAGCCGGATGGCTTCGGTCTCCCGTGCCTGGCTGGCCGTGATCACGGCAGTGAGCATCGCGGTCATCTGGGGCGTGGCTGTAGGGGTAGAGCATCGTCAGCGCACGCTGAACCACGAACTGATGACTGCGCGTGTGGATACCATTGCCGCTTATGTCGCCAGGCAACTGGACGACTGGCACCGCGAGCGTGTGAACGACTCCACTGTACTGGCCGCGGCGTTGTCGCGCATGCCGGAAGTGAGGCAGTCCCTGCAGTTGGGGAGGCCCTGTCCGGCGTCTGTCGCCGCCTGGTTGACGGATGCCAGTCACACGTACGGATACGCAGGCGTTCTACTGATCAACCGGCGTGGTGTACGGGTGGTCTGCGAGGGCCGGCATTTAGAACAGCATCTGGATACCTTGGCCGTACGCGCCATGAACGCCGGCGTGTACCTGTTTGGAGACATCCATTCGCACAGCGATGGAACGCAGGGATTGGCGTATCTCGCGCCCGTACTCGGCGACGACGGCCGTCCGGAGGGTGTGCTCGTCCTGCAGGTCGATCCCGACGACTATCTATATCCTGGCATGATGCAGTGGCCCATCCCCACGCATACCGGGGAAACGCTCTTGGTCGGCAGAGACGGGGATCGCTTGCGTGTCTTGAACCGGTTGAGGCACTCCCGGCAACGATCAGGCGTCGGCCTGCCGGTGCCGATACGGTCCGGTACGGTGGAGTACCAGGCGATGCAGCAAGCCAGTGGCGTATCCGTGGGTGTTGACTACCGGTCGGAGCCCGTCCTGGCTGCTTACCGACGACTCACAGGCACCCCTTGGGCGGTGATCTGCAAGATGGACCTGCAGGAGGTGGCTGACCGAAGACGTGCTGAGACCGTGTTCATTTATGTAACGGCCGCGGCGATTACCTTACTCGCCCTGGTTCTGATGCTGCTGGTGACGCATGCGATCATGGCCGCACGCGCACTGGATGAACAGCGAGTTCAGGAAGAGCAGCTGCGCGCGCGTGCGCAGGAGATCCTGAGTCAAGGGCGGTATCGGGCGTTTTTCGAGACCGATATGGTTGGTCTGGCGATGGTGTCTCCTGATGGCGTCATAGTGGAGTGCAACAACCGGTTGGCTGCGTTACTGGAGCGTGACGTGTCATCGGTGGAACAGACGCCATGGATCGACTGGTTTGACGCGGCCGCTCGGGTATACATGTCCGCACGGTTCGCGCTGGCGTCGCGTATCCGCTCGCACATTGAGCAGTGTGAGGTGACGCTTGCCAATGGCGACCGCACGTTAATCGTCGCGTTGGGCGGCGTCTTTAACGAAGTGGGGCAACTGGACCATATGCTGCTGGTGGCTCAGGACGTCACCGAGTTGAAGCAGGCCGAGCGAGACATGCGTCAGTCGCGCGAGATGCTGCAGGCGGTCCTGGACACCATCCCCTTACGTGTGTACTGGAAAGACACTGCATTGCGCTATCTGGGGGCGAACGCGGCGCTGGCAAACGATGCCGGCGTGCCGGTGGCGCTGCTGGTGGGCCGCACCGCGCGCGACTGCCCCTGGGCGTCTGTAGCAGACGCGATAGAGCGTGATGACCGTATGGTGATGGATACCGGTATTGCGCTGCGCAACCGGGACGTGCTGCTGCCTGTCGCAAACGGCCAGCGGATTCTGGTGAGTATGACCAAAGTACCGCTGAGGGATCCCGCCGGGGTGATAACCGGTGTACTGGGCGTATACGAAGACGTTACCGAACAGCGGCGCCAGTCGGATGATCTGCGTCGCACGCGCGACTATCTGGAGACGCTGATATATGAAGCGGGTGTCCCCATTGCTGTATGGGATGCCGATATGCGCTTTACGCATGTCAATCGCGCCTTTGAGACGCTGACGGGGTATGAACGTGCAGAACTGCAGCAGATCCCGGTCAACAGCTTGTTTGATGAAGCCGGTGATGCAGCGTGCAAGACACTGTCAGACGGAGCCCCTTGGCGCGACCGTGAGTTCATCGTCCGGCGGGCCGACGGCGAGCGTCGCTGGACCCTGTGGAACGCCGTGCCCCTGCGGTACGGTACAGACCCGGTTACCGTCATCGCGCAAGCGCTGGATATCACCCAGCGGCGGGAGTCGGAGCAACGGATTCGTCAGATGAGTGCTGAGTTGAGCCGGCGGAATGCCGAGTTGTCGCAGATGCTCTATGTAGCGTCGCACGACATGCGGGCGCCTCTTGTGAACGTTCAGGGATTTGCCAAACTGCTGCAGGAAGCGCTGACCGGTTTGATGAACGAAGATGGATTGGATGGAGCTGTCAGACAGACCCTCCGCACCGATGTCGAGCCGGCGCTTAAGTACATCACGCAGGCCTCCGGCCAAATGGATCGCCTGCTGGATGGGTTGTTGCGCGTGTCGCGCTTGGGCCGCACCGAACTCAGGCCCACCCGCGTCTCTATGGACAAGCTGGTGAAGGAGTCACTGGACGCGTTGGCCTTTCAGATAGAGGAGCGGCATGCGGACGTGCAGGTCGGATTGTTGCCGGAGGCGTATGGCGATGTGACGCACTTGAGCCAGGTGTGGGCCAACCTGATGCAAAATGCGCTCAAGTACACCCATCCGGAGCGCCGGTTATTCATGCGTATCTGGGGTGAGCATCGTGACGGCTGGATGGTTTACTATATACAGGATAATGGAATCGGGATTGACCCGGCGCACGTCGATCGGGTGTTCGAACTGTATCATCGACTGGATCCCGGGCAGACAGAGGGCGAGGGATTGGGGTTGACCATCGCCCGCAAGATACTGGATTTGCACAGCGGTTGGATTCGCGTGTGGCAGACATCGCCAGCAGGAACGACATTTGCATTCGGTCTGCCGGATGTCTACGATACGGCCGTTGACAGGAGCAGTGATGATGACCCATGAAATCGTGATCCTTCTTACCGAAGACGACGACGGTCATGCGTTTCTAATTGAGCGGAATCTGAAGCGCTGCGGTCTGATGAACCGGATAATCCGGTTTTGCACAGGCGATGATGTACTGCGTTTTTTGTTGCAGTCACCATCGTCTGACGGGGCGCCGGTTCGGGAACCGGGAACAAGCTATCTGCTGTTACTGGACATCCGCCTTCCCGGTACCGATGGTGTCGAAGTACTGCGCCAGATTAAGGCGCATCCCGATCTGCGCCGGATGCCGGTTATCATGGTGACCACCACCGATGACCCGCGCGAAGTGGAGCGTTGCCACGACCTGGGGTGCAACAACTATATCACCAAACCGGTCGATGCGGATGCATTTATGAACGCGATCCGGCAATTAGGGCTCTTCCTGATGATGGTCCAAGTTCCTTCGATGAACGGCAGTGACCCGTCATGAATGGTCAGACAGCCTCCGTGACATCCGATCAGACGCCCTATCGGCGGGTGCTGCTGGTGGAAGACGATGCAGGAACACGCCTGCTGCTCACGCGGCTGATCCAACGCGAGCAGATTGCCATCAGCTGCGCCGCGACAGGCGAAGAGGCGTTAACCCTGTTAACGCAGGCAGGCGCGGAGGCGTTTGATCTGTTGGTCAGCGACTACAACCTGCCCGACATGACCTGTGGCCAACTGGTGGAGCGGCTGCGCGCCGATGCGCTATCTATTCCGTTCATGGTGATTACCGGCGCCGGCAGCGAATTGGTTGCTGTTGACATGATGAAGGCCGGAGCCCGTGACTATATGGTCAAGGACGCCGGTTTTCTAGATCGGGCGCCGGTGGTCATCCAACGGGTGTTGATGGACTTGGAAACCGAACGGCGGATGCACGAAGCCGAAGCCCAGTTGCGACGGACGGCCACGCTGCTGCAGGTGGTGTTTGACAGCACGCGGGAAGCGATACTGCTGCTGGACGCTGAGATGCGGGTGCTGCGGGCCAATCAGGCCGCTGGTGAACCATCCGGCAGCCCCTGGCTCCTTCCTGATCTGTTCCAGGCATCCAGTCGGCCGCAAGTGCTTGAGCTGTTTCAAACCGCATTGCGCGGGGAGACCCCGCCGTTGGCGGTGGCTGAGCGGCTGACCACCGCCGGCGCCGTCCGCTGGGTGGAAGTCGCGATGGCGCCGCTCCCTCCCACGGCGACCGAATACTGCGTGGTGATGGTGCTGCGCGACGTGACGGACCGGATACAGACGGAACGGGAACGCGAGGCGATGCTGGCGCGGCTTATGGAAAAACGCCAGCTGGAGTCGCTGGGCGTTTTAGCTGCAGGGGTGGGGCATGAGATCAACAATCCGCTGACAGGTGTGTTGAACTATGCCCAGCTGATCGCCGACCTCTCGCCTGACGGAACGGTGATCCAGTCGTATGCGGACGAAGTGGTGAAGGGCAGTGAACGCATCGCCGCGATCGTGCGGCAACTGGTGGATTTCACCCGTGACGATGAACACAACCGGACTACCGTGCGCCTGGACATGGTGGTGCAACAGGTTTTGGGGCTGATGGGCGCCACATTAGAGCGTTCCGGCATCTTCGTTTTTGTGCAGACGCCGGAGTCGCTGCCGGCGGTATGGTGCAACCAGCACCAGATGCGCCTGGTGCTGTTATCGATTGTGGAGAACGCACGGGAGGCGCTGGAACGGCGCTTTCCGCAAGCCGACCCGGCGAAGCGGTTGCGAATCCTGGCGTCCGAACGGAATGATAACGCGCGACAGATGGTGCGCCTGACGGTGGAGGACAGTGGAGACGGCATTCCCGACGACGTGCTGCCGCACCTGTTTGAGCCGTTCTTCACGACCAAGAGCCGCGCGGTCGCCGACGGGTTGGATCTCGCGATCGCCTATCGGGTCATTGAGGCGCATGGAGGGATGCTTTCGGTTGAGACGCAGGTGGGCAGGGGAACGGCCATTCACATTGATCTTCCCGTCGCCTCCCGCGCTGAAGGAGATGGATACCGGCTGTAATGGGGTATGTACTGGTCGTCGAAGATGAGACCGCTCTCCTGCGGGTACTGCTGGAGTTTCTCAGGCAGGCCGGGTTAGAGGCGTATGGGGCAACGAACGTAGCCGAAGCGGTGGCGCGCCTGGAGTGGTCACCGGCGGATGTTGTCGTCTCGGATGTGGGGCTGCCCGACCGCGATGGCCTGGATTTTTTGCAGCAGGTGCGTGATACCTGGCCTGAAGTCCCCATGATAATGGTTACCGGCGAGCCCGACGCGTCGATGGCCGCCAAGGCGCTGCGGCTGGGCGCTGCCGACTACCTGTTTAAGCCGATCACGCGGGCGCCGTTTTTGCATTCGGTTCAACGCGTGATCCGCATCCGCGAGTTGGAGGCTGAACGCCGGCTGTTCGAAGAGGCAAGCCGCAAGTATCAAAAGCAGATGGAGAGCCTGGTTGCTGAGCGCACGGCTGAGCTGCAGCAGTCAGAGGCGCGCTTCCGGCGACTATACGCCGAAGAGCC
>CAZHSN010000030.1:0-18162 GCA_964535125.1 uncultured bacterium
GATCCGACCTGCATAACTCCCCATCTGTGCCGAATCTCCGGGAGTGAGAGCGGGGGAACCAAGTTCCTGGGGTGCAGTTCCGTAAGGAACGCGACGACCTTCTCCGTCGTAACCCGTCAGCTAACCTCGCAGGCACGGCGACAGGCTCTGTAGAGCCGTTCCGCCAGAAAGGAGCAACCACATGCTGAATGTGGGACTTGTCGGTCTTGGACTGACCGGATCCGCCATTGCGCGGTACATTCTTCAGGAGCGCACCGATCTGCGCCTGGTCATGGCGGCTGCCGGTCCCCGAAGCACCAAAGCAGGCGCCGATCTGGGAGTGCTGCAGGGAAGCGTCCCGTGCGGCCTGTCTGTATGCGCTGCCGAGGAGATCCCCGCAGTCATGGCCTCGACCCATCCGGACGTGGTGATTGACTTCAGTAAACCGGAGGCCACGCTGTCGCTGCTGCCTCATTATGAACGCCACGGCTGTGGCGTGGTGGTTGGCACCACGGGGTTCAGCGATCATCAGATGGGGCTGTTGCGCCGTACCGCGGAGCGTAAGCGTTGCGGGTTGATGTATGCGCCCAACATCACGCGCGGTGTGAACGTGTTGATGCTGATCGCCGAACTGGCCAGCAAGTATCTGCCAGGTTACGACATCGAAGTGATTGAGCGTCACCATCGGTACAAGAAGGACTCACCATCCGGTACCGCGGCCAAGCTGGCTGTGAGACTGCATGACCTGCGCGGCTCCAGCCAAACCCGACACGGCCGGGAGGGGCGATACGAGCGCACCCGTGACGAGATCGGCGTACACTCGATTCGAGCCGGCGGGATCGTGGGCGTCCATGAGGTGGTATTCGCCAGCGATACCGATGAACTGGTGATTACCCATCGCGCCGAGTCGCGCACGGCATTCGCACAGGGTGCCGCTGATGCCGCCGTCTGGATGGCATCCCGGCGCGGATACTATCTGGTCGAAGATATGATCACCGGTCGTGAACGTCCGACACAACCGCGACAGAAGCCGGTCAGCCGTCCATTGGGACGGCAAGTGCTTAACGTCGCACCCGAGCCGGTCGTGTGATCGGGCGCGCCATCGGCCAGACAACCACCGGTTGACCGGGGCAGGATATCCTGTCCCGGTCACTGTCTTGGTCGGCCATCGCCCTGTGGGGCGTAGCCTTACGGTCCTGGCGGGATGACGCCGGTCGGACCGTTGGGATGACCCCATCGCAGATGCGGCCCCTCCACGACGGTTGGCTTCCGGCCGACAACGCGTGAACCATCCACGAGGATGGGCCATCGGTTACTCGAGGAGGCTGGTAGACGGCAGATAAACCGACATCCATCGATCTCACCGCCGCGCAACAGTATGGAGTACTCCCCATTCGGAAGATCGGCGTAGCGATGGACAAACCTGCAGTCGATTGTCCGAAACCCCTCTCCGGAACACCAGATCAGGCGACGCCGGTCTGCAGTGAAGCGGCACGACTCAAAAGATACATTCTGCAAATTACCGTTTAACTCGGCCAGTAAATTACCATAAGGCCCCTGGTTCTGTGTCCATGGACGATCCTCAAACTGGCATCGTATCCATCGTGTGGCCAGTGCTGGATCCTTTGATCCAAAGGCATGGACGATACTGCCATGGAATTTGCACTCTTCGTATACAATTCCAGGTTTGGCAGTCCAGGTGCTCCAGTTCGTGACACCCCAGAAGAGGCAGCGCTTGAATCGGGTGTATCCGCCGTCGCCCGAGTCTGCGACCATGGCGCACCCTGCATTGTTGATGAACTCACACGCCTCAAAGCGCCCGTCACGACAGATTGAGTCCTCGGCCTCGATGTCGAGCCCGGCGCCCGGTGCAGAACCGAACGGTCTACCCCCGTTCAGCGCTCTGCCAGTGTGGTTGAAACGACACCGCACGGCAGTTAGTCCTTTCCCGCCAATCCATGACAGCCCCTGTCTGCCGTTGTACTCAAACGTGCAATCCACCAGCAGGTGCGGCTGAGCCGGATCTGTTTCCTTAAGGCCATACCACCCAATCATCACACCATCCAAGGGATGATGATGACTGTGTATCCTCTCCAGCCGCACGTTCGTATTGTTGTGCAAGAAGAGCCCACAGCCCGGAAGCTGGATGCCGGTGTCGCCAAACTGTCCGCCAACGATCAGCCGTTCCATGTTTCCGTCCAGTTCCAAGTCGCGGATCGTGACATTCCGGCTGCCGCTGATGTGCAGCATGTGTCCGACGGAGGCAGCATATGCACCGTCCAGAAACGGCATGCCTGCCGGCTGGTACGCTCGACCCGATTCCTTGTCAAATGAACCATATCGAAGCCCATCGGCAAATCGAAGCGTGGCCCGGTTGCCCTCGATGCGCAATGGGGACAGGTCCTTGACGTGGAAGATGGGCTCGGATTGATAGTAGGGATATTGGCCGGGCGTATGAACCTGCCTGCCGACAACATAGATGCCCCTAGGGATAACCAGCGTGCCGCCCCCTGCCCCTTGAAGGATACGGGCCGCTTTCTGAAACGCCCCGGTGTCATTGGTTATCCCGTCTCCCCTGGCTCCGCAATCGGTGCGCAGGTTCACGCGTACCGACCTGGCTGCATCCCGTCCTACGACGAAGTGGTTCCGTGTGTGCTCCATCCGTGTGATCTCCCAAGTCAATTCGGTTATGTACTGGTAGCTCTGGTATGCATTATGTGCCCTGCGGGCCGCGGGGCGGGCGCCCCGCTTTGCTCAGCGCGGGCATGTGCAGCATCTGGGTAGACGTCTTTTGCACACGCACGGCGCACATTCGCCGCGCCGCAGGCGCGTCACCCCCGCAGCCCGCAGGGCTGCCTCACCCCGCGGGCGAAGCCCGCTTCACCCCCGTGCGGTGCGAAGCGACGCACTTCACCCCTGATATGGGGTCCATCCCGCCCCCACATGTGCGTCTCTGGTGACCTTTCGTCTCGTTTGGCAACATGCCGCGTTGCTGCAGGGGCGGTTCGTGAACCGCTCCGGAACTGTCATTCCGTGCTATGCTATCGTCAAATGTGGCGGGCTTTCGTGTTTAGTGTAGGCGTAATAGGGTGTACGGGTTGGGGGCGGGACGAATCCCGCCCCTGCCTAAGTCGTGTCCGCGCATGACAACGTTCAGCCGGCAGCGGGACGCAGATGCGCGACAGCGTCACCTACCCACGCGATGCCGTTCAGCGACACCGATGCAGCAGCGGCTGAGGCCTCGCGCGTGTCGCGGCGCGCCAGAAGCACCTGAGTAAAACCCAGCCGCGCCACCTCGCGGACGCGCGCCGAAGCGTGCGATACGCCGCGTACCTCGCCTGCAAGCCCCACTTCACCGATGGCAGCCAGATCAGGCGGTACTGTGATCTCCAGCGTACTGCTGGCTACAGCCAGCGCCACAGCCAGGTCGCCGGCGGGTTCCCGCACCTGGATGCCCCCGGCGACATTCACGAAGATGTCACGGTCACTGAGACGCATCCCGGCGCGTTTTTCCAGCACTGCCAGGATCATGTTCACGCGGTTGGTGTCCATGCCGGTCACCTGACGGCGGGGTTGACTGAGGTAGCTGCGGCACACGAGCGCCTGGACCTCGATCAACAGGGGGCGGGATCCTTCCATGATGCAGGTGACGACGGAGCCGGGGCTTTGGACCGCGCGCTCCGCCAGCAACCACTCCGATGGATTGTCTACTGCATACAGACCGTTGTCTCTCATCTCGAACAGCGCGAGTTCATCAGTACTGCCGAACCGGTTCTTGGTCGCGCGCAGCACGCGGTAGTTCAGTTGGCGGTCGCCTTCAAACGTCAGCACGGTGTCCACCATATGTTCGAGTGCTCGCGGACCCGCCAGCGCCCCCTCTTTGGTCACATGCCCCACGATAAAGATCGCCACACCTCGTTCTTTGGCCACCCGCTGCAGCATGTTCCCGCAGGCGCGTACCTGCGCCACGCTCCCGGGGGCGGATTCGAGTTCGGCGGTACGCGTGGTCTGGATGGAGTCAATAATGGCCACCTGAGGATGCAGTTGTTCGATCTGCTCGACTATGGACTCCAGGGCGGTCTCCGCCAGCACATACAAGGTGGCTCCGGCAGCGCCCAGACGTTTGGCTCTCAGCTTCACTTGATGCGCGGACTCTTCGCCGGAAACATACAGGACGGAGCCCTCGTTGGACAGCCGATCTGCAACCTGTGTGAGCAGTGTGGACTTTCCGACTCCCGGATCGCCACCCAGCAGTATCACCGAACCCTGAACGACCCCGCCGCCTAGAACGCGGTCGATCTCGCCGATGCCTGTCAGCAGTCGTGGATAATCATCTTCGCGCACCTGGTTCAACGGAGCCGGAGCGGCGCTGCCGGACCATGCGGATGGCCGCTGGGCTGCCGGTGCGGCAACGGTGATAACCTCCTCCTGCAGGGTGTTCCACTCGGCGCATTCCCGGCACTGGCCGAACCACTGGGCGCTCTCTGCGCCGCACTGCTGACAGACGTATCGGGTGTTGCGTTTAGGCACGGTCAGGACGCTTCGCCGGGGGTCGCCGCGGCGTCGTCGTCGGCGGGCTTCGGCACGCCGGCGTCATCGGGCAGGTTGTGTTTCACCAGGTTGCCGATCAGTGTAACAGACGCCTTTCGGGAGATATCCAAGGCCCTGCTGGAGCACTCGATAACGTTGCCTGTGACGGCCACATGACCGCCGGTTATGCGCAAGGCGGGGCCGTTGAACTGGCGCATAATACGGCGAATCTGGCAGCCGCTAAGCGTCACCGCGCGAGCGGACAGGATTTCGACAGCCGGCAGTCCGTTAGCGCCCAGTTCTGCGCCTGAGACACGCACCTGGGCGCCTGCACCCTCAATGCGCAGCGCGCCGAAGTGCGTCCAGTATGTCCCACCGGTGATGCTGACGGTGTGCGTACCCTCCACAGAGATGGCCTTGTCGCTGTAATCGGCAGAGCAGTTGCTCATGCTTCCCCATGTCCCGCCCTTGATGGCGCATCCGGGTATCTTGTCCATGAACCGGTAACCGCGCCATGCCTTGAACACAAAGCAGTCCGACATCAGCAGCACATCGTTCTGCCCCAACAGGAACCCGACGCCCTGCTTCAGGAACGTCTCACTGCCAGGCGACCACACCTCGACTTTACTGATCCAACTGGAGTCGAGTGTGCCGGTCATCCGGACGCCGGTGTTGTGTACATTTACGATGAAGCACTTTTCAATCAGCGCACGGCCCACGTTGTTCTTTCCGTCAGCCAGGATGGCATCCCACGCGTTCCATATTTTGGTTTCCGTCACGCGACAGCCCACGCCGGCCAGTTCGATAGCCGGCGGTCGGGGACCGATCGGCTGTCCGCCCCAGTCGGTGTCCAGCATCAGACCATGAACTGCGCCTCCCGCATCCAACCGCAGGCCGGGTTCATCGCGGTTCGTCAGAGTCAATACCGGTACAGCCATGGAGTCGCTGTTCCATGCACCGCCGGTCGCCCCCTGCAGCCGTACCGACTTCAACGTCAATGTGCGGCTGATCCGGTAGCGTCCGGGCGGTACGTGTACGGCGGCTCCGGCCAGCGTCTGCTGGGCCTGGGTAATCGCGCGCTCGAAGGCATCGGTATCGTCGGCTATGCCGTCGCCCTGTGCGCCCAGCGTACGTACATCCACCACCTGCCCGGCAGCGGGAGCGTCGGTTGGCGACGCCGCGGCGACCGACATAACGGTTGCGCCGAACACAACGCATCCCAACAGCGTACTTCCGATTGTATGCAGCTTCATGCGGACACCTCCTGTGCGTTATCAAACATTTCCCCGGGCGACGGGTCAAATCCTGCCGCATATGGCTCGCGGGTAAGATATACATGACGCCGGTTCCCACGGGATGCAGGTTGTCCGGACAGGGGGTGATCAGGAATGGGGCGCTGTTACGACGACATCTGCCGGTTTCTCCGTACACGCGGCATCAATTTTTTGGCGGATGCAGACCGCACGGAGTGCTGGGCCAATCTGGGCATCCGTGAGGGCATCCGCATGGAGGTCAGCCTGCGTGCGATGGAGCAGATGTCCGCCATCTACATTCGGTCCGTATTTCCCAGCGCCATTCCGCGCTCCAAAATGCCCCAAATGTTCGAGATGATCGCCCGCGCGAACTACGGACTGGGAGTCGGCTGCTTTGAAATCGACGCGAATGATGGAGAACTCGCATTTAGGACCTCCATCCTGGCCGATCCGGACGCTTCCACACCGGAAGTGATTCTGGAGCGTACGCTGGGCGTCAACCTGGGAACGCATGCGAAGTACTGGCCGGCGTTCATGCAGGTACTGTACGCCAACCGAGACGTGAAGACGGCGTTGAACACTGTGGAGGCCCCTCCGTCATCGGACTCCGGCCCGTTGAGCGACGAAGCGTTTGCGGCCTATATGAAGCGCATGGTGGGGGGCGCCTCCCCCGGAGCTGTGGATACACCGGAAGGGGCTCCAGCTTCCGGATATTCCTTCGAGGAGTACGACGGCGGCGAGGGGGGCATCGACGAACAACTCATGTGGTTGGAGATCGCCGAGGATGAGACCCTCTTGGATGCCGCATCATCTGACAGTGCTCTGTATCTGTCCGATATGGATGACGATCTGCTGGCGAAGCCGGGGAAGTCGGCGCTTGATGACGGTATGGACATATGGGATGAGTCCCAACTGGAAGATATCGCGGCCCGCATGCGGGAACTGATGCGGCGCCAGTGTTTAAACTCTTCCGGCGACGTTGAAGATACTGGGGAAGAGGAAGAAGACGAGGACGAGGCGATCCTCGATCAGTTGCTCGCCATTGAGAGTGAGTTGAACGGGGACCCGGCAACGCGCACGAAGATACTCAAGCAGATTGGCCACCAACTGCAGCGGGTGCGAAGAAAACACAATCTGAGCATGGCGGAGATAGCTTACCAATTACAGGTGAACCCATCCACCATTCGACGTTGGATGCACGGTGGCAGAGTGCGTTCAGATCGGCTCTCCCGACTGGTGCTCTGGCTGCGCTTAATGGGTGGTCGTATCTAGTATTCCTGCCGTTGTCCTGATGCAGGAAGACGATGCTCTCACGATGAAGGGATAGCTGACCGAGCGGTCCGTTGGCCCGCCGGAACAATGAGGTGCTTCGATGACATCACCCCGTTATACCGTTACGGCAATCCTTGCTGAGGAGTCCGAGCTGGTGTTCATGCTGTCCGGTGTGCAGCAGCACCAGACTGTATCGGTGTTTGAGACCTCGCCATGGATGGGCCGCGGCGACGACCCGCAACCGGGTCACCCTCCCGTATTCGTGGGTACAGCGGATATCTGGAACTCGCAGGCCGTATTGCGCTGTCCGCGGCGGGACGCGGCGCATGACCGCATCTACTCATCCTTCCGGGTCACGGTAAACGGCGAGCAGACCGACGGCGTCTGTTGGGTCACCGATCTAGGCTCAGTGGCCGCGTATGAGCAACCATATCCGCATACGGACACCATTAAGGGACTGCAGGTGGCCTGGCTGGAGGACGCGCTGAAGCTGGGTGTGAAGCATGCGGCGATCAACTTGAACCAGGGTGACATCATGATGCCCGGCCCGGGAGAGGACATCGTCCCCTTTGTGAGCGACGGACAGACATTCTGGTTCGATGAGGCGTATATGCGCCGGTTCGATGAGACCATCAAGACCCTGTCCGACGCAGGTATGGTGGTTTCACTGATCCTGCTGAACAGCCCCAACTGGCGCCGACCGATGCACGATGCGATGCGCGACATCCTGCTGCATCCGGGGTACGACCCGGAAGGTTTGATCAGCGCGTTCAACCTGACGAACGAGATCGGATACCGCCATTACCGTGCGTTTGTGGAGTATACCGCGCAGCGCTACAGCCGACCGGATGAGGCGCACGGTAAGGTCTGGGGTTACATCATCGGCAACGAGATAGACAGTCAGTGGGTCTGGGGCAACGCCGGACGCATGCCGGTGGAGCAGTATATGAAGGAATACGGGCTGGCGATGCGCACCGCCTGGGTGGCGGCTCGGCAGCAGCAGCGCGAGGCCCGGGTGTACATCTCCCTGACGCACCTCTTCAACATTTCGCATCTGCCCGATCCGCTGCAGACCTACCCGGGACGGCGTTGCCTGGAACTGCTGGCCGATGACACCAATCGGGAAGGCCCATGGGACTGGGGTGTGGCGTTCCACCCGTACCCGGAAGACCTGCGCTTCCCCGACTTCTGGAATGATGAACACGCGGTGGACAGTCTGGATACACCTCGGATCACGTTCAAGAACATCCACGTGCTGCCGCGGTTTCTTAAACAGGACCAGTTTCTGTACAACGGCCAGTGCCGCCACATCATTCTGTCCGAACAGGGTTTCAACTCATTGAAAACCGACGAGAGCGAGGCGTTTCAGGCGGCGGCGTACGCGCTGGCTTGGGAGCGTATCGTGGCCTGTCCGGAGATTGAGGCGTTTATCCTGCATGCCCATGTCGATAATTTGCATGAGTTCGGGTTGAACCTGGGCATTTGGCGGTGTGATGAGAACGGAAAACCCAGTTCGCCGAAACCGATCTATGAGGTGTTTCGCGACATTGACGGGCCACGCGGACCGGAACTGATCGAAGCCGCCCGGCCGTTCCTGCAGAGGCGGATGAAACGCCAGGAGGAAGAACGCCTGTATTAATGAAAGGTGAAGTGTCCGGCCGGCCCGCGTACCGGCCGGTCACCTCCTGGGAGCGCCTCGGATCAGCAGAGGGATCAGCTCGACTGGAAGCAGCCACTCTCCGCCGATCTGGCGGGGAGCCGCGGCACAACGAACTGTACGCCGCGATGTATGGACGGAGCGGTCGCCCACGGACAGCGTCCGTTCGCCCGGACGCCACTCCACACGCAACCCGTTCATCCGGAATCCCCAGTGTCCGTGATACAGACGCGCCTCCGCGCTCGGGTCGATGCATGTACGCAGCGCGGCAAGCGGTACCTGTTGCGCGCTGTGGAGACGGCTGCAGGCGATGACACGCGGCTGTCCTTGCGGGTCTGTCAGATCCAGCGTCTCGCTGCGGATCGTTTGTGAGGTGTAGACGGCCTTCGCCAGCGCCAGGGCGCGGACCACAGGCCCATGGAGTTTCATTTCGGTTGCCGACAGCGGTAACGGTCCTGGATTGGACCACAGGTAACCTCTCAACCCGGTGACGCGCCGCGCCACTCTTTCAGAGATGCGCAATAAGTCATGGTGCATCTTGATGGGCGGATCCGGCAGCGCCTTCATATGTAGCTTTACGCTCAATGTATGCGGACCCCATAGACTCAACATCCAACCAACCGTTGGTAAAGTCGTCAGCCATCCCCTGTCCAACCATCTCGGACGAACAGAGGCAGGCACTTCCGGTATTAGTCTGCTGCACATTGCTATTCGCTGTGTAGCGTAGGAGGCGGCCAATGCAGGTGTGGGGAAGGCAGATATCTCGATGCTCAACGACGCAGGCGCTCCAGGCGGAGCGTTGATGGCATGCCAGGTGACAGTGCGTGACCGGTGTTTGCGTGAATAACCGAGTGTCGTCAGCACAAGTTCTCCCGGACACAGCCCTGTAGGATGCAGGGCTGTGTATACGGGGTCCAGTGTTGCAAGCTTGTTGCGTTTGCTGTCCATGGCACCTGCCGAATCCAGCGAGAGAAAGCGCACGTCCTAGTGTTGCATGCTTGTTGCGTTTGCTGTCCATGGCGCCTGCCGTTCCGAATGCAACCTAATCTCAGACGTGTGGCGTATCTTGTGTATACTCAACCGTACTGCACACAGTTCAGACGCGGCGCAGCCTGACCAAGGTGACCGCGAACGAGACTATCCGCCCAGTTCGCGCATCCGTTTCCGGTAGTGCAGGTAGTTGTTTAACGAAACCTCCTCGGGCACACCGTGATCGCATGTGGGGATGTAGCCTCCCCGACGGCGCATCGCCGGGATAATCCGGTCGAGCATCGCATCAATCTGCGCCGGCGTGGTGGCCAGCACGCGTTTGTCAATGCCGCCCAGCATCATCAGGTCCGGCTCGTTCCTGCCGATCTGGACGACGTCACATCCGGACGCCACCTCGAACGGCGACATGGCGTTCATGCCGATTTCGCGGTACAACGGGATCACCGGCACGCAGTCGCCGTCGGTGTCGATATGGATGAACAGTTTGCGCGTCTTGTCGATTTGGCGTTGGCGCAGATTGGTGATCAGCTGCTGATAGTACGGGAACAGGAACTCCCGCACCATGTCGGGAGAGATCAGCGAGCCGTGGTTGTAGCAGATATCCTCGCCGAACGCCAGCTCATCGATGGTGACATGCTGCTGATGACGGGCGATGATGGCGTCTGCGACGGCCAGCCACTGCCGCATGCAGTCGTGTATCAGCTCCGGTTCGTCGATGAACTTGTACAACAGGTCGGCCGGTCCCATCAGGCTGCGCAGGTACATGTACCCGCCCACCACGGACTGCCGCACCATGATGCCCTCGGCGATGGCCGGCATCATCGCCTGGATGTTGGCCTCCAACCCTTCATATCGGGAGGGGGTACTCGGATCAAGCCGCCACTTCACGTGTTCTTCCCAAGACTTCATGTCCGTCACCGGGTGCGTCAGGTATTCGGGCATAAAGCCGCTGCGCCGGCCTTTGAAGTAGAGTACATGTCGACCGGCGAAGTCCTGAATCACCTCGTGGTCTCCGCGGTCCTCAACGACCACTTCCTCAAAACAGGGACTGAAGGCGGCCTCGCACCAGCCTGCGCCGCCCAGCGCGACCATGCCGAACGGGTCATACCCAAACACTTCGGCAAGGTCGGCCTGGCGATCCAGTCCCTGCTCGTACCAGCGCTCCAGGCAGAAGAAGCCGAACTCGCGGTGGACCAGCGGCGCATCCGGCGTGATGTCATAGGTGGCCCTCAGTTTGCGCGCGATCGGACACATTTGGTCGCGCGGCGGAAGCGCGTGTATGCCGTCCGGGACGGCTTGCTCAGGCTCGGTCACGGAATTCCCTCCAATGATAACATCGGTGCAGTGTACCGCGAGTCCGCCGATGCTGCAAGCACGGAGTGGACGTTGGTATACCGATTCCTGTACTCTGTGAATGCCAATTGTTGGTTTACAACAATTCCTCTGCGGGGATTCACTCTACATGCTGCTTCTAGGAACTCAAGCGATCAATCAACTCGGGCACCTCACCATCGGCGGATGTGATGTAACCGAACTGGCGTCCTCCTACGGTACGCCCTTATATATACTGGATGAGCAGGCGTTTCGAGACGCCATGCGCGGGTACAAGCGGGCGTTCGACGCCATCTATCCGCGCAACGAGATCGCGTATGCCAGCAAGGCGCTGCTTTGCTCGGCAGTGGCGCGCATCGTGGCCGATGAAGGCTACGACATGGATGTCGCCTCTGCGGGTGAACTGTACACCGCATTGAAGGCGGGTTTCCCGGCGCACAAACTGGTGCTGCACGGCAACAACAAGTCGGTGCAGGAACTGGCGATGGCGCTGGACAACCGCATCGGCCGGATCGTAGTGGACAACCTGAACGAATTGGCGATGCTGGAGCGGATGGCCGCCGAGCGGAACATGAACGCGCCCATCTTGCTGCGTGTCACTCCCGGTATCGATCCGCATACCCACAAGTACATCCGCACCGGGCAGGCCGACACCAAATTCGGGTTGAACATCCGCAAGGGATACGCCCTGGCGGGTATTGAGGCGGCGCTGAGGTGCCCCCACATTACCTTGCGCGGCGTGCATTGCCATGTGGGATCGCAACTGCTGGAAACCGAGGCGACGGTACGGGCGGTACGGTTGATGGTGGACTTCATCGCCACCGTCAAGCGCAAGTTCGGCGTCGAGATGGATGAACTGAACATTGGCGGCGGATTGGGCATCCGCTACTTGGAGAGCCACGTTCCGCCGACCTATGAAGAGTACGCACGGTGCGTGGTGGACATCCTTACCGCCGAACTGGATGCGAAAGGGTTGAACTGGCCGACGCTGCTGCAGGAACCGGGACGCGCGCTGATCGGCGAGGCGGGCTCCACCCTGTATGAGATCGGCGCCATCAAGGATGTCCCGGTGCGGCACGCGCCCGGAACGCGCACTTATGTGACGGTGGACGGCGGTCTGTCGGACAATCCCCGTCCGCAGCTGTATGACGCCATCTATACGGCGTACGTGGCCAACAAAATGGATCAGCCCATCGACACGCTGGTCACTGTGGCGGGCAAGCATTGCGAGACCGATACGCTGATCCCGGACACGCCCATTCAACGGCCCGTAACCGGCGATCTGCTGGTGGTGCTATCCACCGGAGCGTACAACTACGCGATGGCCAGCAACTATAACCGGTTTTGCCGTCCCGCGATGGTGCTGGTTCGGGATGGCCAGGCAGACCTGATTGTGCGCCGTGAGACACTGGATGATGTGGTGCAGTATGATGTACTGCCATCACGCCTTGCGCCGTAGGGTATAACCAGAGGGATGAACTTCAATCCGGATTACATCATTCTGGGGGCGATCTGCTTCGTGCTCCACATCACGGTGCACGAAGCCGCGCACGCCTATGCCTCCGATCGTCTGGGTGATACCACGCCCCGGCTGCAGGGACGGGTGACGCTCAACCCGGCCGCCCATTTGGACCCGGTGGGATCCATTATGGTGTTGCTGGCGTTGATCTCTCATCTTCCGATCATCGGCTGGGGAAAACCGGTGATGATCAATCCGTTGCGGTACCGAAACTATCGTCGGGATCAGATGCTGGTCTCCATCGCGGGTCCGGCATCCAATCTGGTGATCGCCGTGATCGCGGCGGCAATACTCCGATTGGGCTGGGTGCCCAACGTCGGGCTATTACCGACACTGGTGGTGATGCTGGTCTTCACCGGATTGGGTCTGATGCTGTTTAACCTGCTGCCAATCCCACCGTTGGATGGCGCGAAGGTGCTGAGCTGGCTGCTGCCCCGCGACGCAGCGTACCAGTACGAAGCCGTCATGGCGCGTTTGGGGTTCATTCCGCTGCTGCTGCTGGTGATGACCGGCATGACCAGGTTTCTGATTGGCGTACCGATGGAGATCATGGCCGGGTTGTTGCTGGGATAGTACTCGGCCGCTCGGCAGGTAATGCGTGGACCGCTGCCGAAATGGCGTTTGGTGTCTGAGGACGCCAAGGAGGCCCGAATGCGACGCGCTATGTCCGCCCTGACTCTTGCCTGGATGGCCGCATATATATGCGCCTTCCCGTGTTTCGGTTCTCCGTTGCAGCCCACAACCTGGAGCGCGGTGGATGCGCTTGAGCGGGCCGTGCCGTTGGCGCATCAAGTCCAACCGCTGCGCAGCGACCGGTTTGTCGCGGTTATGTATGAACCATGGTTAACCGGACTGAACTGGCCGCTGTATGACAACACCAAGATCCTGTCGCAGCATCCGCCGCAGTGGGGCGGGTTGCATGCGTTCCACTTTGCGTGCGAACCGGAGATGGGTTATTACCTGTCCGATGACCGCTGGGTGATCCGTAAGCAGATGGCGATGCTGCACGTGGCCGGTGTGGACGCCATCTTTATCGATGTCACCAACGCCATCATCTACGAACCGCAGGTTAACGCGGTGCTGGAGACGATCGAGCAGATGCGCCGTTTGGGCAACCCCACGCCTTCCGTGGCGTTCTTCCTGAACAGCGCCCATGTGCAAACGGCGCGCAAGGTGTTCGATACCTATTACCGGTCACGCCTGAACTCGCCTGTCTGGTTCCGCTGGCAGGGCAGGCCGTTGATCCTGTGCGATCCCGCAGGCGTGGATGCCGACATCGCGCAGTACTTTACCTTCCGCAAGACATGGGGGTTGCGGAAACCCTCCGAAGCGAATGAGTGGTCTTTCATCCAGCTCACGCCGCAGGGATGGGGTTGGAGCGTTCCGGGTGTGCCCGAACAGATCTGTGCCTCACCGGCTCAGCAAGAGACATACATCAACCTGCCGACCGGACATGGCCGCAGCTATCACAACGGCCGGCAGCCGCCGCCTGACCAATGGGACGGATGGGGGCGCAACTTCCAGGAGCAACTGGACCGGGCGTTGGAGGTCGATCCTGAAATCGTTTACATATCCAGTTGGAACGAATGGATCGCCCAGCGCTTTGAGGATGAACAGAAGAACGTGCTGTTCGTGGATGCATACAACGAGGAGTTCAGTCGCGACGTGGAGCCTATGCGCCGGGGCCAAACCGATAACTGTTACATGCAGATGGTGTCATTCATCCGGAAGTACAAAGGGGCTCAGCCGGCGCAGCGTCACTCTGCGCCACGCACTGTCACCGTCGATGGGCGGGTAGCCGATTGGACGGGTGTCACACCTGTGTACCGCGACTTCATCGGCGATACCGCGCATCGGGACCATCCTGGTTGGGGGCACGGCGCCGGTTCCGGTCTGTGGTACCGCAACAACACGGGCCGAAATGACATCGTTACCGTGCAGGTCACCCACGATAGCCGCTCCGTGTACTTCCTGTGCCGCACCGCGCAGCCGCTCACCGCGCCGCCTGCTCCCTGGTGGATGACCTTGCTGATTGACACCGACCGTAATCCAAAAACAGGTTGGCATGGCTACGATGTGGTGATTAACCATCCCGTACTGGATTCCCGCCGAACCACGGTCAAACAGTGGCGCAACGGGCGCTGGGAGTACATGGGCGCCGTCACATATGCCCGCACAGGTGACGTGCTGGAGGTGGGCGTGCCGCGTGCATGGCTGGGTACAGGGGGTCAATCCCCCGCTTTCGACTTCAAGTGGAGCGACAACTGCCGGCTGGATGGAGACACCACCGCTTTCGCGCTGGATGGCGATGCCGCTCCGGACCGCCGGTTCAACTACCGGTATCGATAGTCGCTATTCGTATGTCAGTGCGCTGATCGACAGCCCGGCGGTTTCGCCTCCACGCTGCAGTTCCAGCGTGAACGGGCCTTCAGGCAGTTCGATGCGATGACGCATCAGACCGGAGCGCAGATGCACACGGGCAACGGGCGCTTCGGACGAATCTGACGTAACGATCAGCGTGCCACTGCCGCCAGCGGGCACGCGCGTGGCCAGCCGCACAGCGCGCGCGCCATCCGGCAACGTCTCTCGCAGCACCCACCGGGGAGCTGTATCGTGGAAGCGGATGCGCCATCCGGCCGGTTCCGTCAGCACTGCCTGAGGGCGCATGTCGATGCCGAATGCCGACGCCCGCAACAGACGCGATGGCGTGCCTCCAAGCCATTCGGCCGCGGGCCAGCCAATTCGGGTCGCCGGATCGGCCGGGAACAACGCCGCGCGGCTGCCCGTGTCCATCTGCATCGCATCGATGCCGTATGGCAGCCCATCACGCAGGTTTCCACGCAGAGCGATATTCCGGCAACGCCTCAGGATGATCTGGCCCAGGTCTGTCTGCAGCTGATTGCGTTCCAGTACGGCATTCCCCACATCAGACAGATGCACCTGACCCGCAATCACATTGTCTTGCAGTATGACGTCGTGGATAACCGGCTCAACCGGTTCCACGATGGCGCCTGAGGCGTCTGTATAGGCGGGCCCCAGGATCACCGCGCCGTACGGGTTGCCCCGTCCCTGCCGAATGGTGCACCGCTTGACCACAACACGCGACGGCAACGGTCCTTCGATGTTTTCCCCGTAATGCCAGATCAACGCCGTAATGTCGCAGTCCTCGAGGGTTACCGGTGACTGTAGCCGGCACGACATGCGGATCCGGCACCGCCGAATCAGGGTGTCCGGGTTCGCACTGGAGTCGTTCCACACGTTGTCGCCCACGACCATATCGGTAATCGGCGTGTCCAACTCCAGTTCCAGCAACGGAGAAGTCGGATGACCGTTGAGATACACGGTCTGCGCATCACCGGTCTGTTCCACAATTCGGGCGCGTCCCAATAATCTGCGTGCGCTGAGACCGTATACCGTAATCTGGTCCCCGGCGCGCCACGGCACGATCCCCAGCGGAAAGTTCTGCCGGATGCGGATGCGGGTGGAAGAGACCACCTCGGTGATGTGTGACGAGAACGAGGCCGTGTTGAACGCGTCATCGTTCATGCCTTCCAGCACGCACTCGTCGAACAGCAGAGACGCCCGGTTGGCCTTCACGTGGAATCCGTCGCGCCACAGAGACGTGAGTCGGCCTGTACCGGGACGCGGTCGGATGTCAAAGCGATGGAACGTGCAGACCCCCTCGTTGGCCTCAATGCTGACGCCAAACAGAGGCGCACACCACAGAGAGACGGTGTCGAACAGCAGGTTGCGGTTGCCGTGCAGCACGAACACGGGGCTGGCGCCGTAGCCCTCCATGCGGTGTGCATACCCGGGGATTGGAACTGTGATCAACGTTTCGCCCGCCTGCACACGGGCGGAAATGCGGTCGGCTTCGCGGCAGTGTAATCGCAGGATGCGGTTGGCCGCGCTGCCCGGTTCGGCCTCGGTGACGGTGCGGAGAAACAGATGCTCGCTCTCCAGGTCGTGCCGGCCGCGGTGCCACAACATGGCGAAGTATGCCTGTTCACGCTCTCCGGTGGGTCCTGCCGCAGGCGGCATCGCATCAGCATCGCGGATACGCACATCCACCCAGCGGCGCTCGGGATCAACGCCGACGACCATCCCGTCGGCATATGGCAGCGGGTCATAGTCAACCGCCAGATCCCGCACGCTCACATTGGCGCATCCATCCAGATGCAGGAACCGCCTGGCCGGATGCAGCACAAAGATGCTGTCGTTGCCCTCTATCTGAATATCTGAGCGGCCCTGAAAATCGAATAACCAGGTGCGGGGCGCTTCGATAATCCGGTAGGTACGACCGCGCGCAAAACGCAGCACCACCGGTCCGTGGTGGAGAGCGGCCTCATCGGCCATGCGCGCCAGTGCGGGGCCGTCGTCGGTTTCGCCATCGCCTGCCAGGCCATATGCGTCCGCCGTGAATATCCTAGGTGACGCGTCCGCATGCAGACATGCCAGCAACAACCCTGCCAGCACCATGGCTAGCCTGCCGGCAAACGTGAACCATTCCGTATGGATCATCGGCCGGAACCGTCCGCTATCGGAAGCAGGATCGCCGCGGACTGTGCTCCGCCAAGATGCAGCGTGTGTGTTGCGGCCATGCCGGACCCGTTCAGAAACGCCTGTCCGTTCTGCGGGTTGGACGCCCAGGCGCGGGCGTTACTGGCCGCTACCTGCACCCCGATGCGATGCCCCTTGTTGAACACGATGCTGGTGGACCAAAGGTCGACCTCGACGAGCGCCCGTTGGCCCGGTTTCAGCAGTTCGCGCCGGTCCAATCGATTACGCAGGCTGACACGCTGAATTCCCTCGCACACGTTATAGGTCCGACCGTCCGGATAGACGTCGCACAACTTAACCGCCAGATCTAAATCCGGCGCTGACGAACTGACCCAAAGACGGGCGCGCACCCGCCCGGTGACTTCCACCGGACGCTGGAGTACTGCGGAGCGAAACCCCAGCACACCCGTGCGACGTTCGACGGCCCGCTGATCACGCGGACCGGCAGGAATTGTTAACTGAGGACCACCTTCAGAGGTCACGGGCTTGTTCGGGTCCGCGCGCCATGTCCGCTTGCCGGCGGGAGCATTTGTTGGTTGCAACCCTCCGGACGGTGTCAAATACCACGGCGTCACAGTGGCCGCCGGCGGCCAGCTGTCGGCTGTGCGCCATTGGTTCCCTGGCGCTTTGGGGTCGCTGGTGTCGCCCATGGTGTAGTACGTCACGGCCGGTATACGGTCCCATCCGTTATCGACACCCTTCAGGTGGTGTTCAAAGATCGCCCATGGATCGGTGACCGGTGAGGGGGTCTTATCTGCACCGGGAAAGGTCAGTTCGCCGGCCTTCGACTGCAGGATCCCATGTGTCCAGGGGCCCATTACCAGTTTTTGACGGCCGCGTGCGCCGGGGCCACCCTGATTCTGGTATCCCAAAAACGCGTTAATGGTTCCCTGGGCGAAGATGTCGTACCATCCGCCGATGTGTACCGCCGGGGCGTGTACCTGGGCCCAGCGGTGCTGCAGGTCGCGTGATCGCCACATGGCGTCATATGTGGGGTGCGCCTTCCATCTGGCTGCGGCTTCCGGGGCGAACTGCGACGCTTTGGTCCAGTCGTCAGCCAGCGCCTCCCG
>CAZHSN010000030.1:18262-27019 GCA_964535125.1 uncultured bacterium
AGGATGACAGGGAACGGACCATCGCCTGGAGGCAGATAGACATCCGTGGCCAGGATAGTGCCGTCCCGCATGGCCACCTCACAGGTTTGCCGTTGCAGGATCGCCTGACTTAGGCCGGACAAGCTAAGGATGGCCAGTGCGCATACGCCACAAGCGAGGCGTCCGGCTACCAGACGGTTCATCTGTTGTTCCCTCCGTCCCCTGTACGCTGAGAGGGCGTAACACCCTTAGCAGGAGCATATCCCAGCGCGCAGGTGTAAGTCAACCGGACGCCGCACAGACGAGGCAGCGGGATGCCAGCATCAGCGCGTGTAGCGGCGGATCGGCCGCTGCCCGCGCGGGGTACGGGCGGATGCCTCCGCCTCCTGCGCAGGCGTCGCATGATCCAGAGGCGACGCATCCCGCGACGATCTGCCGCGTAAGCCGATCAGCAGACGAACGAGCCCGAAGCCTGCGACGATCAAGAGCAACGATCCGGCAATGACACCCAGCGGACGCAGCCATCGGGGCCAGGATGGCGGCGGAGCCAGCGCCTGCCCCTTTTGCAGGATGACCGGAGCGCTGGTGAGCAACTTGCCGTTCAGACGGGCTTCCAGTCTGCCCACCGGTTGGCCGCGGCGTACGGGAAGCTGTGGCCGGTCAATCACGCATTTCAACTCAGGCCTGGGTGCGGGCGCGCTTTTGGGATGCGCCACCGCAAGCACCTGTTCGGTTATTACCGGTATGGGCCGGGCGCCCCGCCCCTCAGGGGTGACCTCACCCACCACCTCGTTGGCTTGCACCAATGTGGTGCGCGTGAACTCAGTGAAACCGAGCTTTAACAGCATCTGCGTGTCATTAAACACCTGCGGGCTGTTCAATGACACGGTTATCAATCGGCGTCCATCTCTGACCGCAGAGCCAATGAAGCAGTGTCCGGCCTGTTTGGTATAGCCGGTCTTGATGCCGTCTGCACCCGGTGTGCGCTGCATGTAGGTGCGGGCGCGGTTGATCATCACCACATTGGTGCTGCCGGATGACCGCTTGATCCGCGCCGTTTGCATCGCCATGATCCGCCGGAACTCGGGGAGACGCAGGCATTCCACGGCGATTACCGCCAGGTCACGCGCGCTGCTGTAGTGGCCCGGTTCGTGCAGCCCGTTGGGGTTCCTGAACTGGGTGTTCCGGCAACCCAGTTCCCTTGCACGTTCGTTCATGCGGCTGACGAACGCTTCCACTGATCCCGCCACGTGTTCGGCGACAGCGATACAGGCATCGTTGGATGACTGCAGCATCAGTGCGACCAGCAGGTCGTGGAGCGAGATCTGTTCACCGGGAGTCATGGTCAGACATCCATGCGGTGAGGTGGCTGCCCGTTCGCTGATCACTACCATGTCGTCCAGTCCGCCATGTTCCAATACCAGCAGCGCGGTCATGACTTTCGTGGTGCTGGCCGGCGGACGGCGCAGATCCGCATTCCGCGACCACAGGACCTGTCGGGTTACTGGGTCCATCAGAACGGCCGTTTTGGCCATGACACGCTGCTGCGGCGGCGGGGCAGCGACTGCTGCCAGCGTCAACAGCACGAAGGCTGCGGTGAATAACCCATGTCTCACGATGAGACCTCCTCAGGGGCGCCTTCGACTTCAGGCAGCTCGCTGAGGTCTTCCAGGCCGAAATAGTGCAGGAACTGGTCGGTGGTGCCGTACAGCATCGGGCGTCCGGGCACGGGTTTGCGGCCGCGCTCTTCAATCAAGCGCCGCTGCAAGAGCGTTTTGATCACGCCGTCGCAACTGACTCCGCGGATCGCCTCCACCTCGGCCAGCGTAACGGGTTGCCGGTAGGCGATGATGGCAACGGTCTCCAGTGCGGCGCGTGAGAGCCGGGTATTTGTTGGCGCCAGATATCGGCCGATGACCGCGGCAAAGTCGGGATGGGTGCTCATCTGCCATCCCCCCGCGATACGCACCAGGCGCAGGCCGGTATGCTCCAGTGCGGCGCGCAACTCATCAATTACCGGGGGCAGATCCTCCACATCGCACTGCAGCACGCGCGCCAGGGTGGCTGTGGTTACCGGTTCGGAGGCGACAAACAGCACGGCTTGAAGCGCCGCGCAACGGTCGGACAAACTCACGCAGCCTGCTCCTGGATCGCCCAAAGGTAGACCGGGGCAAGCGGCCCGTCCTGTGTGGCGCCGATTCGGTTCTGGCGCATCAACTCGAGCACAGAGAGGAACGTGACCAGCACATCCCAACGTGTGTATGCGCCATCGAAGAGCGCATCAAACGGCTGCTGCTCCGTCCAGGAGAGCGCGCGCCGCAGCACCTCTACCATCCGCAGACGCAGCGTGACACGCTTCCTGGGCATAATGACTTGCGACGGCTGCGTGTCCACGGCTCGGGCCAGCACGCGGTCCAGCGCCTGAGCCAACCACTGGGGATTCAGCTGACCATCCGGTATGGGCAGTTCATAGTCAGCCGGATCCGGGTCGGTCGTCCGAAAGAACAACTGCCGCCGGTCTTCCTCCCAGGCCTGCAGTGTCTCCACCAGTCCTCGGTAGCGTGAATACTCCACCAGCTTGGCCACCAATTCGGCGCGCGGGTCCTGACCCTCCTCGTCCGGCTCGGTGCGTGGTGGTTTGGGCAGCAGCATCCGCGACTTAATCTCGATCAACGTCGCGGACATCACCAGGTACTCGCTGGCGATCTCCAGATCCATGCGCTCCCAACTGCGGATCACCTCCAGGTACCGGTCGGTGATTTCCGCGATGGGGATGTCAAAGATATCCACCCGGTTTTGCCGGACCAGATGCAGCAATAAATCCAGCGGCCCGTCAAAATCAGGCAGGTGCACCACCATCTCGGTCGGCAGGTTGGCGGGGGCGATCGTTGTACTCATCGCCCATTATTGTAACAAGTAGCGCCGTTCCAACGCGCATCCGGCGGATGCTCCCTGGAGTCGTGGGGGTGAGTCGCCCACCCCCACAGGCGGCCGACAAGGTGTACAACACCGGCTGGCGTCTACCGTTGCTGGACGCGCACCAGCCGCGGGGGATCGGTGCGCACCGCTAGCTGTTGGCCTTCCACACCGTAGTAGCCACCCCATCCGATGGAGAGGCTATCGATTTGCGTCCAGTCGATCACACCTGGTTGATCCCGCCATCCGGCCGGCGCGAACAGCGAGCGGGGAAGCAGCACATCAAACCGGACCCCTTGACTGACCGGTACGTTCAACGGTGCGAACACCTCCGATCCCCGTCTGTCGCGCAGAATGCACAACAGCATGGGTCCTTCTTCCGGCGCCTGAGTGATGGCGCCCGTGATCCGGATCATGTCGGATGGGTGGAGCGTCAGTGGCTCGGACAACCTTCGGACCACAAACTGATGGGTGTTCTCATTGGTCTTGGTGATCCGGGCGTGCGCCACCAGCACACCATCAGGCAGCGTTTCCAGTCGGCCGTCCACGTGTTCTCCGCCTCCGGTCAGGCTTTCCGCAACAGAAAGCGGATGCTCCTCACCGAATTGGAACGTTCCGGTGTTCACCTGCCGGCGGGCCGGGCGTGCCGGAGCGTCGCACGTGATCAGCCGGGCGTCATATGGCCCTAGCACCAACGCGGTGCTGTTGCCCTGTAATGCCGCGTGTGAACCGGTGTTGGGATCCCAGACCTGAACCGGCGAGTCGGTGCGTAGCGTGATGTTGGTCTGAAGCGGTTGTGCGCTGTCGTTGATCAACAGGTATGTGCTGCGGCCGTCTTTCTGTCGATGTGTCATGCGCAGTCCCTGCGCCCATCCATCCGAATGGATGTCCGATTCCAGCAGCGCGTCCACTACCTGGCCGGTCAGCTGTTCCTGTCCATATGGGATAAACACCACCGGGCCTGCGCCAGGCAGACTCAACGCCCGGATGCCACCGCTGGTCAACGGCTGCAAAGCGGCGGTGACGCGCTGCACATCGGCATCCGGACGCGCCCGTTCGCTGTTCGCCGGCAGCGCGCCGACTAACACCACCGCACCGCCGGTCTGGTTGAACGCAAGAATGGCCTGCCAGGCGTCCGCCGGCAGCGTGTCCACGCCGGGCAGCACGAGCACGCGCCATCGCTGAGAGCGCCACTCCAGCGAACCCTGTGTGACTCGGGCCTGTTGCAGGGTGTCGGCGTCCAGAATGGTCCACTCGCGTCCGGTGCTGTAAAGGCTGTTCTGCGCGGCGTGGTATGCACGTTCCACAGCGCGGACGGCCTCTCCGTTCTCGGCCGTTTGCTGCCGGCTCGGCTGGAATCCTCCCCAGAGGGAGTGTACCGGCCAGAGCAACCCCACATCGGCGGTGATCTGGCCCCCGCGCAGCATGGTGGAGACGCGTCCTGTCCATGTGTTAATCCGGTTCAACGCCGCGTTATCCAGGCCCGTCCATGTGTAATAACTGGTGATTACCTGTATACCGGACAACAGCAACCGGTTCAGCGAACCGCGGATCTGGTCTTCGGTCACCATGACCGCGGGACGTGTGTCGCCGGCGGGCCGCCAGCGCTGTACATGGTCGCTCGCTTCGCACATGGTCAGCGGGTTGCCGTTGAGCGCGGCAGCGCTGGCAGCCAGCCTGCCAATGCCAAACGGCACGTCCTCCGGGATGCTGGTCAAGCAGTCGATACTGGGCGCGCTGAGTTCCCGCAGACAGGCGAAGAAGTCGCCATACAGTGGAACCTGATCTATCAGGCTCTCCTCTATCAGCAGATGGCCCCCCGACGCCATACCCTGGGTGTCGCACCATTCCCGGATGGGCCGGAAGAATCGTGCCGCCAGCAGGTCGCCGATGGTGCGCCAGAAGTCGTAGCGGATCAGCGCGGTTCGCTCACCGGTGTCGAGGAACAATGCGGCCAACTCGGGCCGGATGTCGTATCCGCGGGCGGTCTGAAACGCCTCAGCTAAGTCAGGTGTCCAGGGAACGACGCGCCACGGTTGGCGGTTGTTGAGCCATAACGACATCAACGATGGTTCATCAATGAATGTGGATGTGAACCACTGACCCAGCGGCTCACCCAGTTCGCGCCCGTATCGGCGGTGTGTGGTTTCCAGGAACAGTGTGGTGGTGCGCGGGTTCAGCAGGTCTACATAACGACGTGACGTGTCATGCAACGCAATCGAGGCATGGGTGCCTTCATGCAGCGGCGCGTCGGTGATGACCACCACGCGCCAGTTCCCGGATTCGGGCGTCCAGGTCAGCCGGTTGTTGACACACCGGTCCGTCAGGTCCAGGCTGTTACGGGTCGTAATCCGGTCATTGACAACCGGGTATGCGCGCGCCAGCACCAGGTTTCCCGGGGGGAGCGGCAGATCCACCGGCTGATCAGGACTGGCCGGTACATCATCCTGCAGCAGACCGCGCGCCTGCAGTGATGCGTCGCGTTCCAGCACCTGCCCGCCGGCCGCGGCGGAAGGATATCCTTGCTCGTCATACAGCCAGAGCGCCATCGACTCGCCGTGGAGTAGCTTAACCATGTGGCGCAGCGCGTCCCAATGCTCTGTGGACTGCATGTACTGATCGAACGAGACGTTGGTGGCGATACCGCCGAAGCCCCGGCTGACCAGTGAGGCCATCAGGGCTAGCCGGGCGTCTTCAGATACCGGCAGCATATGGGTGATCGGCAAGATCCGATCCTCGGCAGGCGGGGTGGCAAACCGCACTTCCAGCGGGTCAGAGGGTTTGGTCCATGGATTTCGAACGGGACGTGTCATGACTTCCTCCGGTAGCAGCGTCAATGTCGGACCGGTGATGCCGCCGGGCCCTCCCCGGTCCTCCACACGGATCGCCAGCGTGTTCACCGCGTGGGGCCGCACCCATCGGGCCGGGATCGCGTATCTGCGTTCGACTTGGGACGGGTGTTCGGCGCCTTCTCCCGATGAGCCGATGCGATGTCCGTTCACCCAAACGGTGTCAAGGTCATCGACTTTACCCAAACGCAGCGTCAGCGGTTTATCTTGCCACCCCGAGGGGATGCGGAACTCAAGGCGGTACCAGGCGACACCGTTGTAGTCATTCCACATCACGCCGGGCAGGGCCTCCGCCGGTCGTCCCGGGGGCGGATCAGTGACACCCTGTTCCTCCCAGTAGCCAGGTACTTTCAAGGTGCGCCATCCGGCAGACGGCAACGACGGGCGGAACCAACGCGCCGCTACGCCCGCATCGGTCGGGTCGGTACGGAACTGCCAAGCGCCGCTCAAGTTGTCCCAGCGTTCTTCCAATATGGGGGGCTGGGAGGGTTGGCTGAGACCGACGGCGGTGATCAGCAGGCAAGCTAGACCGGCAGCAAGCATGGGCGGCCTCCTGTTATGTGTTGGCTCCAGTGTACCGGCTTGTGATGTCTGCGAACAGGGGAGGGGATTCCGGTGTGCGATCAACAGGAAGATCACACACTTGACAATAACACGCTCAAGTGGTATAACAATATCACAGTCATATATAGGAGGCTGGAAACCGATGCGAATGGATAAACTTACCATACGCGCCCAAGAGGCGCTTCAGGACGCGCAGACTCGAGCGCGTGAGAAGCAGTGCCAGACCATTGAACCGGATCATCTGGCGTTGGCCATCGTTCATCAGCCCGATGGGATCGCTACCTCGCTTCTGCAGCGCATGGGTATTGCGCCTGCATCACTCATCCAGCCTCTGGAGCAGATCGCCGGACGGCGGCCGCGCGTGCAGGGGGTGGAAGCGGGGGCGCATGTGTCCCAAGAACTCAGCCAGGTGCTGCAGCAGGCCTTCACCGAGGCTTCGCAACTCACCGATGAGTATGTGAGCGTGGAGCACCTGCTACTGGCGCTGCTGGAGGTGCGCAGCGACACCCAGCGCGTGCTGCAGCAGGCCGGGATGACGCGCGATACGCTGTTGCGCGTGCTGGCAGATGTGCGCGGAGGCCAACGGGTGACCGACCAGAACCCGGAGGACAAATACCAGGCGCTGCAGAAGTTCGGCCGCGACCTGACCGATCTGGCGCGTCGTGGAAAACTGGATCCGGTTATCGGCCGCGATGAAGAGGTGCGGCGGGTGGTTCAGGTGCTGGCCCGGCGCACGAAGAACAACCCGGTGCTGATTGGTGAGCCGGGGGTAGGCAAGACCGCCATTGTCGAAGGGCTTGCTCAGCGCATCGTGGCGGGTGACGTACCGGAGAGCCTGCGTGACCGCACACTCTGGCAACTGGACATGGGCGCGCTGGTGGCCGGCAGCAAATACCGCGGTGAGTTCGAAGACCGGCTGAAGGCGGTTCTGAAGGAGATCCAGGCGGCCGACGGACAGATTGTGGTGTTCATCGATGAGATACACACCCTGGTCGGCGCCGGTGCGGCGGAGGGCGCTATGGATGCGGCGCAGATGCTGAAGCCGATGCTTGCGCGCGGCGAACTGCGTTGCGTGGGCGCTACCACCACCGACGAGTACCGGAAGCACATTGAAAAGGACCCGGCGCTGGAACGGCGGTTTCAGCCTGTGATGGTGCTGGAGCCCGATGTGGAGGACACCATCGCCATCCTGCGCGGCCTGCGCGAACGGTACGAACTGCACCATGGCGTACGGATAACCGACGGCGCGGTGGTGGCCGCCGCCACGCTGTCGCATCGGTACATCGCCGATCGGTTCTTGCCGGATAAGGCGATCGATCTGGTGGATGAAGCCGCGTCCCGTCTGCGTATGGAGATCGACTCCATGCCGGTGGAGATCGACGAAAAGGAACGGCGGATCCGACAGCTGGAGATCGAGCGCGAGGCGTTACGCCGCGAGACCGATCCCGCGAGTCTGGAGCGCCTGAACGCGCTGGAACGAGAGCGCGCCAATCTGATTGAAGAGCGCGACCGCTTGACCGCGCATTGGCGTCTCGAAAAGGAGGCCATCGGCGAAATCCGGGATCTGAAACAGCGTATTGAGGAAGCGCAGCAACAGGAACAGCAGGCGGAGCGCGCCGGTGATCTGGCGCGGGCGGCCGAACTGCGTTACGGCGTGCTGTTGGAACTCAACCGATCGCTGGAGGCGAAAACTGCCCGGCTTGCCGAGATCCAGTCTGATATGAAACTGCTGAAGGAAGAGGTGGATGCTGACGACATCGCCGAGGTCATCTCCCGCTGGACCGGCATCCCGGTGTCCCGGCTGCTGGAGGGGGAGACCGCCAAGCTGCTGCACATGGAGGAACGGCTGCGGGAGCGGGTGATCGGGCAGGATCACGCCGTGGAAGCCGTGTCGGCTGCCGTGCGGCGTGCTCGAGCCGGTGTGCAGGATGAGTCGCGTCCGATCGGGTCGTTTCTCTTCCTGGGGCCGACCGGTGTTGGCAAGACAGAACTGGCGCGCACGCTGGCTGTGTTCCTGTTCAACGATGAACACGCCATGATCCGACTCGACATGAGCGAGTACATGGAGAAGCACAGTGTGGCCCGGTTGATCGGCGCCCCTCCGGGATACGTGGGGTACGACGAGGGCGGGCAACTGACCGAGGCCGTACGACGGCGCCCCTACAGCGTGGTGCTGTTCGACGAGGTGGAAAAAGCCCACCCCGATGTGTTCAACGCGCTGCTGCAGGTTCTGGATGACGGACGCCTGACCGACGGGAAAGGACGGACGGTGGACTTCCGGAACACGGTGTTGATCATGACATCCAACCTGGGTTCCGAAGCGCTGGCTAACGAGATGCTGTTCGCACCTCAGGATGCCGAGCGCCGCGTGATGGAGGCGGTGCGGGCGCACTTCCGTCCGGAGTTCCTGAATCGGGTGGACGAAATCCTGGTGTTCCATCCACTCGGC
>CAZHSN010000031.1:0-24481 GCA_964535125.1 uncultured bacterium
GGCGTTCGCCTCGGATGCGACCAACATCGTTTCAGGAGATCGAAACGCCCAGCGCGATGTGTACCTGCGTGAGTTGGCTTCCGGTCACATTCAGTTGGTCTCGCGCGACAGCTTCGGCAGACCGCTGGCGGGAAACAGCGATCAACCGGCGATCAACACTGATGGCTCGGTGGTCGCTTTCGTGTCGGACGCGCCGGCCCGGACGGGCGGCGCTGCACTGCCAAACCAGATTTGGGTGACACAGTCGGGGCGACCGGCACGTCTCGTCACCACACGTCCAGACGGAAGACCGGCGGATGGTGCGTCGTCCGCCCCCGCGCTCTCGGACGATGGTCGCTGGTTGGCTTTTACCTCAACGGCGCCGGATCTGATCCCGGGCGATACCAACCGAAGAGCCGATGTGTTCGTCAAGGATCTACACACCGGCGCGATTGAGCGGGTCTCCCTGTCCACCGATGGGTGCCAGGCCACGCGCACTTCATTCAGTCCATCCATCAGCGGAGACGGCCGGATGGTGGCGTTCGTCAGCGGATGCTCACAACTGGATGGTCCCGACACTCCCGGAGTACATTTGTATATCCGCGACCGGGTGAAATCCACGACGCGCCGCATCCAGGCGCCATCGGACTGCCGCTGGGTGTGCAATCCACGCCTCAGCGCTGATGGCACACTCGTGGCGTTTGAGGCATCCGACGGTCCGGGGCAGAAGCCACAGCTCTGTATCGTCCAACTGGACACCGGTCATCAGCGGATCCTGCCGTGGCCGCATTCGGGACGCCCCATGCTGACATCGATAGCCGGTGGCACGCCGAAGACGCAGACGGGCGCGCCGGGTAACGAGCCGGATGTGGTGCTGGGTGTGGCTCAATTGACGCAGACCGGTGACCCCGATGGCGGGCTCTGGCTGGTCTATTACCAGGATGAGCGGTGCCGTCAGGTCCGCGCGCCCAGCGGCAGCCTGCGGCAGTCGATATCCGGTCAGTTCATGCTGTGCCGCGATGGCAGCCGAGGGGTGTACCACGCCAACGGGCCGGATGTGAAGGGCCATTCGCGGTTCCACAGCTGGTCCATTTATACCGTAGACCTCAGCAGCGGCGCCCGTACCTGCGCCAGCAGTCCGGCGATCCACTGGATCGGCAGGCTTGTCGAACGGATCACCCTGCGCGGTTGATGTCGGCAGTTCCAGCGCCTTCCTGATACAATAGCCGCGTCTGCAGTCGTCATCAATCAGGAGGAACCGCACGTGGCTGAGGGAAGTGGCGTGATCCGTGTCGGGTTGTGTCAGGTCTACACGCAGGAATGGGACGTCGAAGGAAACACGGTGCGCACGCTTGGTGCCATCCGTGAGGCGGCCGACCAAGGCGCCCATCTGGTGATCACTCCGGAGTGCGTATTGCACGGATACGGCTTCACCACCGGCGAACTGCATGCGGAAACACGCGCGTGCGCACAGCGGGTGGATGGTCCCATCATCGCGGGATTTCGACATCTGGCGGCTGACAGCCGGATCCACCTGATGCTGGGATTCTGCGAGCTGGCGGAGGATGAACGGTTACACAACACCGCCGCGATGATCCGGCCTGACGGTTCGATCGCCTGGTTGTACCGTAAGGTACATTGCCGGCCCTTTGAGGCCGACTGGGCTGGATCGGTGTTCACGCCCGGAGATCGGTTTTATGTTGAGACCGTGGAATATGACGGGCACACCGCCTGCGTAGGCGCCATGATCTGTTTCGATCGCGAAGTTGTCGAATCGACCCGCTGTCTGCGCGCACTCGGTGCACAGTTCATCGCCTGCCCGCTGGCAACCGATACCTACAGTCTGTCGACACTGCCGCCACAGGCGGATAACGAGATGGTGACTCGGGTACGTGCGGCCGAGAACGAAGTCTATATTGCCGTGGTGAACCATGCGGGACGGTTTAACGGCGGTACTTTTGTTGTCGGACCGCATGGGGAAGTACTGCTGCAGATGGGGGCCGACGCCGAGGTGCGTGTGGTGGATATACCGATCGAGCAGGTAACCGCCCAGTATCATGCCCATCCGTTGGGTTGGATGGGTTGGGGGTATCGACGGCCCGAGGTCTATCGGCCCTATCTGGATCCCAACGCCCTCTAGTCATTCGTGGAACGCCAATCACCTGTAAAGCGTTCGCGCACCATGGCGTTCGGGCGGTATGACTATGCCGCATTCGCCAGCTTTTTCGCCTATGCAGCGGGATCCGTTGTGGTCCCTGTGGTGTTAGTCACTCTGGCCCGCGAACTGCACTTCAACCTGGAGTCGGGCGGCATGACCGCAGGCGGCGCGCTGCATTTGGGGCGCACCGCGCTGATGATGGTGTCGATGCTGCTGTGCGGATTTGCCGGCGGACGCTGGGGCAAGCGACGCACGGTGGGGTGGTCGGTGGCGTTGATGGCCGCAGGCGTGGGGCTTTGTGCGGTCTCTCCGGTGTATGGCGTGCTGTTCTTGGCAATGATGCTCGCCGGACTGGGTGAAGGGGTCATCGAAGGGCTGGCCACTCCCTTCGTACAGTGCCTGCACCCAACCGAGTCGGGACGGTACATCAACTTCACCCACTCATTCTGGTCGGTTGGCGTGTTGGTCACCACATTGGTCTCCGGATGGCTTTTGACCGGCGGAGTCTCATGGCGGGTGCTGGTGGCGGCCGCATCGGCAGTCGGTTTTTTTGCCGCGTTGCTGTTGCTCTGGCCGGAACGAAAGGATGCACGCTATCCGGAACATCCGAAGCCGCTGGACACCCGCGCCATCTGGGATCAGATGCGCGCGGTGCTGTCGACCCGGCGTTTCTGGCTGTTCTACGCGGCGATGTTCGTGGCGGGCGGCGGGGAGTTCGCACTGACATTCTGGTGCGCCAGTTACATACAACTGAATGTGGTGGATGCCGCCTGGGCGGGCGGCGTTGGCACCGCCTGCTTTGCGGGCGGGATGGTGCTGGGGCGCACCGGCTGGGGATACCTGATCGACCAGCATCATCTGAGACGCCTGATCATTCTATCCGCTGCGGCGGGAGCGGTCATCACCGCGGCGTTACCGTTCGTCACCCATCTTGGGTGGCTGTTCGTGCTGCTGTTTCTTTCGGGCGTGGCCGTGGCGCCGTACTGGCCCAGCGTGCAAAGCTATTGCACCGATCGCCTGCCGCAACTGGACAGCACGATGCTGTTGATTCTGCTTTCCTGTGCGGGCATCCCCGGGTGCGGCGTGACCACGTGGCTGGTAGGGCTGATCGGCAACCATTACGGCCTGAAGACCGCCCTGTACCTGGTGCCGATCAGCCTGATCATTTTGGCGGCGCTGATCGTTTATGACTGGAAGCGCCCCAGTGTTACCCAGTCCACCCCTCGGACACAGACCGGGTGAGCGTCCCGCTTACCTTTCGGCCTCCGAAAGCAGAAAGCTCTCCGCTTTCAGTTCCAGTCTGTCTACACGGCGCGGCTTCTTGTCGAAGTTCACGGTAACGGAAGCGCCGTTGGCAAACCGGGTCTGCTGCACCATCCTGTCGGTTGTCAGCGTTCGATGATCCACCATTCGGCTGTCGCCCACGGCTTCGAATATCGGTTTCAACGCGGCGTAGTCGTCCAGGATCAACTGGCGGTGCTTGGCCAGCGCTTCCGGCGTCATCAGCATGTACATCGGAGGCGTTGCCGTCAGCGCATTGAAAAGCAGGCGCCGGCGTTCCAAGCCCGGGTAGGTCATGTTGCAGTCACCCCAGTACCAGGTAGCCACCGTGCAGTCGCGGTAGATCAGGCCCCAGAGCGGGATCCGCCGCGCCGGGTTGAGTTGGTATTCCAACGCCTCCTTCGGCGGCGTCAACCCGTCAAAGATGCGTCCGGACTCGGGCGCCCGAAATCCCACCGGTGCAAGCAGTCCCTCAGCGTAGCACAGCAGGGGAACCGCCCAGTCCACACCCATTTCGCTGCCAATCACCAACTGATGATCTGCCAATACCTGCAGCAACCTCATACGGGCGGTGAGGTCTTCTGCGCGTGTCATGGGGTGGTTCGGCGCGTAACACTCACCCAGAGGCAACGCTGTGACCGTATCTACCAGGCGTGCGTTCATGTTGTGTTTCTTGAGGGTATCCGGCACGCGCTCGCTGGCCCAGTCTGCCCAGCGTGTGGGACACAACCCCCATGCCGGAAACTGACCGTGTTGAGTGACCTGCACCCAACCCCGTTTAAGCTGGCCGTTGGGATTGATATGCAGGTAGTCCGGCCATCCCCAGTCGCGGTCCCATACACCTGCCTTGTCCCATTGATCGCGGGGCCATAAGTCGGTATAAAGGTCATACATGCCGCACAGCCAGCCCCATTGGATGGGCTCGGAGGCGTCCTCCAACGCGTCACTGCTGGCCAGCGCCGCACGGTCAAGCCCGCTGTCATGCAGATCACGTACATAGGCCAGGCGGTCTTTGGGGTCCGGCATCTGCCATAGACCATGCAGCCACAGGATGGGCGCACCAATCAGGCGGTCTGTGGGAAGCCGCAGTCTTTCTTTTTTGGTTCGCAGCGTGACGCGCCGACCAGAGGCCTCAGCGATCTCACGATAGAGGTCTGCCAGGCGTACGTAACCGCCGCGGTCGACAAAGTAGAGCGTGGCGCTGCGGTCGTATCCCCAGCGTCCCATCGTGGACATCCAGCGCAACGACATCTGACCTGCCGCACGCCTGCCTTGCCGGCGATAGTACATCACGGTATGTGTGTCGGCTTCGTTCAACGCACGCACCATCACAGATGCGCCGGTGCGATTGTTGGTCACACCGAACCAAGGCATGGTCAACCCCGCTCCGTCGCCCATGGACATCTGCATGGCCGGCAGTTTCGGGTCGTGCGTTGGGAACACAAGCCCGTCACCGTACGGTGCGACCAGTTCCCATTCCGGGCCGGACATGGCGAATGGAGGCACGACATCCAGCATCGCCGCCCACCAAGGCATACGGGTCTCAGGGGCCATCGAGGCATCGATGCGCATCGCCGGCTGTTCATCCAGCAATGTCAGCGTGATGGTCAAAGGCTGGTTGGCCGGCAGGTAGATCGCCTGGAGCCGCATCGATGTTGCGGACGTGCGGTCAACCGAGCGTACGGTAATGACACCCTCCAGCGGGAAGGTGTCCCAACGCTGGCCGTTCCGACGATCGCGGAACTGCAGATGCCACGGGTCGGGGGTCACATCCACATCCAGCCACCGGTTGCTCAACCTTAAGCGAGGCAGCCGGACCGGCTGCAGCGCTGGGCCATCGACGTGTAGATGAAACTCGCGAGCATCTACCGATGCAGGCCCCTGGCACCACAGGCAGACCTCCACCGCCGCCACACCGGCTGGTACCATGGCTTGACCGCTGACTGTCTGCCAATCGGTCGATGTCATCTGGTCTGGCATCAGCGGCGCGTACAATGCCTGCACCTCTGCGCCGTGTGCGTTTTGCAAACGCAGGCAGATGAACAGAGCGGTACTCTCGCCAATGCTGTGAAGGCGCACCTCCATGCCGAACCGCACCGGTGTACCCGGACGCACCCACAACGGCGGTTGCGCGCGCAGCGACCAGTTGGTTTCCGTGCGGACCCGGATACGCGCCCACGGCTGCGCACCGTCGGTCAGCCAGGTGCATCGGCCTTTGTTATCGCTGCTGCGGAAGATCGGTCTGTGATTTGGCATAGACACCGAAATTGCCCCTCATATTGGTATGCTTTCTCGGTTACTATACCCGAATACCGGACCGCGGCTCAATGACGCAAGCCGATAGGTTCCACTGACGATCAGCGAACCCATCGGTGGCATCGTCCCTTGACAACCGTCACATCGGTATGGCTTGTCAGATCGCCGAAGCGGGGCCGATGAAGTGCGCCGTCAGCAACGCGCGCACTCCATCAGCCGGAGCGCCCGAGTGGAGTTGCAGGTCGTATGTGCCGGCCGGTGCAAACAGACTGTGAGGCAGTTGCGTCCGCTCCAGCAGATCACCGGCGGCGCTGTACAGCGTACATTGGCCGTCAGCATCACATTCCACATACTCCCCTGTGGCAATGCGGAACGGAAGAGCCACCGAGCGGTCGCCGATCTGCAGCACGGGACGCTCCAATGATCGCCGTACCAACGGCAGGGCTTCGACAGGCCCCAGCAGGCATCGAGAGACGCCGCCGTTGGGGAGCGCCGTCAACCACAGGAGCAGAGCGCTGACTTGAGCCGGATCGACCAGTTCCCGATAGAGCGCATACACATTGTCGCCATACGGCCATCGGCAGTCATCGATCCGGTCGCCTTCGGGCTCGATCAGCGTCAGGTAGCGCCACTCGGTTCCGATCAGATCGATGTAGTGATCGGCCAATCCGCTGCTGAGGTGCTCGGGGCTGCGCAGTTGTAAGTTCAGAATAGCGCCACTGTTGTCTGGGCGTACCCAAACACCCAACCCGCGAGAGGTGGAAAGATCGATCGGCGGGTCAAACGCTCGCTGCAGGGCCGCGTAGCGTCCGGGAACCAGTACCCGTTGTCCGTGCTCAATCGGTGAGTACTGCGCGGGCTTCTCCTTGTTGGGCATGTGGGTGGTGGCGACCGTCAGCCGGATCGCCTGCTGGCGATCCGGTGTGAGGGCAGCGGTCTGCTGACACCGCAAGGTAACGCCCTCCGTGTTGGTGATCAAGGCGAGCGGAGTGGTGTGATCGATCAGCGTCTTGCGCGGCGCCTCCGGCGAGCGGTCCGCCGACCAGAGCACCTGCAACCGGAAGGCGAACGGTTGTTTGCCATACGGGTTGTGCAGCGTAACGCGCGTCGCAGCGCCGCCGGTCCATTCCAGTCGCCGCTTCTGGTGAGAGGCGGGTCGGAGCCCCGGACGTCCCCGCACGTCGGTCAAGGTGAAGTCCTGGCGCGGCTGGCGCAGTCGGCGTCGCGCGGATTCGCTGAACCGATGGGCCAGGCGCAGTTCCTCCCAGCGGCGCATGATGGCGCTCAGCCGCTGCAGGTTGGCCGACTGCTTCAGCGTATCCGGTGTGACGCCCATGGGGGAGATCCCGCAATCGTGTCCGGCCGCCTTGGCGCACAGATATTCGATATCCTCGGTGAAGGTCGGCTCCTTGCGGGGATCGTCGTCCGCGATGAAGGTCCACCACCCCAGATGAGCGGGCAAGTACATATTGGCGCAGGCCTTGTTGGCTTCCACATGCAGGTCGATAAACCGACGGTGACTGCGCACCGGATGGTCCCACGCGCCCATGCGCGAGCGCACATACCACAGATGATGGTGGAAGGTGGACATCTCCATGATGGGCGGTTTGCGCAGCTTGCGGAACAGCGTAAACACGAACTTGGAGCCGTAATGCCAGCCGGCATCCCAACCACCCAGCACGTCTTCGCCATCCAACGCATCCAGATACATCATGTCGAAGCCGCACTCGTTGTAAGTATCCGCGGCAGCCTGCGCGACCTCATCCAGCAGCGGAGAGTCGCCGTCGGGGGCGAACAGCCCAAAGCACTCCTTAAGATGACCTACCGGTGCTCCCGCCGGATGGGCTGCGGCCCGCGTTCCCAGCGCTCCGCGCGTGCATCCCGTCAGCGCCCGGCGGTCAGCAGAGATGCCGGCATACGTGACCAACTCATCACCGATCTGCACCGTCACGCTGTTGCGTACAAAGAAGCCGGTGATGGCCGAGAGCCAATCCGGGATATCCGACAGAGGGATCACCGGATCGTCAGGTCCCACGGACGTCGCCAACGTCATGGTGACGTCTTTGGCCAGGCCCGGATGCGGTTTCGGCGTGACCCAGGGACAGGCTTTATCGATGAAGAACGCATAGGTATGCAGGCCGGCCAGGAATCCGGCCGCATGCAAGCGGTCGATCACCGCCTTCAAGCTGCGCCGGCCCTGCGGATAGAGCTCGGGGTTGGGCCGGCAGTCCCCGAACCGATGCGAATGCCCGCCGTGGAAGTCGATCTGGCGTATGCCCAACGATCGCGCCAGGCTGATCCAGTCGTCCACGGTCTGCTCCGTCAGGTCGGAGAAGTTGAAGAGGTACGAGCCCCGGTTGTGTTCGCCATCCATCGCCCATGGTCCGCCAACAGGAGAGTGGGGTACATCCGGAGCATCAGAGACCACCCGCTGCATCGCCAGCCGCATCCGATCGGGCGGACAGGCGAGCAGCAGCACACGCGCGCCCTCGAGACCAAATCGGGGATAACAGCGCGCCTCCAAATGATCCGTGGAGCCCGGAAGCCGCTCCACCCGCGTCTGCAGGTTGGCGGCCAGCGCGCAGAACGCCAGTGCCTTTCTGGACGCCGCACGGGCGGTGAGACGCACATCGCAGAAGCACAGTGAGTCCAGCGTGTTTACAGGCGCATCGATCACGGTAATGGACAGACATTCGCGTCGCGGTACACACCGCAACGTCACGGTCATACCGCTGGGTCCAAACGTCAGCTGTATCGTTCCCGGCTCCGTGAGCAACGCCTTGCTGGCTTCGTGGCGCTCACCCTTTAGCACAATGGACGCCATGGCGCGCCGCATGACGTTCAATCGGTTCCCGCTTCGGTCGGTTACATCCACCGTGGCGTCAGGGTTGATTGTCCAGGCCACCCACTCGGTCTCGAACCGCATCTCAGTTCCTCTCTGTTCAGCGTCGCATGAACTCCATCTCGACCCAGGCAGGTTCCGGCGTGCTCAGGGGCAGTGCATCTTCGGTCCAACTCAACCGGTAACGCTGTGCAGTTCCCGGGGCTTCCAGTCGAATGCGATGCAATCCGGGACGCAGGCCGGTAATATCGACAGCCGTCTGCTCACCGGTCAGTCCGCTGGCAACGCGTTTACCATCGATGAACACAGTCACACCTTCCGGAGGCGTGCGTCCGATCACCCGCCAGTGCAGATCCAGCGTGTCGCCCGTTACCTCATGTCGGCGGTCCGGTTTGGCCACCACCATCACCGTGGTCTCCGGTTGCTTCTGGCGGTACAGGTCCACCAGCGCGCGGGTCAGGTTCAGGTAGAAAAACCCCCATCCGCCGTTGCCGCGGTACGCCGCGGCCGTCAACGATGTGGGCTCGATATCGTCGCTCAGGTCGACACTGTAGCTGTCCACATACCGATCGTTGTTGGGGCCGTGACCCTGTCCCTCCATCTGTCCGGCGAACTCCTGGAACTGATGCAGGAACACGAACCGCGGCCGTTCGGCCATCACCACCCGCCAGTCTTCCACCAGCGTGGCCCCGCCCCGGCGTCCGCGGGAACCCGGGTCCAGCCATCCCCCATCGTTGAAGCACCCTACGCTCGCTGTAACCGCCTCAGGCTCGCCTTTCTCGTTGCGCACCAGTGTGGCAGCGTTATCCATCCAGCTCCAGAAGCTCGCTTCGCGTTGTTTCACATTGGTCTCCATGTTCACCGATGCAAACCGGATGGTCCAGCGGGGGTCCAGTTCAGAGAGCTTGGACTGGAAGGCGCCGGGCAGATCCAGCAGGATGATCAACGGCTTGTCTTCGTACCGAAGCCACAGGTCCTTCCACCGGTAGTTGTTCAGGTAGATATGATGCAGGTGATCCAACTGCTGGTTGATCACTTTCACGCCGTTGGGAGTCCAGTTCACGCCGGACAGCGCCATAAATTGCGGCACATCGATGCCTTCGTCACGCATCTTGGCCAGCGTTTCCAGCATCAATTCGTTGAGGAACAGCAGGTCATTCACACCCGGCGGGCGCTCGCTCCAGTCGTTGAGAAACCAGATATTATTGGACATGTCGCACTGGATGACATCGGTACCGCTTTCGATCATCCAGATGATATGCTGCCGCATCACGTTTTCGTCGCTGGTTCGATACAGCCCGACCAGCGGTACCGCCTGGTTGGTGGTCCACCAGTAGTTGACCTCGCTGTACCAGTTCTCCCATTGCATCACCACCAGATGCTTGGGATCCTTGGGCGGCGGCTGCAGGGTGCGCCGCTCCACACGCACCGTCATCGGTCGGGATCGCGGCATGTCGTCGGGCATCACGGCGCCAGTAAACAGCTGTTTCCTGATCTGTGCGCCCGGCCAGTTCGTCAACGGCCACGTCCCCTCCGAGCCGTTGGCGATCACGCGGACCGGATCCGCACCTGGGTCCCCTTGTACCTTCCAGGACGCATCGCTGGTGACCAGCTGCTGGCCATCTTGAGTATCCAGCTCCATCCGGAACAGCAGCCCGGCCGGCCCGACGCTGTTGACCGCGTGCACGTCGATGAGGTTCTCGCCGACGCGCAATGCCGAGGCCGGCACCTTGACCGGTTTCAGGTTGGACCAACCGCCGAAGGTGTGCAGTTTCTGTCCGTTGACATATACGGTGGCCTGGTCGTCTGCGGCGACCCAGATACGCGTCTGGGTCGGCGGCGTCTTAAGGGTAAACGTGCGGCGCAACGTCACCGTCTGGTTGTCCGAGACTTTGTCCGCCCAGATCCAGTCACTGGGGTCTTTGATCGTCGGAACCGCGCCGACGGACAACTCCTGTATGCCCACACGCGGCAGCGGCAGATGAAAGGTTGCTCGTCCCCGGCTGTCCGTTGTTTCGTGAGCCCCCCAGCGCTGACCGTTTACATACGGCAGCAGCGTCCAACCGGCTGCAGGCTGTCCATCGGCCAGTCGAGCCTGTGCCTGCAACGCCACGGTGCGCCCCATACCGATGCGGTTGGTGTTTACGCGTACGTTAATCGAAAGATTTGCTGCGGAGGCTGCGATGTGCATGCCGGTCACCCCCATCAGTAGCAGCCCAATCACGCCGATTCTGTTCATAGTGTCTCCCTATCAGTCACCTGACCATACAGGCATTTCGGTTAACCGGAGTTTTGCCGCTCCAAAGGGGATCAGCTCGATGGAGCCGCTCACCCCGCCTCGGACCGGCGACAGCGGAGCCGGCGCGGCCTGATCGTCTTCAATCGGCCAGTTCGCCACTGGAACAGCCGCTATATGCAGCCGCAACGGCGCACCGTCCGGTGAAAACACCACACCGGAAGCGCCACATCGCTCGATGTCTACCTTCAAGCGCTCCGGATCGATGTCCAAGGCGTACGCCCACGGCTCTGTCGGTTCGACCTGCCAGTCGGGGCACCAGTCCTCCCCCCGGATGGCTGTCCAGCGGGCTGCGATGGGATGGGAAAAGACGAGCGGCCCCAGGCATATGGCGACGGTGTGGCGCTCCCGACGTTCGACACGCGGACGCATCGGTAACTGCAGACTCACCCGATCGCCCGTTTCCCACAGACCGGCTATGCAGACATACCCATCCTCCGGGTCCACCGGTACCGTCTCGCTGTTCACTCGCAGCACCGGAGAACTGCACCACTCGGGGATCCGCAGCCACAGCGGGAAGTCCGCCGGGGCGCTGCACCGTATCTCAATCTCAATCCGGTCATCAAACGGATACTCGGTATGACAGACCAGTGTGACCGACTGGTCATCCAGCGTGGTCTGTACCTGACAGGGAGCCCAGCAGACCGCCGCGATACCACGCCCGCGGCGCATCCACAGGCCGGACACGAATTTCGGCCACCCGAAATGCAGATTGGCCGTACAGCAGCCGTAGTTGGGCTCGAGACCAAACAGATTGCTGTCGGGGCCGTTGTTGGTCCAGCGTCGGGGCGCTACCGAGCACAGCACCTGGTTCACCTGCTGATCATACTGATGACCCATCATGTCTGGGGTGAAGGCGGCGGGCAGCGCGTTATAAGCCAGGCGCTCCAACTGATCAGCCAGCACGGGATCCCCGGTATGCGCCGCCAGCATCTGCAGCGAAAACAGCGATTCCACGATGGCGCAGGTCTCCGTACCCTGTGTTGGCGCACGGCCGGCCAGGTGCTCATCTCCCGTAAACACACCCGAGACCGCGCCATGGTACCGCATCAGTTGCTCCCAACCCAGAGTGACGGCCTCGGCATGTTCGTAGTATCCGGTCAGCAGGTGCTGCACCAACGGCGCTTTGATCCCCATGGCGTTGTTGACCACATGCGTCTGCATAACATACGGCCCGCAGTGCCGTCCGCCGAACGGGAAGTCGCGGAAATGCCAGCTCCAATCAAATCCGTGCTGCATCAGCAGGCGGGCGCTGCGTCCGGCGCCTTCATGCCCTGTACGTTGCTGAAGCCAGAGCAATGGAAGCGCCAGATCGGCCCATCGCATGACCGCCCAAGCGGTTGGCCGCCTTGCGGGAAGTTCACGTTCCAGGTATTCGGCAAACCGGGTCAAGAACGGGATTACCCTTGGATCGTCTGTACCCTCTGCGTACTGCGTGATGGCTTTCAACGCCGGCGCGCAGGGCCACCAGTCTTTAAGATCCGGCGGACCGAACCGTCCGGAGGCGTCCTGGCTGGCGAGGATCCAGTCAATGCGGCGCTGCATTTCCCACAGCAGATCGCTGTCCTGCAGCTGCAGCGCCAGCGGCGTCAACCCATCCAGATAATACGGCGCCCGCTCCCAACTGTCTCCGGGGCCGCCCAACCAGCCGCATGTGTCGTTAACGGACGGCCACCTTTTGCCATACTGGGTGGTAGGCCCGTCCGCCTGTATCCGAAGTTGGCGTTCCAGCCAGCCCAGCGGTTTGATCGCTCCGCAGGGCAGCAGTTCCATCGCGCTTGGTTCTACTCTATCCATGGCACTCCTGATGCTCCCTTGATGGCCGTGTACCGGTGCGCCAGTTCCTGATAAGCCGCATACCACGCTCTGCACACCATGGCGTGGGTACGTACTGCGCGGACCGGTATGGTTCTATTCATGGTGCGGCGCAGACATACCTGCAAGCGGTCAGATGCCAGGCCGTGGATGCGGGTCATGGAACCGGCGGATGGGCGTCCATTCCACCCGAGAGCAGACGTACCGGTCCCAGCAGACCTCCCGCACGGATATCGCCGTAGCTGTTGTTGACGAGGTTGCCCACGACGATCTCCAGCCGGTTAACGCCCGACTGGAGCGCCTCGGCGACATCGAACCGATGCGGCGGCCACAGACGACTGCCCACCGTGCGGCCATTCAGTCGTACCGACGCACTGACCTGCACCTCGCCCAGATCCAGCGTCACCGGGCCAGCGGGTTTGACATCCAGCGTGAAGGACGCGCCGTATGTCAACCGTCCGCTGAACCGTTCCAGTCCCCAGGCCGTCCAAGGTTCCAAGGGCTTCTCCAGCCCCTGCAGGAACGAATCTGGCGGCGGATGCGGAAACTGCAGGTCGGGCTGATCGGTCGGATCGTATCGAACAGTCCACGGACCGTCGATGGAATGCAGCACTCGGGCGGTTTCGGCGCCGTCCGGATCGGTGTTCGCCGGCCGGGTTGTGTCAAACACCAGCCAGTACGCCTCATACGGCCGGAAATGCACGGTGATCCGGCTCCCGGATGCGGTAACTCGGGACGCGACCGGCGTCTGACGTCCGGATTCGCAGTCCCAGATGGCCACCGCGCCGCGCACCTGCCGGATGCTCAGTTCGGCGGTACGCCAGTCGCCCGTATTGTTTACCATCCAGAACAGGTCGCGTCCATCATGACGGACATGACGGGTAAGCAAGGGGAACTCGCCTGTGATAAACCGAACCTGGGGCGCCAGCCCCGGTGCGCCGGCATCCAGCCAGGCCTGCAGGCCGTCATCACCGGAGCGGTGGCAGGTTGCGGCGCGGCTAAGTCGCCCCATCTGCTGGCGGATGAACGGATCGTTCGCCCCCGCTTCGGGCGAATCGGTGGGAAGACCCCCCAGAACATAGACATGTCCGCCGGCTTCAGCGAAATCAGCCAGCCGCCGGGCCACGGCCTGAGGCAGCAGCGTCATCGGCGGCATTACGACGGCGCGAAACGTAAACGCACCGCGCGTCAGCATACCCTGCTGTATCTGCATCTGCTGCACATAGTGCCGATCGGCGATCAGGAACTCGATCCGATGCGCCGTAAGCCGGTTGATAGCGTCCGAGTAGACCCGGTTGATGCGTTCGATCTCTGGTCCGAACCATCCGTCTGTCGCAAACAGGGTGCCGGTTGTGGCCGGATCAAACACAGCGGGAGGGGTGAGCGCCCAGACGGAGTCCATGGGGTTCAACAGCAGCACATCAGGAACCAGCCGCCCGTGGGAGTTCACATAGCTGGCCCGGCGGCTGAAGTCGGCCCACTGCCCCATCCACGGCCAGAAGGGGTTGGCGGTATACCAGTCAGGCGTCCAGATGTTGCCTTCCAGGTCGCGGTGGGTAAACACGCCATGCGGCACAATGTGTCCTACTCCCCAGGCGATGACGGCATTTGTGCATTGCTTGACGATGGCAGGGGTGAACGTGCCCCAACCGCCCGCGCCCATGATCTCGCTCATCATCCGACGGCCTTCGAACTCGGAGACAGAGGAGGCTTCTTTAAAGTCGTGCACCGCCAACGCCCCCAGTTGCAGGCAGTCGTTTCCGGGCATGGTGTAGGCCCGTGACAGCTTGAAGAAGTCGCCGACATACATGGCCTGCCACTGCAGCGTCTCCTCCCAGAGGTTCTCAATGCAGTACGCGCCGCGCCGGGCCAGCCAGCCGCTGACAGATCCCATGGTATGCGCGTACAGGTCAGACACCGCCTCATACCACCGCCACCGAGCAGCCGGCGTCTGGCCTTCCACGTCGGTATCCAGCATCAACGGCAGGTTCAGCCGGATATCCTTTCGGAACCGCTGCCGGAAGTGCTTCGCCAGATCGTCCGACCAGGCCAGTCGCCAGCCGTAGTCACCCTCGTTGTCCACAAACACCCCGGGGATCGTCTGTCCCAGCGCCCGGCCATAACGCCGGGCGTAGGGCTCGTGTGCAATCCGGATGAATGCAGGCCCCAGGCGGCGGTCCAGGTAGTTGACCGTGCCTTGCGGGATCCGATGGAACACCCATACCCTGCAGGCGGTGTCCTGCGGCGCACGGGCCTTCAGCCCTTTACCGGTACCCAACAGCTTCAGCGTGGAACCGCGCACCTGAGCCGGTGTGTGCGGACTCAAGTTGTCCTGCAGATTCCATATGGCGGCCGCCGGATCGGGATTGACCACTCGGGCGGCGGCCCATCGGGAGTCATCGAATTCCGGTTGCTGCCAGCCGTCCCTTTCAGTCGAGCTGACCTTCCAGTCCGAGCCTGTCGTGACGGTGATCTGCTGCCCATTCGTCAGCGTGACGCGCAGTCCTGCGCTCAGTGCATCCAGTCCGCCGTCGCCGCCGCCTTCCACCGCGATCACGTTTCGTCCGGGTTTCAAGGCCATTGTGATCTCGTATGTTCTGACGTGATGCCAATCGTCGCTGGAGTCCACAAACTCGCCGTTCAGCCAGAGTTTAAAGCGGTTATCACAGGTGATCCGCAGCTGCGCCTGTTCGATGGACGCGTCTTCAGGAATGGTGAAGATGCGCCGGAACCAGCACCGGTGCTCACCTGCGCCGGGCTGCGGCTGCCAGATCCATGCACCGCGCCGGGGTGCGGCCGCAGGACGCGCAGGAATCGATCCTGCCAGATGACCAATAACCGCAAAGTCGCAGGGCGGCAGATCCTGCCGCACGCCCGGCTCCAGGTCGAATGTCTCCCAGCGCAGAGAGACCGCCTGCAGCTCGGGATGCTGTGTCAACACCCGGCCTGCGGCGCTGAAACTGGGCCACATGTATTCGTCACAATAGCCCAGTTGGGCGCCTTGGGCAACGGCGGCGTCCAGCGCGGCGTCGAATGCCTCAAACCACTCTGGCGCCAGCCACTGCTCGGGCGGCAGCGGGTGCTGGTTGCGGATCCCTGGCGCGGCCGAGCGGGGATGCACGTATCCGGGGTTCAACCCTTTGGATGCCATCTCCGACGCCATGCGCTGCATCTTGGCGGTGTTCAGCGGCTCATCCCAGAACCAGAAGACGAACGGTGCGTAGTGCCGGGGAGGCTCGGCGAAACCGTTCGCCAACTGATCGAAAGATACCGTCGGACGGTCCGCCAATGTCTGGGCGCGCGCACCCGCGGTGACGATCCACAGCAGAGCCGCCACCGGATAGATCCATCGCATTCCAATACCTCCCTGCAGAGCGAAGACTCCACGGATAGTTCAACACATGAGTCGAATATGCCTGCAGGACGGAACCATACTTACCAGCGGCGCGAGTCCGGCACCTCCAGCCATGCACCGCCTTGGGCGATTGATTGCTGACTGATCAGCCCCGGCAGTGTCATGTCCATGGCGGCGTCGATATCGATATCCAGCGGCCGGCGGCCCAGTATCGCGTCGGCAAAGTCCACGATCTCAAAGTAGTCGCCGCCGCCGTGCCCGGCTCGCATCGCGGTCTCGCTGGCCTGTGTCCACATCTCGGGCAGGTATTCATTGGCGAGTGACTCCAGATCCATCCAGGTGTGCGGATCGGGACTGAGCGACCGCAGCCAGATCCGGTCGCGCTCACCCGCCGCACGCGCCGACTCATATGCGCCGTCTACCCCCTGCAGCTGATAGTTCGTCATGGCATGCGGCCGGTCTGACAGCATGTCCAGACGCAACTTTACCAGTCCGCCGGAGGCCATTTGGCAGAGTGTCACCGTCGAGTCCTGCTGCTCATACAGGTCTCCGCGCGCATCGCGATGGTGATGGCCGCTGCCCGCGCAGCAGACCGATACCACCCGATCGCCTGGCATCCACTGCAGGATTGGCCCGAGGCTATGGGTGCAGTATGTATTCCCGTCGATGCCAGTTTGCCAGCGCCGGCGCCAGCGGGTGATTTCGTTCAGCTGTTTCAACTCATGAATATACTCGCCCTCGGCGTAATAGGTCCGGCCGAATAACCCTCTGCGGACCAGTTCCCGTACCAGCACGTTCTGACGGATGTTGGTGTAGTTTTCCGCCATCATATAGAGGCCGCGCGATTGGCGTGCTGCCTGTACCAGCTGCTTACACTCCTCGACGCTGACGCCAGCAGGCACTTCGCTGAGTACATGCATGTTGCGGTTCAGTGCGGCAACCGCCTGCGGCGCATGCAGCGGCATCGGCGTGCCGATGATAACCGCGTTGATGTCCGCCGTTTCCAGCATCTCGTCAAAATCCACGAAGTACTCGCGCGCGCCCAGCCGCTCCGCCGCCTCCGGCAGCGCTTCGGCATTGATGTCGCAGACCGCCTGAATCCGGATATCGTCGATCGCCTCGCAGGCTGCGGCAAAGCTGGCGCCGCGTCCACAGGCGCCAATGATCCCTATCTGTATCGCGGGTTGGTGTGTCATGGCTATTCTCCCTTGTTGTCAGTATGGCCAGAACACATAGGTCTGCATGCCGGCAGCCACACCGATCAGGCTGATCAGACTGCCGATCACAAAGTCACCCAGAAGCAACCCCAAAAAGAACGGCGCCGCCCGATAGTATCCCTTCAGGCCCGTATATCGCATCAGCAGCAGCTTGAACGCCCAGACGATCAGTGCGGTCGACCACACATAGGTGGCGATGTAACTGCTGGCCACTGCATAGCCCACCGGATGCAGCGGGAAGCCAAGCAAGCGAGTGCGCACCGCCTGCAGCAGCAGTGCAACCAGCCCTCCGGTTGCGGTGGCAATCAGCGCATCGGGTGTGGCTCCCCCACCTACCGCGTTCATCCGGCTGGTGAACAACATGTAGGCCTCATACCCGAAGTACCGCTGGGTGCCGGCGGTATGGGCCGAATTGTGCCCGAAGGTGTAGCCGGTGACGAGCGCCGTGCCATAACCGGCGGCGTATCCGGCCAGTGCGGCCAGCATCAGACACACGGGCAGCCGCACCGCACGGCGGTTTTCCAGCAGCGCATGAGCCTCCAAGGTAGGTGGCAGCGGGCTGTTACAGATCTCGCGCCCCAGCCAATGGGTGATGGTCAACCCGCTCAGCCCCTGCGCGCCAAGCCCGTTGCGTCCCATCAGCGCATATAGCAAGGGACCGGGCGCACCCAGCATCAACCCGACACTCGGCGGTCCGTACTGTGCACGGATATGCGCGGCGGACAGTGTAATCAACAGATAGATCGCCAGGAATGCCGCCGCAAGCCACAGGCTCATACCGGTCAACAGAAGGATACCAGCCATCAGCAGAGTGCCCGCCGCAGCGCCTGCGGCCGCACGCCGCACCGGCTGATCCATGGGATACCGCAGCCACGCTTCCCGCCACCGATGGCGGGCCATCCAGAAGGCGTATAGCACCAGCGCGAGCAGTGCACCGGTCGCCTGTTCGCGGATATAGGGCGCGACCATGGAGTCGACCGGCCAGGACGCGTCAGCGCCCAGCCAGGCGAAGGCCACCCCTTGAAGCCGTCCGATCCAGTAGAACGCGACCAATGAGAACAGCATATCCACCGGCAGGAAGAACTCCAGGCCGATCAACAGCGGATTAAAGGAAAACAACACCGGACTGAGCGACGACCAGGGCCGAGGCAGACCGGCGATCTCGAAGAGCTGGCGTTTGACAGGTAGATACGGCACCGTGGGAACCAGCAGCGCCAGTGCGTTCACCACGTTGATCGTGCCGGCGATCAGGAACGCCAGCCAGAACAGCCGCGACCGGAACGACTGCGAGCCGGGCTCCGTTATCATCAACGGGATCTGGATCAACGGAAAGGGCAGTCGCTCCTGGTGACGCCACTGGCTGTAGACCAGTGAGGACAGGCAATACCCGGTCCAGACCAGCGCCATCAGAAACACGCCCCAACTCACGAAAGGGGCGATCCAGGGACGCAACGCCTGCCAGTTCCACAGACGGACTCCACCCCGGTAGAACGCATCGGCAGCCTGCGCGTCCGTCACGACCAGCCAGGAAGACACATGCGGCAACAGGTCGGCGTGGAACAACGGACTGAGCGTGGCAAAGTGGGTGGCGAATGCGAGCAACGACGTGAGGTATGTGGTAAGCGAGGCGATCCCGGTACCGATGGAGACCATCAGAAACAGCAGCAGCAGTTCAGTCTGGGTGAGCACGCGGATCCCGAAGGCTTGGGCCACCCTGTTGCCCAACAGCAGCACACACAGTGTGAACACCGCGTTGTAGGACAGGCTGAGCAGTGTGGCGTAGCCTTGGTTCCACATCATCTCCATGTAACTGAGCCACACGGCGTTGACGGCGGTCAACCCGCAGCCAAACAGCCATACCAAACGCCAGCGTATGCCGGAATCAGTCTGGTTCACCGGATTCCATCCTGTCGCCTGTATGTCGCACCGACCTCTACGCCCGCAGTCTGGTAAAACAAAGCGCCAGCTTGCCGGGTACGAATCCTGTGCCAACCCCATATCTTCCGACTGGCTTCGGCATAGTGTCTTAAGCGTCCGGTAAACCGGCATCTCGGTTCCGTTGGGATACCGTATGTAGTTCACACCGACAGCCTGTTGGTTCCAGTGTAACATCCCGGTGTGCGCATCCGCAGTGTTTACGGCAATATCGCACTGTAAACACCGCGAATACGCAGAGAAGCAACAGGGTCAGCGCCTCCCGTGTGCAGCCAGTGCAACACGCAAGGGTATCCAACACGCATTACTCGAAGATTAGGTATATTTGCTTGTTGCAACTGCAAAAGTTCTGTGCCACGATATAGATGTAGTTTGCATCTAGAGGACAGATACATCTGTACCACCCAGATCATAATAGGGATCACCAACAGGGTGATCGAAAGGAGCAGCAGATGCCAAGAGGCGATGGAACCGGCCCGATGGGTCAGGGCCCGAAAACCGGCCGTGCAATGGGTTTCTGCGCGGGATACCAGACACCCGGATACATGAACCCGACGCAGGGAGGGCGCGGCATGGCATGGGGTCGTGGAGGTGGAGGAGGACGCGGGATGGCGTTCCGGCGCGGGCGCGGCGGATTCGTACAGGGAACACCCGTGGACACCGATCCGAACACCTTGACGAGCCAACTCAACCGGTTGGAGCAGCAATTGGCCGCGTTGAAGGCCCAACTCGCCGGCCAAGCGGAGCCTGACAAGGCGTAAGTCAACAGTCCGGGGTCGGCAACGCCGACTCCGGACTGTCCACCGGACCTCAGCTTACCAGGCGGTGTTTCGGGCGATCTCCGCGGCCAGTGCGTACTTCTCCACCGTAACGCCCGGGGGACAGGAGTCGCTGTTGGCCAGCACAAAGGGGCCGCCACGGGCGTCGTCGATGATCTGCTCCACGTATGCGCCGAACCGTTCATAGGGTGTGTGCAGGAACGCCACCGGCTCGATACCGCCCACGATGCCCATGGTCGCACCCACCCGCCGACGCGCCTCGGCGATGGTGATGTCTCCGGTAGGCGGTTCTGAGATCGACTCGACCGCCAGCACCCCGTTGTCGCGCATCTCCGTGACCAGTCCGTTCAGGTGTCCACAGGCATGTTGAATATAATGCTTATCGTGCGCTGCCAAGATGCGGCAATACGCGGTGATCTCTGGCGCGATATACCGGCGGTACATCGCCGGGGAGTAGTTTTGCGTGGAGCTGTCTTCAAACGTCAGCCAGAAGCGGTATGGACCCTGTGCGGCGCATTCTGCGCAACGCTCATTGTTCTTACGCATCGTGTCCCACAGTGTCTCCACCGTGTCGGGGAATTCATCCAGCAGGTGCACCGCAAGTTCTTCCGTGCCGCAATAGTGCTCCACCATGGACTGGAACGCGGTCTTGCCGCGATGTACCAGCATACCCAGGCAGAGCCCATCATCGCCATCCGCCTGCAGGAACTGATCAGCCGGCGCGGGATCGAACGTAAAACGCGTGTGCTCCTCAATCCACAGCAGAGTCTTGTAGTCCGCTTCGGTCTTCAACGGGTGTTCCACTAGAAACGGCGTCTGGCCGGCCTGTGCGGTCATCCTCCAGGCGCTGTGCAGTGACCCAACCGGTGTCTCCTGCACCACGTGGTTCCTTCCGTTTTCCGCCCAAGAGCGAGTCTCCACGCCGTCGACCTCCACCCGGATCGGGCAGGGGGCGCCACGCCACAGCGGATCGGCGCCGATACGCTGGTGAAACGCCCGAATCCCCGCCCGCTGAACCTCCTGTGGAAACGACTCCCAGACATAGGCCAAAAACGGGCTGAACGGCAGGTGATCAACGGGCTGCCCCAGCAGCGCTGCGGTCAGGCGTTCGGTAGACGTCATCTCCATAGTGTACCTCCAGCTGGGTTGGACTGCCACCAGCTTAACCTGTTTGCGCCATGCAACGCATACACCATCTTCGCATGTTTGACACGATACTGATGGCGTCTTGCGCGACACGCGTTGCTGCACACGCGAGAGGAACACTAAGGCGTATGTGCTGACGCGCAATAGATAGGGTTGGAATGCGAAATCACTTACACTAAAGGCAAAGCGACGCTGCAAACTGAGTGAGGTGTGGCCAATGCGTGTTCTGATTGTCGGCCCTGAAGGCTTCGCGAAACCGAGTGACGCCGCGGCGGTCGCGCGCGATGGCGACGTCGTGGAGATCCGGACGGGTGTCTACACCGACGTGGCGGTCTGGCGAGCGAACAACCTGACGCTGCGCGGGGTGGGCAAGCGCCCGACACTCGACGCGGCGGGACAACGCGCTGAAGGCAAAGCGCTGTGGCTGATCAAAGGAAAGCACACCACGGTGGAACATCTGGAGTTCACCGGTTGCCGGGCTGCCGACAAGAATGGTGCAGGCATCCGACTGGAAGGGCCGGGACTGGTCGTGCGCGGCTGCCGATTCCACCACTGCGAGATGGGGATACTCACCGGGGCGCACCCGGAGAGCGACGTGCTGCTGGAACACACGGAGTTCGACCATAACGGTTCCGGCGACGGCTATTCGCATAACATCTACATAGGCCGCGTGCGCCGCTTCACACTGCGCGGCTGCTACTCGCATCACGTTAACCTCGGTCACCTGGTAAAGAGCCGCGCGGAAACGAACGAGATCCTGTACAACCGTCTGACCGATGAAGCGGAAGGCAACTCCAGTTACGTGCTGGATCTGCCGAACGGCGGACGCTCGGTGGTGATCGGCAACATCCTGCAGCACGGGCCGAAGGCGGCGAACGGCACATTGATCTCCTACGCAACCGAAGGCGCGACGAACCCCGTGCAGGAACTCCATGTGGTTCACAACACCTGCGTGGCCGACCGTCAGCCCGGCCGCCTTCTCCGCGTCGGCGGCCCGCACCCCACGGTCCGGGTGATCAACAACCTGGTTGTCGGCACCGAGCTGCCGCTCACCGGCGATGGCGAACTGCGGCGCAACCTGGTGGCCGACAAGGCCGGCTTCATCGATGCCGCCAACCATGACTACCGCCTGAAACCAACCGCTGCCGCCATCGGCGCTGGCATCGATCCCGGCAAGGCCGGCGGCATTCCGCTGGTGCCTGAGCTTCAGTATGTGCACCCATGCCGCACCGCCCGGCGCCCCCGGTTGGCCAGGCCAAACGTCGGTGCCTACTGACCAACCGCCGGCTCTGCAGGGTGGGGGGAATCGGCAACCAGTTCCGCGAAACAGGCATCGGTACAGGCCGCCTGATCGGATGGCGATGGGTCGGCACCTGCAGAGGATGCTGCCCGATCTGTGTAAACCACATTCGAAGTCGACAACGGTCTCTGTGCGGTGGTGACAAGGGCGATGTGTGCAGGGTTGACCCGAAGCAAGACCGAAGCGTAGATTGAGGGGACCATGACGAAACGGACAGTGAAACATCCACCGCCCAACAGCCGGTCCAGTTCATTGGCAACCGCACAGCCTTGACTTGACAGCACTTCCCGAGCAATCTGCCTGGTCGGCGCAGATTGGTGTACAGGTACAGAAAATGACCCTGTCATGACGCCGTTGTACAGACAGACGGACGGCACACCAAGACATCACCAGTCTGGACCGCCCGCGACGAGGCGGGAGGCTGCATGATTCAAGAGATCACATCAGACCACGTACGGGTGAGGGTGTAGTATGGCCCAGAAGACCTCTACCGGGTGGATGGTGTCTGGATTGTCGCCAAGTGGAGCGAGCCGTACGCACGCTACACGTCTTGGGAATTTGAAGGCCAACGAGGCGGCAGAGCCACCACGATCGAGGGTTTGGTCCATACAGGTGTACGGCGATATCGCTCCATCCCCGACTATGTACGCATGGCTCGGGAAAGCGGGGTGATCTGACATTGAGCCTTTTCTATCGGATTATCCGGTACATCGTATTGCTGTGGGTGTTCATCTATCTCAGCCTCATGCATCGATAGGCTGGGCGCCTTGGCAGTAGAGGCACATTGCACGTGCGCGCTGTGCTAATGTTGATACGGTGACCGCCTGGTCACACAGGCTCCTGATTGTCGCTAGAATAGAGGCGAACACCATCCCGATGGTATTTTCCAGGCTGGTGGTTCACGCGTCATCGCACGGGGAATCATATTGCACGGAGAGATGGAAGTGAGGATGCAACACACGCTTCAGCAATGGCCGGCTGGCCGGCTCATCGTACCGCTGTTAATCTGGGTAACCGGCTGTCTGTTGTACCTTTCGGTATCGGGTCAGGCACAGACGCACAACTATGTGGAAGCCTGGGGACGAGTACGCAGCCAAACATACGGCATGGAGCCTATCACTAAGATCGCTGCAGGCCGGGAACACACAGTGATGCTGCGTGCCGATGGACATGTGATCTGCCGTGGCCTGAATGTGTCCGGACAATGCGATGTGCCAGCATCGAACAGCGGTTTCACTGCGGTTGCCGCTGGCGGAGATCATACCGCGGGGTTGAAGCAGGACAGCAGCGTGGTCTGCTGGGGCTGGAACGAATATGGCCAGTGCAACGTGCCGTCACCCAACAGTGGTTTTACCGCTGTCGCCAGCGGCGAAGATCACAACGCAGGGTTGAGGCAGAACGGCAGTGTGATCTGTTGGGGTAAGAACGAAGACGGCCAGTGCGACGTACCATCACCGAACAGCAGTTTCACTGCGATTACCTGCGGCGCTGATCACACTGTTGGGCTGAAACAAGACGGAAGCGTGGTCTGCTGGGGTTGGAACGAGTATGGCCAATGCGACGTGCCGTCGCCAAACAGCGGGTTCATCGCGGTTGCCGCAGGGTCATTGCACACCGTTGCGCTGAAACAAGACGGGAGCGTGGTCTGCTGGGGAAACTGCAGTTGGGGCGAGTGTACCGTGCCGTCTCCAAACAACGGGTTTATTGCTGTGTCAGCGGGATATGGTCACACCGTCGGCTTAAGGCAGAACGGCAGCGTGGTGTGCTGGGGCCTCAATGACAACAGGCAGTGCGACGTGCCATCACCCAACAGCGGATTCGTTGCAGTGATCTGCGGCGGACTCCATACTGTTGGGTTGAAACAGGACGGGAGCGTGGTCTGCTGGGGAGTGAACTGGGAAGGTCAGTGCAACGTGCCGTCTCCCAACAGCGGGTTCGCTGCGGTAGCCGCCAGCACCTATCACACCGTTGGGCTGAAGCACGATGGGAGTGTGGTCTGCTGGGGACGGAATGAATATCGGCAATGCGATGTGCCGTCGCCAAACAGCGGGTTTACCGCCGTCGCTGCTGGCTGGTATCACACCATCGGCCTGAAGCAGGACGGGAGCGTGGTCTGCTGGGG
>CAZHSN010000031.1:24581-26802 GCA_964535125.1 uncultured bacterium
AAGTGGAGGTTGCCGGAACGGTGTTGCTGTCACAGATGGACAACCGAGCCGGTCGACCGCTGTCAGTGCAGGTACAGTATACGGGCAATGCCGACCCGGTCGAGTATGCGTGTAGCCTGTTGGAAGCCGATGGCGCCTACCGGTTGAACCTGTACAGCAAGCCGCCGTTTACGCTGCGCTTCGGCTCTCCGCATTTTCTGTCGACGCGCCTTACAGATGTCGATCCGGCACAGGGACCGGTGAATGTGCAGTTGATCAACGGCGACGCCGATGGCGACAACGAGATCACGCTGTTTGACTACCTGGTATTGGATAACGCGTTCGGTCAGGCGCATCCCATGGCCGATCTGGACGGCGACGGCGAAGTGACGCTGTTCGACTACCTGATCATCGACGGCAGCTTCGGCGCCCGTGGAGATTGAGCGGGCAGACTAATCCGTATGGCCTCCGCAACGGTGGCCGGCAGGGCTGTTCCCAGTTCCTGCCGGCCTTTCTGCTTGGGCGCAGGGAGGGGTGGATAACAGGAGTCACCTTCTGACACGGCGAATAGCCCCGTGGCGCAGGCGCGCCTGGGAGTGTGCGTGATGAATGCCCCGAAGCAGTTATCTGTCCGATATCCCCGGATTGCCAATCTTTGGGGTTGCGGTCCGACGGCGGACGCGCGCCTGTGGGCGCGGTATGACCTGCTGGTGATTTACGGCGGACCCGATGAGGCGTACGAGCCGTTTATTCGCACCGCCCGATCGATCAATCCCGGTATTACCGTCCTGGGTACCGCTCCGCTGGCCAACGTGGAGCGCGTCAAAGAGTGGCATCCCTGGCTTAAGGATGAGTGGCTGCTGCGGCGTGCAGAAGGCTCGCCGGTGACGTGGTGGGGCGGTGCGATCTATACCCCCAATCTGCTGCAGCCGGGATGTCTGGATGGATTGTACGACTGGGTGGAGCGCACGTTCGGTCGGCTGCTCGATCGCGGACTGCTGCAGGGCGCCATGTTCGACAGCGTGGTGGGACACATCTCCTGGCTGGGGAAGGACATCGACGCGGATCTGGATGGACAGCCCGACCCCATCGCCGAGCTCAACACGCGCTGGCAAGCCGCACAGAACCGGCTGTTCGACCGGCTGCATCAGCGCTGGCCGCGCGCCCTGTGGCTGGCCAACGATGCCGATGAAAACCATCGCCCGCACATTCACGGCAGACTGTTCGAGTCTGCGACATTACTGGACGGCGTGGCTGACGGGTATATGACCGCCGAGCAGGCCCTCGACCGCCTAACCCGCTGGCGTACCGGCAGCCGACAGCCATCGGTGACGTTTGCGTTCATGGGTCATCCGCTGGGGTATCAGACATGGCGCGTTGGCAAGAGACCAACGCTGCAGGAGACAGACCGGGCTGCGCGCGACTACCGCCGTATGCGCATCGGTTTCTTCACCGCCCTGATGGCGGATGTCTATTATGCATACGACTTTGGAACCACGATGTATGGTCATCAACGGTTCTGGTATCCCGAATATGAAGTACGCCTCGGACAGGCAACCGGTCCGGTCCGAGTCCATACTGACCGCCCGGAACGGGTGCTGTGTGAATGGCGTTCCGGCTCCAGGCGGTCGCCATGGAGAACGGGGCCCGACTGGCGGCCGACCACTCGAGGCATCGAGGTGCGCACTCCGGCGGGTGGTTGGCGGTGCGCATTATCCACCGACCCGGGCCGTTTGCCATTTGTGCCCGGGCGACGGTACCGTATCGAGGCGGACTGCCGCATGCTGCGCCGACCGGACGAGATCGTCTGTGTCACCCTGCGCACGGAGACAGGTGGATGGGAACGGTTTGACCGCGGCCGCATGGATGTGAAGCTGAGTGACGGCGCATGGTGGCCGATCCGGATGACCGTCACGCCGGACACCCACACCGACTACGCCCTCCAGTGGCATGTTCCCGGCCAAGCGGCGTTCCTGGTGACGCGCCTTCGGGTAACCGAGGCGGGCGAGCCGTTGTACAGCCGCACATTCGAACAGGGCGAGGTCTGGTTCAATGCCGGCCGTACATCCCGTACGGTAACACTGCGGCGTCCTATGAAACGGATGAGGGACGACATCACGCCCCGATGGGTAGTGGAAATCGATGACTCAGCCCCGGGCTGTGGTCCAGTCTCCGGCGACTGGCCGACTCGGGCAGATGACGTGGCGTATGACGGCACAGGTTATCGGATACTTACGGAGGG
>CAZHSN010000032.1:0-25989 GCA_964535125.1 uncultured bacterium
AAAAAATACAGCATAAAAAAATTGCTTAATGAGAATGGTCATGATCATCGTCATCATCCCATCCGTGATCGTGCAGGTCGGGGTTCAAGCGATCAGGGTTGAACATGCCGGGCAATGGCTCTGTCAGCAGGGCTTCCCAGCGCATCCACTTCGCATGCCCATCGGCGAAGCCGTAGTTGCTGCCGCCGTTGTGCCGTGCTTTGGCGATGTGCTCCACCAACCAGTTGTGACCATCAGGGGCGATATAGGCATTCAGGTCATCCCAGTTGCCGATCGTCTCACTGGGCCAGGGATGGTACCCATCATACGGCTTGCCGGCTTCGCGTTCGGCAATCATGACAGTACTCGCAGGTTGCTGAAACACCCCTATAGGCAACCCATGAGCGAACAGGCCGCTCATCACATAGTGAGTTCGGGCATTCCCTCCGGCATCGCTGCCCATCGACGGGCATCGAAACACCTGATGGTTTTTGACATACGGCTGCAATGGCATATACCAGCGGTAGAAGCTGTCAACGGTGACTAAGCGGTCGTCTTAGTCCTGCAAGTACATCATCATACCCGTAGAGATCTGCTTGACGTTGGAGAGACACGAGGTCTGCCGCGCCTTTTCGCGTGCGGATGCGAACACTGGGAACAGGATCGCTGCCAGGATGGCAATGATCGCTATCACCACCAGCAGCTCGATCAACGTAAACGCAAATCTGCGGTTCAAAAAATAAGTCCTCCTCGGATGCGCATGAGATCATGCGAACACGGGACGCCTGTACTATTTACAACCGATGGTTATACACCGGTATGACAACGGCGAAGGCGTCAGGGCAAATGTCGAAGATCAGAGCGCAGAGGTGGGAGGACCGCGCGAAGCCGGATCGTATGCCGGCGCACAATGTGACAGGTGCGGCGTCCGGTACGTGGATACCAGCGGAGGGACCGCGAAGAGGTTCTGTGCGGTGACGGGTTCGCCAGATACATTGGCGCCATACCACATACACACCGCACAAGCGTGACGGAACTTGGTCTCCGAGTTAAATAAGGTCTGGACGTCTGGACGCGACGCATCCGGATCACAGACGCAAGAGATGGAACCAGGCCCGGGAAGCGGACTGTTGACCTGATGCTGACCGACATGCAAGAACCCCGATCCCGTTACCATGGCTAGGTACGGAATAAGCAGCCAGGCGATTGCTGATCGCGGGATATGATCCAAGCATCGAAAAGTCATCAGGTTCACTGATGATAGTGTACCTTCAGGCGCACGCCAGGTTAATTTTCCACTGTGAGCTGCAGCATCTGCACCGACAGCGGAGCCACCTTTACCGGAACATGCGGCGCGAACAACCCTGCGGTGTCTGAAAGAACGCCGCATTCAGTGTCCAGATCGGCTCCTGACAACATCCGGATATCCATTCCCGATTTCACGCGTGCCCCTTCGATACCAATCCGAACGGAAGCGGTACGGTCCGATGAACGGTTGACCAACAGGATGTACAGACAGCGCGCGTCTCGCGTCGCGAGGGCGGTAAGCGCCGGTACATCCGATCGATCGGGGGCCAGTCCGTTAAAGTCCGTGGCCCACGGCGCTCCCGCGGTGCGATGGGCATACACAGGTGTCGACACGCGCATCTGCACCACACGATCACCGGTACGCCCGGTAAAGAGCTGGTACGCCAGTCCCAAAGGCTTGACCAGGCCGGCTGATGTCATCTGTCCACAAGCATAGTCTCCCGCCAGGTGATGCAGATGAGACCGCATGCACCCCTGCGTCACCATCTCACGGAGGGCATCCACACAGAACAGCACCTGCTCATATGTCTGCGCGGAGAGCGATGCGTGTCCGCGCTCCGCATCGGTCACATGCACGGAAACAGCATCCATATACGCACGGCGCCCCGGAGCGGTACGCACCACCAAGTCGATTTGCGTGACATCCGGCCCTGGACGCCCGGCGATCATGAGGCGCTCCCAGCGTCCTGGTGTCTGGGAACTCCATGCGCCCAGTCTGTTACCCGGGGCCGATCCGTCTGCTGAGAGGATCTCCAGCGTTACAGCCTGGCGTTTGGACGTGGAGACCCACGCGCTGAACAGGACGATGCGGGTACCCGTGGGCAGCTGGATACGCTGTCTGATCTCAACAGGGTGACGATGCGTCGCGGTCATGAGCAGTCCCGCCAAACCACGACGGCGCGCCATCGGATCGGCGCGTGCATCGCCATCGCGTGTCCATCCCTCCGTTCCTGCCTCAAAATCAGGGTTGGTGACGGCGACCGGACGGTACGCAGGTCCCCAGCACTTGACATTCCACTCTGTGCACTCCAAAGGCATGGCGTAGGCGAGCGCGGGATCCTGATATCCCTTGAGCGCCGGATTCGGCACGCCACGCCGCACCAGCCAGATGTTGCGCAGGTTATGCGTCACCCAGGCCAGTGTCCCCCCGTCGGCATTGCCGTAAGGATAGTAGTGCTCCTGCACGGCGTCGATCAGGCCATCGACATGCAGACGGTTCAACTCGGCTGTCCAAAGGATGTTCGTCTGTCGGTCCGGTGTGTTGGGATCTTTCATGTTGTTGCCCATCACCGGGAAGCCAACCGCCGTGATATGCAGTCTGTGTGAGGTCAACTCCGGATGACGCCGCTGAGCGTCATCCCAGAGCCGACGCATGGCGGCGGCGTAGGCGCGTGCTGTCTGCCCGTAGATGCCGGGTGGGAAGTCGGTGAACGCTTGACCCCAGTTCTCGTTGCCCAGTTCGTAATGCAAAATCGGTCGCAATCCGGCCAGCACGCGATCAATGGTATACCGCTGCACCAGTTCCAGAGCCTCTTCCAGCGTGCCGTAGTGGTAGTTAGTGTAGCCACAGGGATTTGGCGCATGATGCTTGTACCGAATCCGCTCGGCAACAGACGCGCCATCGGGAGGCGAACCATCCAGCCCTTCGGTGCCTCCCTGCATGTTCAGCGTGTAGTACGGTTCGGCATCTACAGCGTCACAAAATGTCAGCCAGTCATCCACGCTTGCCTCATCCGGTTTTGGCGCCTTCCAGTTGTACAGATCGGCCAAACACCCGTTTGGAAACCGGCAACTGCCGATACCCATTTCGCGAACTCGATGTATCACCTGGGGATCCCGCATCCGCTCACGGTCTCCGGGCGTTATGTTCGTACCGAACAGCGTGCGCTGCATCACGCCCGTTTCCCTGTTAGCAAATACTGTTATACGCGCTGAATACTCCGGTCCGGCCACGGCCCTGCATCCCATCAGGCACCAAACAAGACTCAAACACCAGCCAACCCGCATCGCACACCCCATGCCGCCACCTCCCTGGTGGTCAAGTACGTTGCAACGCAGTACAACTCCTGCAATGACTAGACCCGCCCCCGGATACGGGGACGGGTCATTCCGTATGTCTATGCGTCGGCTACACGCGTGGGATGATGCGCTCCCAGTCGTCCAGCGTGCCGTGATCCAGTGTGCAAGTGATGATCTCACGTCCCATCGGATCAAGGTCGTCGTCCAACAGATACGCGCTGAGTTCTTGGTGGAAGAACTCTTCCAGGCAACGCGCTCCCGCATCGTACGCCTCGTCACCCACCTCGGGCTGCAGGTTAACCTCCAGCAGGCTGTGCGGGATATGCACCCCTTCAATCACCATGGATTTCAGCGCATATCCCAACAGACTGCATCGCGCCGGTGTGAGTTGATCGGGTCGGAACCGCGCGCCACTGCGCCGGGCCAGGTACTCCCGCACGATCCACTGCGGCATGAAGCCCACCTTCCAAGCGCCTACATGCTGGTTCGGGATTAACACGTACCGCGTGCCGGGCGTGCTGCGTATCTGCTCCAACAGCAGATTGGCAAACTCCACCTTTCTGCCGGTGGCGAACGGCCAGAAGGAGCCCACCCCCTCGCTGCTCATCCCGCAGCTGTCCGTGATGCTTGGATTGGAGTCTCCGCGCGGCGCCACCAGCCGCCAGACCCACGCCAGTGCCGGCGGTAGCAGATGCACCAGCCCGGCCACACCGTATGTCGGATTGTCCCTGGTGCAAAGCGGCATCCGGACTCCAAAACTGCGCACATCAACTTCGACGGGTTCATTGACGATCCCCGGAATCATGTGCCGCGGCAGGATCACCCGAGGGTTCGGGCATGGCTTGCCCGGAGCATCCTCAATGTGTTCCCAGATCAGGCAGGTGCTGCGGGGAGCAGCATACGTGTTGAGAAACACCAGCGGTTCCGGAGGCGCAACGCACAAAGATTCCAGGTGCGGATCTGTGCCGTAGCTGGTGATATGGTTGATGCGCACAAACCAGGCGTCTTCTGCATCGGTCACCACCAGCTTGTTAGTGTTTTGAAAACTGGGATGGCAAAGCGCCATGTCATCGGTAACGGGACGCAGTTCGCACCCCTGCCGCAGAGGAACAATCTCGCGTTATCCTGTGACCTGGTTCGTGCCGATCAACAGCTGACCGTCGGACTCCCGGTGCGGATACTCGAGCATCTCGCTCTTCCCACCGCCGCTCGCACCCTCATGCATGATCGTGATGACGTTGTCATACGGGGTCACAACCTGTACCGTGGATCCGTGTGCCGTCAGCCAGCCTTCCGCAGCTCCAAGGGATAGCAGCACGCCATATACGCCCTTTTTCGCACTGGGACCCGGGTACAGGTTCAATGAAAAAATCTCGTGAAGCCCATTCACACGATGATGCACAACGACCTGTTGCCCATCGCAGTCCGTGTGCCGAAATGGAGGCGCTACATAGATCACCGACCGCGGATGGAACGTCTCGTCCACTTCATGCAGAGGACGCATGCCCTGCAAGTCCGCCAGGCCGGCGGCAAAAAAGGCCGCGTTGCGAGGTGCGATCAACAGGGCGTCATATCCCAGCGATGGCATTCCGGCAGAAAACGGAACGACTATCAACTGCTGATGGGCAAGCCACGCTTTGATACGTTCACGCACAGGTATAAAGGAACCGCCAAACCGGTCGGAAAAACGCTCTTTATCGGTTAGCTCTTCGTCGCCGATGGCCATGCTGTCCGGGTCGCGCCGACGCATGTAAGGGTCCAGGTAGTTGACAGCGACACCATTGCGGCAACGGGTAACGGTGGCCTCCTGGATGACGCCTTTGCCGGGGACATCATATTCCACCGTAAACACATCCTGCTCCGGCGTGTCGAAGATCATGTTGATCAGTTCCTGGCGGCTGTGCGGCACCACAGCCGCGGGAACAACCCCGAGCAGATCCTCCAGTACCCCTTCCAGTCGGGCGTTCATCGTGTTCCTCCTGTATCTGTCCTGTTCTGCACTGCGCAGTCGATGCACCGTGCCGCGGACTCCACACATATGCTACCGCAAAACACGCCCATTTGTGATTGTTTTCACGTGATATATTTCACAATCATCTGTTCACCCTCACCGTATCATTGACACCGTGCCGGATAAGCTGTCATCATACCGCGGATGGGGAGGTGCGGCAGTGAAGGCAACCCGTCGCCAGCCGCTACTGCCCCGAACAGATACTGCACAACGGCATAGCCTGAGCGAGGCCGCTCTCGCTTGCACGACATTACACCGAAGCACTGGGAGTCCTGCGGATGCACACCATCGAATGCGCCGAAACGCCAGATGCCAGACAGGGTTTATGGATGCTTGCCGGTTCGACACTGGTGATGCTGTGTCTCGGCGGCGTGTATGCCTGGAGTACCTTTGTCCCGGCGTTGCAAAGTCAGTACGGCTACTCCAATGTGCAGACGCAGCTTGTGTTCGGCGTCTCCATCTGCAGTTTTACAGTGACTATGATCATCTCAGGCAGGCTCCTGCCCCGAATTGGACCGCGGCGGTTAACCCTGATCAGCGCGGCGCTGTTTACGGCCGGCTACCTGCTCGCTTCCCTCTCAGGCGGAGTGTACGCTCTGGTGCTGATGGGTATTGGAGTGCTTGCCGGCGCCGCCATCGGCTGCGGATATGTCGCACCTCTGGCCGTTACGCCGAGGTGGTTCCCCCACCATCACGGTTTGGCGATGGGTGTGGTCACCGCTGGCTTCGGCGGCGGCGCGGTGGCGCTCTCCAATGCGGGCGCTTGGGCGTTGCACGCAGGCATGCCTGTACTCCAATGGTTCGCCTGGCAAGCGATCGGGTATGGATTGGTGCTGGCCGTGTGCAGCCGTTTGATGTCGACTCCGCCAGCCGCAGCCGTTGATAGCGATGACAGTGCAATGCATGCGTTGCCCGTAACCGATGCGACGTTTTGGGCTCTGGTCTTAGGTATGTTCTGTGGCGCATGTGCCGGGTTACTGGTGGTGGGTAACCTCAAACCGATCGGGTTGGACTGGGGACTGCATACTCGGACCGCGACCGCCGCGGTCTCTGTGTTCGCCGTGGGAAACGCTGTGGGGCGGTTGACCTGGGGATGGCTGGCTGACCGGTGGCCTGCGCGCAAACTTGCCACAGGGATGCTGCTGACAGGGTCGGCAATGCTGGCGATGTGGCCCGTCACCTCTGCGTGGGGCGCCGCCTATCTGGTTGTCACCCTCTGTATCGCGTTCTACTTCGGCGGATGCTTTGTCCTGTTCGCCGCGATCGTCAGTGACATGTACGGCGACACAAACCTTCCGATCACTTATCCATGGATATTCTTGGCATACGGCTTTTCCGCACTGGTGGGCCCACCGGTCGGCGGCTGGTTGTCTGATCAGACCGGTGCGTACCAAACTGCCGTCGGTATTGCCGCAGTCACCTGTCTGCTAGGTGCGGCCGGGTATGAGTTGCTGATGCGTATCGGCGAACGGGCGCGGCAGAAACGCGACATGCCCGCGTATCGGTGATGGCCTGATCAGAGGCGCCACAGACCCCGCACGGTATCATTAGAGTATATATCCGGTCGCTTTTACCGTGGGCCGGAATTCGTAAGGAGTGTCGACATGCTGTCACGAAAGTCAACGATTGCGCTGCTGCTGGCCGGGATTGGTATGCAAGTGTGTGTCAATGCCCAGACGCAGATAGGAGCCAAAGGCACAGCCCAAATGGAGGGTGCAGCCGGAGTGTTCGGCAGACCGTACAGTCTGGGGTCGAAGGGTAGCCAAGCAAACTTCACACTAAAAAGCGCCCAGTACACCATCAACCCAGTCGCCATCGGCACGTACTCCTGCACACCTAAAGCCGGAGAGAAACTGCTGGTGATCCGCTATACCATTCACAACCCCGAAAAAAGTCAACTACTGGCCAATGCAACCACATTCGGGTTCACCGCAGTCGATGCAGATGATGTCAACTACAATCCGGTGCCGACGGTGGGCCAGGAGACGAGCAAGGCCAGGTTAAGCATGCCGTTGAAACCCGCTCAGAAGGTGGAGGCTTTCGCAATCATACCGGTCACAGCCAAGGGAGAGATCCCCAAACTCATCGTGATGCGCCACCAGCCTCCTGTACTCCGGTATGACCTTCGGGGCAAGGTGGCGCCGCTGGAACCGGCCTACGCGGATCCATCCGACCCGACCGGCGCCACGGTGTTGAGCGAAGTGTCCGCGCAACAAGGCGTCTGGTACCGGGCGGGCGAGTTCGACTTTCGTGTCATAGCTATGCAGCCTGATACGTCCTCAACACGCCCGGGTATGGCCGTGCAGGTGGAGATCCGCAACCAGTCGGTACGCGAACTTCCAGTACTCCCGACACTCGTGAAAACCGAGATGGACACCGATGCCGGAGCGGCCAAGGCCAAACAAGGATTGTATGACGGCAGATCCTCTACCCGCATACCGACACCTAAACTGGCCCCGGGCAAACAGCTTTCCGGCTTCTGGCTGTTTGAAACCAGTCCCAATGCCCAACCACTGACCATGACCGTCACCACATCCAACAACATCCGGCACATGTACACGTTCAACGCACCGGTAGAGCCCTAATCACCAACCGGCGCGTACCGTGCGGGAACGGAGTCACTCCGTTCCCGCCATCTGGGAGGCAGCGCCATGAAAGGATCATTGATCACTCTCGGCCTGTTGGCCGGCATTCTATGCGTCGCGAACGATCCACCACACCCGACGCAGACATGCCGGGTCATTCCGCTGGACCGACCGAAACAGCACCCCGCTGCGGATCTCTTCCCACCCGTCTGTAACCATTCCGCCTGGGGCCAACCGGTCCCATTACCCGGACCGGTAAACTCCGCGGGAGCCGAGGACTCGCCGTTCATCGCAGGTAACCGCCTGTTCTTCTTCTTCACACCGGACGTGCGTGTCCCGCCCCAAAAGCAGATCCTGGATGCGATGACAGGCATCTGGGTCTCCGAACGGAAGAACGGCCAATGGACACAACCCCGACGTGTCACACTCCATACAGACCTGGCGCTTGACGGCGCCCCCTTCATGCAGGGCGATACGCTGTGGTTCTGCTCTGTCCGTAACGGCAATTACCGGGAGATTGACTTTTACACCGCACGCCTGCACGACGGCAAGTGGACAGATATTGAGAACGCAGGAAAACAGTTGAATGACACATACGATGTGGGGGAACTGTGCCTGTCTGCAGATGGACGCTCCCTGTACACGGCGCTCCCCCAACATGGAAAACCCGGCAAACATGACCTGTATGTGCTGCAGCGCACGCCGGACGGCTGGGGAGATCCCAATCGGCTGCCGGGGGCTATCAACTCACCGGATCACAGCGAAACACAACCCTATCTGACACCCGACGGCAGGCACCTGTGGTTTACCAGCGAGAGCCGACGGGGCAAACCGGGACCGGCGGTGTTCCGGTCCATACGATCGTCCAACGGCGACTGGGGCCCGCCCGAAGAGATCATCTCCAGCTTCGCCGGTGAACCGCACATAGACTCCGACGGCAACATCCTGTTCGTACATCACTTCTTCGATCGGGAGATGCAAATGCTGGAAGCGGACCTGTACATCGCCTACAAAAAGAAGTGACCGAACGTTTCAACCACCGCTCACCGGCTGGACCGAGTGAGAGGCGCCTGGCGCATACGTTCCCAAAGATGGTAACCGTCACGCCGTGCGCCTGTCTCATCCAGCACGCCCAGATCACGCCAAATGCGTCCCAAATCCTTAACATCGGCCGGAAACGTCTCCCACAGCGCATCATAGTCGCGGTGGCACCACCAGATCAGAAACAGGCACTGTTCCCGGTTAGCGAAGTCGAACAGTGTCTGCATGGCGGCGGACTGGTCAGCCGGAGTCAGGGGAAACACCAACTGATGCGCGGGAAGCTCAAGCGTTTCGGCAGGCTGACCGGTCTCCGCAAACGCCAGCGGCTTGTTGGTTAGTGAGCGCAGTTTAACCAGCACGCGTTCAATCTCATCGGCCCGCTTATGTCCCAGCAGCAGCGGGTAGTAACTGACGGCGACGAAGTCGAACGGTTTCACGAACGCCTGTATACGAGGCCATCTCTCCGGGTTACCCGGTATATTTGGATCCAGCAGATTGTGCAGTGAGATGGATTCGCTCAGCGGCAAGCGCGGGAACAACTGCTTCACCCGCTTGCGGACACGTTCTGAGAAGGTGACATAATGCGGCCATTGATCGGGAGCGTTCTTCAGGTACTCGTTGCTTTCGATGGCGGTGATCAGGTAGTCGGGCTGGAAAAAACGGATCATCCACACCACGTGATGCGTGTACGCCTGGATAACCGTCGGTTCATGGAATCGCCGCCGTGTCCAACCGGTGTTCGGAGCGGTACCGGGGGCCTGGTAGTGCGCCAGCAACCCGTTGCGCTCCATGTTGAAAGGCGTCATGTATAACAGCCGCTGCTGACCGGCCACCAGGCGGTCACGGCGCTCGCGCATCTGCTGCACATACGCGTCCGGGTACGGCTCGCCTCGGGCCGCCTGTTCCCAAGGTATGGAGTCATCTAGCTGTTCACTGAGAATGTCGCCGTGAGACGTCACAAACCGGTTTGTCTCGGCTACCGCATCAGCTGTCATCGCATAGGGCCACGGGCTGAACCCCATGCGAAACGAGCGGCCTGATTTTCGGTTCATCTGCCCCACCTCGTGATCGTCTCACGGCAGCATGCCGCAACCTACTCGATACCGAGAATGTCAGCCAATCCGGCCATCATGAACACGCGTTTTATGGGCGGCGTGACGCCAATGATATGGAACTGACCTTCTCCAACCGACTTGGCGGTGTGCAGACAGACCCGCAGGAACGCTGAGCAGATATAGGTGACTTCGCTTAAATCCAGCGTAACAGGTTTCGGCTCTGCCAATGCGGTCGCCAACTCACCATCCAACTGCTGGCTGACGACCGTATCAATGTGCCCCTCTAATGTACAGCGCACTCCATCAGCGTGATGTTCGATCAGCATGCGGTCCTCCAAATGGTGCGTAGTCTACATGTTGCGGTTGTAGATGGCCTCGATGGCGTCCACATCCATGTCCGGGTTCAGATACAGCGACGAATCAAACCGCGCCAGACGCAGGTTATCCCGCCGCCGGGCGATCCGCTGGATGTTCACCAGATGCTTGGCGGTGACATTATCCGTCGTGATGTTCTTACCGCCGGTGCCGCAACCCAGTGTAAACGAGGTGTCCAGCATGTTTACCATACCGCCCACTGCACCTTGTGAGGACGGCGAGTTCACCACGATGCGCCCGGCGTTCATCAACAGTGCAAACTCATTGATCCGCGCCTGATCGTTGGCGAACAGACTGACGGTATGACCGATGCCTCCGTAAAAGTTCAGGTCAATACACCGGTTGACCGCTTCAATGAAACCCGACTCCACATAGAAGGCCAGAATCGGGGCCAGGATCTCCCCAGAAAGCGGGTATTGCGGCCCGACCCCTGCTAAAGGAGCGACTAAGACCGTTACATCATCAGCGACATCAATGCCGGCCTTGCGCGCGATTTGTACAGCCGGTTGCCCGACGATTTCCGGGTTCATCGCCCCCTTCCGGGTGTCATAAGCCACCTCTTCCAGTTTGCGGATCTCGTCGGCGGAGAGGAAGCGCGCTCCCCGGGCCTCAAATGCCGTCTGAACCGCTCCGGCTATCGACTGCTCGACCACGATCGCCTGCTCGCTGGCGCAGATCGTGCCGTTATCAAACAGCTTGGACACGAGTATCTGGTCAACAGCGAAGGGAATGTCTGCGCTGGTGTCAATAAATACCGGCACATTTCCGGCGCCTACACCCAAAGTCGGTGTTCCCGAACTGTAGGCGGACTTAACCAAACCGGATCCGCCGGTCGCCAGGATCAGCGCCAGCCCGCGGTGCGTCATCAACGCATGCGTTTGCTCACGTGAGGTCTCGGTCAACCACTGGATGCAGTCGTCCGGCGCTCCGGCTGCCAGTGCTGCCTCATAACACACTCGGGCGGTCTCTGCACAGCATCCAATCGCTTTGCCAGACGGACAGATAATGATCGGATTGCGCGCCTTCAGCGAGATCAATATCTTGAAAATCACTGTGGATGTAGGATTGGTAACCGGAATGATGGCCAGTATCGGCCCCACGGGCTGAGCGATCTCGGTGATCCCGGTTAGCGGATCCTCGTGAACGATCCCGGCAGTCTTCATGGTGCGGATCTGTTCATAAACCAGTTGTGACGCCGCGACATTTTTGATGACCTTGTCCTGCCAGCGTCCCAAGCCCGTCTCTTCGTGGGCCATCTGCGCCAGTCTGACCCGATCGTTAAACGCCGCACGATGCACAGCATCGACAATGCGGTCCGTCTCTGCCTGATCCAGCTGAGCGAATACAGCGCCAGCGGATACCGACCGAGATACGACTTCGTCTGCGAACTGCGCTACATCCAATGACATCGGCTCGCCTCCTGAAGGGAAGTAGTGGGCCTCATAGCAAGCGGTTCCTGCCGCTTCTGTGTCTGCAGATTCCCTCAGCCCGGATCCTTACGGAGCATGACACATAGCGCTATTTGCCAGATCAGTCCGGATTTGACCTGCATGACTACTATGTTACCGTATCGCCCATCATGGGCCAAGACGTCAGGTGTTACACAGTCTCTTGGCCATGCTGACGATATTCCGTCCGTCTTCGCGTCGGTAGGTGAAACGGTCCATGGTGTTACGGATGAAGTGGATGCCCAATCCACCAATCCGACGGTGTTCCAGCGCAAGTGTCGTATCCGCCTCGGCCTGAGCGGTGGGATCAAAGGGACGCCCATCGTCATCGATCACGCACAACAACTCGTGTTGGTCGCGCCAGAGCCGGATCGTGATCGCGTGCTCCGCCTGATCGGTGTACGCATACGAGATCACATTGACCACCCACTCCTCCAGCGCCAGATTCAAGCTGGAGCGCAGCGGATCGGGAGCCAGTCCGCTTACGCCCAGTGACTCACACCACTCGGCCAGCCGCGGCAGATCATCCAACGTATTCCGCAACACCAGCGTGGAGTCGGGTTCCCGCGGAGGTTCCGCATGGGTGTAATCCGGTGTCTCTTCGGATTCTGAAGGCGCTTCGCGGAACCGCACGGCCAGCGCGGTAATGTCGTCAGACTGTGGCGCGCCTGCGGCATGAGCCCGCACATCGTTCCCCAGCGCTTCCAGCAGCGGTTTGGCACACAGGTACCCTTCCCGCTGCACAAACGCCAGCAGCCGCTCCTCGCCGTATAGCTGATCGTCGGGACTCATGGCTTCTGTGACGCCATCTGTGTACAGCAGCAGCAAATCACCCAGCGTCATCTTGCGAACCCGCGAGGCGTACTTGGCGCCCGGGCAGATGGCCAGCGCGGGCCCCGGGCGTTCCTTCAACAGCTCTACATTACCGTCACGTCGTGCAATCAGCGGAGGGTTATGTCCGGCGTTGGCGTAGATGAAGTCGCCTGTCTTCAGGTTCAGAATGCCGCAGAACATGGTGATGAACATACAGGTGTCGTTCCCCTCGGCCAGTTCCTCATTGACATGCTGCAACGCGCGCGCAGGGTCTCGGACCACCTGGACCGTAGATTTCAACAGCGTCTTGCCCACCGCCATCATCAGACTGGCCGGCACGCCTTTACCCGACACATCACCGATGGCGACATACAGGTGGTCATCATCAAGCAATGCAAAGTCATACAGATCGCCCCCAACCTCCAGGGCCGGTATCAGTAATGCGTATAGATCGACATCGGGACGGTCCGGCAGCGGAGGAAACAGCTTTGGAACAATGCTCATTTGAATGCCGCGCGCTGCCGACAGCTCACCAGCGATCCGTTCTTTGGCTGCAGTGGTCGACGTCAAGTCGGAGATATACCGCTTCAGGTCCGTCCGCATACGGTCGAACGCTGCGCTCAGGTGCCCGACCTCGTCGGCCCGACGCACGTCCGGCAGCGGTGCGTCAAATTGACCTTCTGCCAACAGCCGTGCGGAACGCGCCAGTTCCCGCAAGGGACGGGAGACCGACCAGGCGATCGCCACCGCCGGGATCAGCAGCAGCAGCAATCCCACGACTCCCATCAACGCGGTGATCCAGTTCAACCGCACCAGCGGAGCCAGCGCCGTTGACTCGGCCCGGATGATCCCGAACACCCATCCTGTGGACGGCACCTTACGGTAATGAGTACACGCCATGAAGTGGCCAAACGGTCGGCGATACCGCATATGACCAGGAACGCCGCTCAACATCCGATCTCCCAGAAGACGAACGGTTCGCCGGTCATCCGGTCGTTCGAGAGAGTCTGCCAGCGTGTAGATGGTCTCTTTCATGCGCATGTTCTCTTCCGGATGCGCAATGAAGACACCTGCCTGCGACAACAGCACGGCCATGCCGCCTTTACCCACAGGCAACGCATCGACCATCTTTTGAATACCGGTCAGACTGAGGTCACACGTAACAACCGCAACGACTTCACCCTGCTTCATGATCGGCACGGAGTAGGTAACCATATCAGTGCCGCCTTGCGCATCGAAATAGGGTTCTGTCCAAACTGGTTGACGCCGTTCTGAAGGCAGTATAAACCAGTCGGCTTTATAGTCGTCTTCCACAGACGGGCGGTCGGCGACGCGGATCTGATCAGAGTGGCGCCAGCCGTACAGAATACGAAAGTCGGAACGTGCGGCCGTCGGCCGGGATAGCGCGATCGCCATACCGTATAGTTCCGGATGGCCATGCAGCGTGTCATAAATGTACCGCTGACAGAAGGCCCGGCTGAATGGCTGTTCTTTCAGCGATACCGCAGACTGCTGCACCACGGCCTCGGCCCGCGCAACCTCCACCTCGATCTGGTAAGTCACCGCCCGGGCCAGGATGTCTCCTTCGCGTCGCGTTGCGGACAGGATCCGGTTGCTCTGGGCCACATGGCTGTAGATCAAAATCACCGCCAGTACTAAACCGGCGCCAAGCAGGATGAACACAGCCATGCGTCGTGCCAGAGATCGTGTGAAGAAGCTCATCTATCCGGTCCCTTTCGATGCATTTGGTGTAGCCGCACGTCGCGGAACCCGCTCAGTCCGTTGTTGATTCCGACTCGGCGCGTTTGAGGTCGCCGGCAATGTCCCTGTTGAAGTCAGCGGTAAGAAACGCCAGCGTTGATGGCAGATCCATATGTAGCTGCCGCAGCACCTGTACCCGCACCAGCGCACGAGGCGCACTGCACTGCAGCAGATGCCCGCCAAACGTCCGGTCATCGGATAAAAAGTGCAGATGAAATCCAGGCACGTTCAGCGACGACATGAAACGCGGCGTGTAAAACCCTGCCAGTAATCCGCGAACATCGTACCGGTCGAATGTTGGCTGGTCTTTCGTCACTTCAACCAATGGCCTGTAGCTGTCCTGACGGGGCACCGAACGGGTGCGCACATGGGTAAACGCCGCCTCAATACGCAGCGCATACATCATGTTCTCTGACATCAACAGCTCGCCCAATCGGGCATACAGCGAGTCGATGTCAGTGAACCCCTCCGACAGTGTGTCCTGACTGAGTTCCCGAAAATGCGTGGCGACGACAAATGGCGAGCAGACCGCATCGTCCACTGGAAGCACCCGTCCGTCACCCGATACCTGCCAGACCTCGCCGTCCACCATCACCATCTCACCATCCAGATGGTTGAAGGTGCCCAGTCCCATGTCACCGTGCTGCCGAATGGTGGCAACGCTGGTATCGGCGTGGTAGATGCCCTCCACGAGCGCGTTGACCGGCGCTGACAGATACAACACGTCGCCCGCCACTGGACCTACTCCAGAGCCAGCGTCCGCGCGGCTTCCACGGTATCAGCGACCGCAAATATGGAGAGCAGACCGCTGATATCGAATACTTCACGTACACCAGGCTGAAGCGCGCACAAAACAATGCGGCCGTCCTTTCGGGACAATGCTTTCGCAGTAGCCAGCAACACCCGCAGACCGGCGCTGCTGATGTAGTCCATATCGGCCAGATGGGCAACCATCCGTACCGCACCGCCATCGATGGCGGTGGTCAAGGCAGACTCCGCTGCCGGCGCTGTGGTTGCATCCAGCCGTCCGCTGATGGTCACTACGGTGACCTGTCCGTCTGATGTGGTCTCAATGTTCATGTAGCGTGCCTCCAGGGGATAATCATCACGTTGCTGATGCTGTGTTATGTCAGGCGTTCCATTCGCCGTTCGGCCAGCGGATGCCTGCCCGCTGGGTTACCCTTTCAGTCTACGATGTTGTCGCGGATTATGTGAGCCGCGCTATCATCTCCCACCACCGGCTTTCCTGTCCAGTGATGAATAATGTTGTCCTTAACGATCCACCGGCTACAGCCTGCTCCCAGCACCAGACCGTCGCGATGCATGGTGCTGTTTGAGTCCCAGCTGAGGATCTGGTTACTGGTAAATGTGACCATGGATGCCTGCCGAGCCAGTACCGCCGGATGAACACCCTTGTTTCCTTGTGAGTTGGTATGGATGGTGTTACCCACCAGGATGTTATAGGCTCCTCCGCTCCACTCAGCATCCTCACCGATCACCACTCCCGCTTCACTGCTCTCTTCAAAGCGGTTATTGACGAGTCGATTGAAGTTGCACCGCACCATCTGCAAGGCGTTCACATTTCCCCAATGGTAGTTTTCCGAATAGGTACCCGCACTCGAGTGCTCCAGCCGACACCCCGCGCGTGGACGCTCAGGTCTCCCCCAACGGTCATGACCGAACTGGTTGCCGATGATGTAAAAGTCGTTGTTGTGCAGACTGGATAACTGCTCGCCCCCATTGTTGATTAAGTGGCAGTTTCGCACCGTGTTGCTGGACTGAGGCGACTTGGGATCTCCGCGGAACCGAATACCACTGGAGCCAAACTGCACGATGCGACAGTTTTCTATAGTACAGGAACTGCATCCCGGCTCGAAAACGATGCCAGAACCGGATGCGGCTGTCTTGTCGCCTTCAATCAGCAGGTCCCGTACGCTGCAGAAGCCCGCACGGGCAAACACGACCGCGTCTCCCGCACCGCGACGGATCAACTGCGTGTTCCACCCGCTTCCCCGCAGGTTCACCAATGGCGTATCGGTGAATCGAAGCGGCTGGTCAATCACGTAAGCACCGGGCTTCATGGTGATCGTTACAGAACCTTTCCCTGCCTGTTTCACCGCAGCCAGCAGTTCCTGCGTGTTACCCACGGTTATCAACTTGTCGGATGCTGCCGACGCCCCCAACGCTGCAAACAGGCACAGCACTCCGGACAAACATGCAATAGAGATCCGCATTGTTACCTCAATTCGGTGGTGTGACTGGTCCCAACGGTCTGTCAGGCCATGACGTCTTTGCTACATTCGCCAACCGGTTCGCGGCATCCTGCTGACGCCAAGACGGGTCTCAGCGTACGGTGAACATACATTCGACGGTAGGTATGCCCGCCCGCACAATCGCCCGATGGACGCCTCGCTTCACCGGAACACGCACACCCCAGCGTCCCTGATGCACACGCACCTTCCGATGGAACACCCGCTCGTACCCATGATCAACGCTGAGAATCACCTCATGTGCCCGCGCACGTCCGCGTAGCCATACCTTCGATCCGCGCACATGGGATTCGAACCGGGGGGAGTCGATGTATAGACCGACGGCTGGCGCGAAAGGACGGCGCATGGTTGTCAGCCAGTTATCCCAGCGCCATACGCCAGGCTCCTCGTTGCTCCATGTGCCGGTCTGACGCCGCACGGCAAATCGCACCTCGGTCGCATGCTTGCCCATGAGTGCGACACAGCGGTAACTGCCGGGTTTCAGCTTGACCGTCACACGCCATCTGCCGGTTCGGTCACTTTGCACGCTGCGCGTTGTCACCAGCCTGCCATCACGGGCATGAATGCGCAGGGTGACCCCGGCCATGGGTCTAGCCGTGCCATTCAACGGCACATGCGACGATGCGGTGATCGCATACCATTCCGGACAGGTAATGCGCAGTACGGGCCGAATGGAGGCATGCAGAGGTTCCCAGTACATGCTGTCGAAGTATTCATCCTCATCGGCGACCCAGTACTGCAGCTGGCGGTAGTGACGATCGCGAAGACGGATGCGCATGGTGTACGCGAACGGGATACCGGTCCATCCAGCCGCTCCTTTCGCCAGCAACCCCTCACCCCAGACTACCGCCTCTCCGGCAATCATTTTGCGGACGGCGTGTTTGGCCACCAGCACTCGTCCAGGGCTTCGGCTGTCGGCCATCACTTGGCGTATATGCCACTCCGCTTCATTGCGCCAGTCTCGCGTCGCGTGAACGGCTATCGGGCTCACAGCGATCCATCCGGTCACGAGCAAGACCCGCACCATTACGGCGACAGTCATGGACCTAAACTGATACGGCATCACCGCACCGTGAACTTGCTCTCTATCCGTCGATCGCCGGCTTGAACGATCAGTCGATGCGTACCTGGCTTCAACACAACCCGGATCGCCCAGCGCCCGCGGCGCACGGGTACCGCCTCGTTGTGGTACACCCGATGAGAGCCATGGTCAAGGCTGACGGTCACCGTGCCGTCAGCGGCGCGGCCACGCAACCAAACGGGCGGTCCCTTTACCAGAACGCCGCTGCGGGGCGCGTCAATGATCAGCCGCCCCGACGCCTCTACTCTGTCTGTCCGAAGCCAACCGTCCCATGTCCAAGTGTCGGTGTCCTCATTACTCCAGGAACCCGTCTGCCGCCTTACGGCGAACCGCAGTTCGTCTTCGGATGACCCGCTGACAGCCGTCATGCGGTAGTTGCCCGGCGCGAGTGTGACGTGAGTCGACCAAGCGCCCCGTGCTGTCGTGCGAACGGTGCGTTGAGCGGCCTTCCGTCCATCACGGGCATACAGGGTAACCTGAACGTCCGCCCGTGGTCTGCCGTCGCCTGCCAACAACACCCGGCTGGCAGGCGTAACCTGGTACCAGCGCGGCGACGTGATGTGTACGTCCGGCGTATCGCCTTTGTGCGGCGCTCTCCACTCATCGGAGCCTCGCAGCTCAGTGCCGTCGGCAAACTGCACATGAAGACGGGTATACCAGCGGTCACTGCGCCGCAGTGTTACGGAATAACGGAATGGCATACCGCCCCAGCCAGGACGGTCCGTAGCGAGCCCTTCACCGTTAACGGCGACGGTAGATACAGACAGATTACGTGGAGCAGACGCGCGGATGAACACTACACGTGACCAGTCGGTCTGTGACCGGATCTCGCTGCGAACGGCGGCGCGAGCCCCGTCATCCCACCAACTGGCAGAGGCGCAGGATGCGATCCACAGGCACACAAGACCGATCAGCGATACTGCGTACCAACGACACGTTGTCTGCATGCACATCGCCTCCTCTGGGTCTGGTGTGTAGCTGTTGTGAAGTATACCTGTTGGAGTTGCCGCCATCACGGCGTTAGCTCCAATACCTCACCGCTGCCGACATCGAAGCCAACGCCGTTGAGTACGACCCGCTTCAAACCCGGCAGCGGCGGTACATGCAACTGGACCGCAGACGGCTGCCGGCGCCAGTGAGCGGACCATTCACACAGCAGTTCGGCCCCGCATCCGGACAACCGCCAGCACAGCGAAACCGGTCCGTATTCGGTGGGCATCCTCTCGAATCGGGTGGTCTGATCCGGCGATACCCATGCTGTTGGCGCCAGTCGCATGAGATGAACAACACCGTCCTGCAGTTGATCATCGATGACAGCCAAACGCACTAGGTAAGCCCACAACGCGGCGACAAACTGGGTGCCCGATATGCCGCCGCGATGCTCAGACGAGATGCACGTTTGACGCGAGATTCCACCGGTGAGCAGTGAGTACAGGCATTCCAGATACCGCTGGCGGTCGCCTAACTGCCATGAATGGAACGCATTCCAGCTGTAGCACGGCTCACAGCTGGACATCTCATGTTGAAGCACCGCCGGCTGATGAAAGTTTCCTGACGGGTCATATGTGCGGGTGTTGGGCCCCTCGCGGAACCAGGCGAGGATATCCTGCATCACGGGATCATCGGCGGACATGAGACCCGCAAACACCAGGAACAGCGGTCCACCGTCCAGATGAAATGGATGGGTGTCGTCACCGCCGATGAACGAGTTAGGGACATGTTGTCTGACAGCGCCTGAGCGGTCTGTCCACTCGCCGGATGCGGCGATCTTCGCACGGTACGCCGTTACAAACCGTTCCCTGTACTCAATGGCTTCCTGGGCATATGTATCAGCCGCGGGATGTCCGGCCAAGCGCAGGACTTTCACCGCAGAGAGCAATCCGCGGTAACACCATCCCTCCGCCCAGACGCTCTGCTCCGGAGTATCGCGATCGGTGGATGAAGCCGGCGGGAGCAACCCCGGCACGCCGGCATGCCCCTCAATACGCCTGGCATCGCGGATGAACATACAGGCCTTGACGATCAGCTCAAGGTGGGTTTCCAGATCGCCGGACAGCAGTGCGTGTGTCGCCACCGCATGCAGGATCGCCCCATGATCGGTGATCCAATCGATTGCGGATACACTGCGGGGAGCGGACAGATACCCGGGATGATCGGGATACTCAGGTCCGGGAGGCTTTGACACGCCTTGCGTACGCTTGTAGACGTTCAGATACCGCGCCGCTTCGTCGTGGTATCCCAACGGATCCAGCAGCATGTGCATCAGCATCGACTGCGGCGTAGCCCAGACGCTCGCATAGTTGTAGGAACCCACCAGAGCGATGTAGTCACCGGTATCCGGAACCCGTTCAGAGATCACGCCGGCGAACCGGGGCAAGTTTCGCAGCGCTTCGTTCACCAGCGGTTCAGGCGTATCTATATGGGCTGCTGTATCCGGTGCCGCGCTCCAAAACCGGTTACTGGCGGTGAGTGCTGCGTCATACCCCAGCGCCAGTTCGGCCTCGGCCACGTCACGCTCGACCGGCACAAAGGGGATCAACAAATCACAAGTGGCTCCGATCCGCGACGGCAGTGTGACAAACAGCCAGTGATCACGGGTGTTGGCTGACCGGTCCTGCCAGGTAAAGTCCAGGACGTCCGCTGAAACCGCCGCCAGACGCACCGTGCCATTGGCCTCTGTGACCAGGCCTCCAGGTTGTTTTCCATTCCATGGAGTCCATATCAGTGCCCGCGGGTACGCGGAAGCCGATGGCGTGATGAGCGAGTTGTCCAGCGACCACATGCTGATGCTCATATGGGGGGCGTTCAACTTCACCAGCAGTGTCACGGTGTTGCGCGGTATGGACTCCAGGATATCGGTGATCTGCACACGCACCCACCCAAACAACGGCTCGATACCGGTGATGACTTCATGCGATCCATACAGATGAGCGAACAGATCCTGCCTGACCACCACTCCATTCAAGCTCATATGGGGTTGACGCCATTCGGTCCATAACACCGGCGCCGCGTCGGCGGTCCATCCCTGCCGTCCAAACCGGTTGCCATTGCTGTCTGTCACCGGGTAGGGATCGGTGCGGGACGCTGGCAAGGCACCGTCAGCCGACGGGATCACCTGCACCTGTACACCCAGACCGGCATACGGCAACGTGTGCCGTTTGGGGAACACCGTAGGTGGGTGCGGCTCAGCCAGGATGATGCCGTTGTGCCACACATTGAACCGAAACAGGTGATGCTTCCAGCCCACCGGCGTCCAGACATTGGGCATTTCAGGCCACCAGCGGCTGGCCTGTTCGACATCGGGTTCACGCATCGCCATGATCCACCTCTCTGCGCCTCCGGACCAGATGACGCACGCAGACGGCGCTGTCTCCGGAGCGCGTCCGCTGATATAAGGCTCCTTTATCCCTGGTGCGGGTTGGCTCCTGCCGTGCCGGATCGTAGTCCGTGTCTCGGCATGGTTTGGCGGGATGTCACGGTCCTGTCCGGACTATCCGATTGGGCTCTACAGTCATCGGTTCGTTGTCGATCGCATCCGACGCCGGCAGTGATAGGGTCCCTGCTCCATTACGACACCATTGATCGGGAATCGGGATGCGGGTCACAGACGGTACGGAGTATAGGAGCCCCATCACGTGGTACCCCAAACTGAGCAGCGCCGTGCGGTACCCGCCCAGTTTGATGTAGTATTGCAGCAGCGTCATTCCCGGCGGACGTTTATCGGCATTAACTCCGCCCAGGATGTGTACGTGCACGGTGCAGCGCAACACACGGACGGCAGTCAACAAAACAGCACACAACAGCATCGTCCAGTTACCCTGAAACGACGGCCGCGGCCAATCACGCTTGCCCAAATACCTGAAGTGCGCGACACCAGCTAAATAGCCGAACAGATCATCTCTGTAACCCAGGCTCACCAGCAACAGATACAGCCATGCGCTGACCAATATCCGACCGGGCCGCCTGAGTATCTGTCGGTGGTGTAGATAGCGCAGAAACGTGATAAACGCCACAATGGATATCCAGATTGCATAGTACGGGATATCGAAAACACTGGCGAAGGATCCGATCACTATCGGCCATGTCAACCAAGCGGCATAGATCGGCGGTTCAAACCGATCTTCGAAGGCCAAGGGTGACAGATCCGGATCGACAACCGGCTCTGGCGTAGGGTCATCGGACTGCCCGCCAGCGGTGGACGTCTCCGGCCCCTGTGGAGTGAGTATCTGGTCATCGAACGGCATCATCAGACCTTTCGGTTACGATGCATGTCATACTGCCCCGCCCCACAAAATCCATACGCGCCTGGCGCCTGTCTTCCCGCTGCGCACTCCCGTCGTCTCCATGTTGCCGCATCCAGCAACGTCCTAAAGTCTTCCATGCGCTCGCGGCAGGATCACGTTCACGTGGACCGGCGTCAGCGTCCCCCCTTAGGTTGTTGGGCCCTTGCTGTCATACGGTGTAGTGCAGTGATAATACCACCATGACAGGCAACCCGAAAGACCGCGCATCAAGGCGCCGTGGACACTATCCCGCCAGTGCGGAAGTCCACAAGCACCTGGTTACTTCACTCCCATCCGCACGCGGTAACTGAAGTACCACGGACGGGGCGTCTCACCCAGCAAGGAGACGACCTTGGCGCGGAAGTCGGTTAAGCCGATAGCGTCTTCACTGAGTCCCTGTTTCAACAGCGTCTGCAGACTGCCCTGACTGAGCGCCAGTCCTATGAAGCGGTCCGCGTTGCCGGTTTCGGCGTGGTGTACGGCAATCTCCTTCACATGCCGGAAGCACGCGCTCTCACGCAAGCGGGCGAGGTGCCTGTCCTTCGGCCATTGATGCGCTGCGTCCGCGCTCTGCAGTTGCCGGATGAGTGCGGCCACACGTGTCGATAGTGACTGGTAAGCCTGTTCCGCCTCGCAGTGTATCGTCGGCGGCCAGTCACAGTCGATGATGGCAAAGATACCGCCGGGACGCAGGATGCGGTGCACCTCGGCAATCGTTGGTTCGGGTTCCATCCAATGGAACGCCTGGGAGCAGCAGACACAATCCGCGGCGCCATCCGGCAGACCTGTATGCGTTGAGTGGCCGTCGGTGTACCGGATGCCGGAGGCCCGTGGCGTGTTGGCCTCCGCGACGCGACGCATATCGGCGTTCGGCTCGACACCAATCACCTCCCGCGCCCTTCCGATCCAGATGCGCGTTGACAAGCCTGTGCCGCTGCCCAGGTCGACCACGAGGGATGGAGCAGGGTCACCCAGCAACTGCGTGAGTATCGCAGTGATGATCTCCGGCGGTTGCGGACGGTGCCTGTCGTAACAGTCCGCAAAACCGGTGAACCGGTCGATGTTGGCGTTGCGATGAATGGTCATCAGCAGTCCTCTCAGCGGAGTTCGCGCCCTGTACACTGAGTGAACGCAGAGCGGATCAAGATGAGTGCGGCGTCAGCCGGATGGGTATAACCGGGTCCGTTCAGGCTGTGGCGCCGAACGACGCCTGGTACAGTCGGTAATACGCACCCCGTTGAGCGAGCAACGCATCGTGAGTCCCACGCTCCACGATACGTCCCCCCTCCACTACGAAGATCACATCCGCCTCACGTATGGTGTTCAGGCGATGGGCGATAACAAAACAGGTGCGTCCTTGCATGAGTTGCCGCATCGCATGCTGCAGATGGACTTCGGTACGGGTGTCCACGCTGCTGGTCGCCTCATCCAGCACCAGCACAGCCGGATCAGCCAGCAGGGTGCGTGCAATGGCCAGCAGCTGACGCTGGCCTTCACTGAGACTGCCGCCGGCTTCGCTCAGCACTGTGTCATAGCCATGCGGCAGACACCGGATGAAGCCGTCAGCGTTTGCCCGCCGCGCCGCGTCTTCCACCTCTGCATCGGAAGCCTCCAACCTGCCGTAGCGAATGTTGTCCCGTACGGTGCCGGAAAACAAGAAAGTGTCCTGCAGCACAATCCCCAGCGCCCGTCGCAGGCTATCCCGGCGAATGTGCCGGATGTCCCGGCCATCAAGCAGGATGCGTCCCGAATCCACATCATAAAACCGAGTCAGCAGGTTGATGATGGTGGTCTTTCCTGCGCCGGTTGGGCCAACCAGTGCGACTGTCTGATGCGGTTCCACGGTAAAACTCACATCGGTCAAGACAGGATGTTCATGCTGATATCCAAAGGTGACATGGTCGAATGTCACGGCGCCATCGGTCTGTTCCAACGGCCAGGCGTCCGGACTGTCGGGCGGTTCGGGGGCCTCATCGATCACGGCGAACACGCGCTCAGCGCCGGCCAGCGCCATCTGTACCGACGCATACAGGTTAGCCAGTTGCACCAGCGGCCGGTTGAAGTGATCCGCATAATTCATAAAGGCAGCGACTGTACCGATGGTTGTCAGGCCAATCACCACCAGATAACCGCCCGCGCCTGCCAGAATTGCGAATCCCAGGTTCCGGAAGACACCCATCACCGGTCCCATCAGTCCTACATAGATGGTGGCGGCCACGGCTGCCTGCCGTAAACTGTTGTTGGCTGCGGTGAACTGCCTGGTGACGTACGGCTGTTGCCTGCAGATCAACACCACCTTCTGCCCGCTGATGGTCTCTTCCACTAACCCGTTCAGCTGTCCCAGCCGCTGCTGCCGGTCCCGGAAGCCTTGGCGCGTCCGTATACCAATCAAGCGAAGCGACAACGCCACGAGCGGAAATGTGATGAGCGCGGCGATGGCCATCTGCCAACTGAGCGCAAACATCATGGCGCCAGCACCCACCACTGAGATGCTGCTGTTGATCAGTTGCGGCACGCTCTCAGACATCGCCCCGCTGATGGTATCCGCGTCATTTGTCACACGGCTCATCAGTTCACCGTGTTGGCGGCTGTCGTAATACCGCAACGGAAGCCGCTGCAGAGATGTAAACAGATCATTGCGCAGGTCACGTATGGACAGCTGAGAGATGCGCACCATCAGGACCATCTGAAGCCAGGTCGCGGCGATGGTGGACAGGTAGAGGACGGCTAACAGCGCCGTGATACGCGCCAGCCCCGGAAGGTCACCGGATGTGATGTATTTGTCTATAGCGCGGCCCATCAGGAACGGGCCAGCCAGACCGAGAACGCTGGTCGCTACTACCAGCACGGCCACCAGCGCCATGCGCCATCGGTAGGGGCGCAGGTATTGCCAGATACGCATGAGCAGCCCGCGTTTGTTTGACACCGTCACGGTCGGCCCCACCATACCCATCGGACCGCCAGGGCGCGGGCCGAACGGCAGATGGTCGCTTGCGGAGGGTTTCTGCTTAGGCGTCGACACGGGCAAGCTCCTCATCGCTGAATTGCGAATGCACAATGTCCCGATACACATCACTGGTCCGCATCAACGCCTCATGTGTTCCATAAGCCGCCACTGTACCGTTCTCCAGCACCAGCACGGCATCGGCGTGCATCGCCGCGCCGACCCGCTGTGCGACCACGATACGCGTACATCGATGCTCCCATTGATACAGATTGTGCAGAATCGTCCGTTCAGTCGCCATATCCACCGCGCTGGTGCAGTCATCAAGGATCAGAATGGCCGGTTGAGCTGCCAGCGCGCGGGCTAGCGCCAACCGCTGCTTTTGCCCCCCTGACAGGTTGACACCGCGTTGCCCTAACGGCGTATCATAACCTTCCGGCAGCGCATCAATAAACGCCTCTGCCTGCGCCATACGCGCTGCCTGGCGGAGGTCATCATCGCTCGCCTCGGGCCGGGCGTACCGCAGGTTTTCAGCTATGGTGCCGGAGAACAGTATGGTCTCCTGCAGCACGAGCACGATCTGCTGGCGCAGTACATCCTGATCCATTTCACGCACATCCTGTCCATCTACCCGAACGGCTCCCTCTGTCACGTCATACAACCTGGGGATCAGATGTACCAGCGTGGACTTGCCCGATCCGGTCGCACCCAGTATCACCAGCATCTGGCCGCTCTCCACCACGAATCGGATGTCGTTCAGAACCGGCGCACCATCGTCGGAGCCGTATCGGAATGTAACCTGATCAAACTCCACCTGGCCGCGGATTACCGCGGACGCAATCGCGACCGGCGGATTGGCAACCTCTGGTTCGGTGCGCAGCACGTCCACTATACGTTGGGCGGAAGCATCCGCGCGCGCCATACGCATCAGCAACATACTCACCATCATCAACGAAGTCAGCATCTGAAACAGATAGTTGATGAACGCCAACAGCTGACCGACCTGCAGATCACCT
>CAZHSN010000033.1:0-25961 GCA_964535125.1 uncultured bacterium
CAACGCGGTCACGCCGAGTGCCTGAGCCATTTACAGAAATAGAGTTCCACAACCCCTCTGGCAGGGGCGCGCCTTGTTGGGACGCATTGAAGCGCGCATACGCAGCGCCTGGGTTTTCCCGGCCGAATCTGGGTTGCTGTAAGCATACTCCCTGATGCGTTCCAGGGACGCGTCGTCGCGTTTGACCTGTTCGTCCTCGTAGGGGCAGGCCCCCGTGCCTGCCCGCGGCGATCGGGGCGACGACAGGGGTCGCCCCTACGAGAACGATGATGCCATGAATGTGGATGGACATGGCGACGAATGCATTGAAGTTATCACCAACATAGAACGCCGGGATTGGTTGCGAGACTGTAGATATCTAGCTCGTTAACCGCTCTACCGCTTAAACCGGCATGCCGGAAGTACCCAGTAGTACGGGAAGGTCTTGCGTATGCACAGATACATACCACAACGTATCACCGTGCCATCAACGCAAACACGCCCCATCCCATATGCTCGCGCGTGTATCTGGCATGGCGCTCAGGTCCCGAGGTCAGTTCGGCTCGAACATCCTGCGCGAAGTCGTCATCGGGATGCGCATCAAGCCATCGGCGCATGGTAAGCCACTTGGCCGCCTCGTATCTGTCCCAGCCGTCCTGGTCAGCCAGCACCATTTCCACGACGTCATAACCCAACTGGCCAAACGACGCTAGCAGTTCAGGAAGCATGAGATAGTCGGAGACCGCATGGGCATGACACCCCTTGGCCACCTCGTCCGTCGGCGGTACCTGCCGCCAGTAAGGCTCGCCGATGAGGATGATCCCTCCGGTGGTCAGGCTCCGTGCCAGCAGTTTTATCGTGCCGGCGACTCCACCACCGATCCAGGTAGCGCCGACACAGGCTGCCACATCGACTTTCACGTCTGACACGTAGCCGGCGGCATCGCCATGGATGAAGGTGACTTGATCCGCGACGCCTAGTTCTTCAGCGCGGAGCATCGCTTGCCTGGTGAACAACTGGCTCATGTCAATGCCGGTGCCAGTGATCCCGTAGTCGCGCGCCCAGGTGCACAGCATCTCCCCTGAACCGCTGCCGAGGTCGAGCACGCGAGTCCCCGTTTTCAGACGCAACGCCGCTCCAAGAGTGTCAAACTTGTCAGGTGTGAACGGGTTATGGATGCGATGAGCACTTTCGCTGATGGTGAAGATCCGTGGAATGTCCATTTTGGGTAACACCTCTTGGGATGGCCATGTGTGCCCACCCGACTAGCGGTAGCAGTGAGCAACTGTTCACTATATCGCACGAGACGCCGCTCGTGCTATACAGTCGTCTCCGGTCCAGTTGTGTAACATGCGCTCTGTATATCAAAGTGTTGGGCTGGCACAGCGGTTCTGCGGGTTGACGGCACAGGTGCGATGGGCCGGAAACGGCCACCCGCAGAACCACTGTGCCAGGCACGAGGCGTGACGCCATGGCAATTCCCAGGGAGGCAGAACTGTTCACGGCGCCCGATAAAAATAGGCATCCACTGAATGCTGCTGTTCTGCGTTACGGGAATTCGAGTTAGGCGGCGCCGCCGAAGCCCCCAGGGTCCAGGTTAACCAAGCATCCAAGACCGAACGGCACGTAGGGACAGGCTCCCGTGCCTGCCCCGTAGGAATCGAGGGCGACCACAGGGGGTCGTCCCGACGAGAACGATGATGCCGTGTATGTGGTTGGACATGACGATATACGCATCGACATACACGTTAGGGTAAAACGCCGGCAAGTGACCCCAAACCGATTGAACCATCCGTACCGCATCGTTCAAACGCATTGTGCCTTTCACCAGCCGTCCAAACCGGCATGCCCGGTCCGGCGTACAAGTGGTGGGAAATAGGACCCGGCCCGGGAACAATAAAGCAAAAACCGCCGGAACGATGTCCGACGGTTGATATGGCCGTATATGACGGAGTAGGCGGAAGAGAGTGGCTCCCCGACGTGGACTCGAACCACGAACCTACTGGTTAACAGCCAGCCGCTCTGCCGATTGAGCTATCGGGGAATGCCGAAGCACATTGTACAAGACCCTCAAGACGCTGTCAAGGGAGCAGGCTCTGTAAAGACATCAGAACACATCGCCCGCGAGGGGCCCCTGCCGGTCCACGTCGGCGAGACAGGCGGCGGTCTGTTCCGGTGTCTCGTCGGTGTTGTCATACAGATACGGACGTATCCAGTCGCCGGTATCCAGGAACGCCTGTCGGAATGTCTGCACCCAGTACTCCGGAGCGTTCTGCGGCCAGCACTTCCGGTGCAGGTTTCGCACAAGCACCACCGGTTCACTGGGCATGAGCACCACGATCCGGTGCGCTATACCCCGCAAGGCCCAGAATGTCCGGTACAGATCGAAATGCTCGGGCGGCACCACATGGGCGATCACCACCGGTCGCCCGAGTCTGACGGTCCCACAGGCCGTCTCCAACAGAACAGCATGCGCCGTCATGGCATCGGGTGTACGGCCGTTCTCCTGCTTCAGCCGGTGGAGCAACCAATCCCCGCCAATCTGTACATAGCCATACCGTTCCGACAGCAAATAGGACACACTGGACTTTCCGCTGGCGCAGGTGCCGGTAAGTATGGCGACGCCCGCATCCGAACCTGCAGGAGCGGCCTGCGCCACATCGGACCATGCGCTTGGGTAGCTGACGCGTTGACCGCAACGGTTACACCACGGTCCGATTCGTCTGGAGTGTGTGTTGAACAGGCCCTCCAGCGCGTACAGACGTAGTTGGTCCGCTGTGACCACCCCACAGGCTGGGCAACGCCAATCCGCCTGATGACACATCAGAGATAACGGCCGGGTGTGGACCGGTCCTTGGGCGCGTGCATCGCCCGCGCCCAAGGCAGCTCTGTTTGGCCGCGGAAGGCCGTCAACCCGCTACCGGAAGATAGAGAAACACCGGGTCGCCAGGTCGCCCCTGGAAATCGGCGGGATACAGCTCAAAACTGATGCCGTCACTCCGCAAGCCTCGCTGCTGCATGTCACTCCATGCCGCCTCCCATACCGATCCGATCTCTTGCTCCAGCCACTTCATGGCATACACGGCATATTGGGCTGCAGGCAACTCTAGCGCCTCCATACCGGTTGGCGCCGGATCAGAGCAGGCCATACCGGCGATATAGCTGAACCCCTCAGGAGCGCCTTCACACCAGCACACGCCGTAGCACTCCCCGTGGCAATCACCGCCCAGTTCACCTAGCCGGCCGGTGAATGCCTCCCACATCCGCGGGATCTCACCGTGCTTGTTATGGCCCACATACTTCATCCCTACCACCCGGAATGCCGGGCGTGACTCCAGATGCATCTCCATCCTGTACCTCCTGATGTGTGATGATGTACCGGTCCGGACACCACAAGTATACATATGTCTATCTTATTGTGCCAGTGCCAGACGGGTTGTCGCCGGTTCGAAACACTGGCATACTGATATGGATAGACCTCATTCACTCCGTACCGCCTGATCGGCGGTGACGGACCCTCTTCCATGCGGAGGCAGCACGTTTGGATCGCTATGTGATCTCCGGGGGCGCTCCCCTGAGGGGCGAGGTTCGCTTGAGCGGAAGTAAGAACGCCGCATTGGCCATCATGGCCGGCGCCATTCTCACATCCGATCCGGTGATCCTTCACAACGTCCCGCGGATCAACGACATATTCATCATGGTCGCCATGCTCAGGCGGCTCGGTATCGAAGCCGACTTCATCTCACCCAGAGCGTTATACATCGACTCATCGCACATCCAGCACACTGACGCACCTGAGGATCTGGTGACACGCATGCGCGCTTCATTTTGCGTGGCCGGTCCGTTGGTGACCCGCTACGGCAGTGCGCGCATCCCACTCCCCGGCGGCTGTGATATCGGCGCACGGCCCGTGGACTACCACATCAAGGGGTTGCGCCAACTGGGCGCTCGCGTAGAAATGCGTGACGGCTACGTGTCCATTGAGGCCAGTCGACTGAAGGGCACAACCATCTATCTGGACTTCCCAAGTGTTGGAGCGACACAACACCTGATAACGGCCGCAGTGATGGCCCAAGGCGATACCGTCATCGAGGATGCCGCCACTGAACCCGATGTCTGCGACTTGGTCCGTTTCCTGGTGTCGCTGGGCGCACGTATCACTGGTGCGGGCACCAGACGGATCACGGTGCATGGTGTCCCACGGCTTAAGGGCGGCGAGTACACCATCATTCCGGACCGTATTGAGGGTGGCACGTTGGCCATCGCCGCAGCCGCCACGCAGGGTTCCGTACACATCGTAAACGCTGACGCCGACGCGCTGCGGCCGGTTACCTACAAGTTGCGTGAGGCAGGCGTCCACGTGGATGAACCTCCTGCAGGAGGTGTCACGGTGACCGCCACCAAACGGTTGAAACCGTTCAACATAAAAACCGGACCCTACCCCGGTTTTCCCACCGATATGCAGCAGCCTGCCGGCGCTATGCTGAGTATTGCGGAAGGCATCTCCGTCATCACGGAGACAGTCTACGAGCGGCGGTTCCGGTACATGGATGAACTGGCCAAAATGGGCGCCGACATCACCCGAGAGAACCGTACAGCCATCATACGGGGTGTACCGAAGCTGCATGGCGCTCGCATTAACGCCACCGACCTGAGAGCGGGCGCCGCACTGGTCGTCGCGGGTTTGGCGGCGGATGGTGAAACCACCATCAACGATATCCGCCATATCGACAGAGGATATGAACTGCTAGAGAACAAGCTGACCCAACTGGGCGCTGACATCCGCCGTGTTTCGGATGAGGATGCGTCCGGACACGAGAAGGAGACCGCACTGTGTTCCGCATGACCCCCGAACTGGGCATTGACCTCGGCACCGCAAACATACTGGTGTATCTACGGGGCAAGGGTATCGTGCTGAGGGAGCCATCGGTTGTCGCGGTGTCCTCCAGTAACAAGAAAGTGTTGGCGATTGGCGAAGAGGCCCGTCTGATGCTGGGACGCACCCCGGGCAACATCACCGCACTGAGGCCCATGTCCGAAGGGGTGATCGCCGACTATACCACCACGCGTAAAATGCTGGAGCACCTGATCAACCGTATCTGCGGACATCGGCGGTTTTTCAAGCCGCGTGTGCTGGTCTGTGTCCCTTCAGGCGTCACGCCGGTGGAACGTCGAGCAGTCATTCAGGCTACGCGGGAAGCAGGCGCCGGTGAGGCATACACCATTGAGGAACCGATGGCTGCGGCGATCGGCGCAGGACTGCCGATCGCCATGCCCGGTGGCAACATGGTGGTGGATATCGGTGGCGGCACCACCGATGTGGCGGTCATCAGTCTGGATGGGATTGTCATTCCGGGGTCGGTGCGGGTCGGAGGCAATAAGCTCGACGAAGTGATCATCCGGTACATCCGAAACCAGTACAACCTGATGATTGGCGACCGCACCGCAGAGGAGATCAAGATTCGAATCGGCAGCGCGTTTCCACAGGCGCAGGAAGCCACCATGGAGGTACGCGGACGCGATTTGATCGCCGGTCTGCCGAAAACCATCACCGTCAGCAGTGAGGAAATCCGCGAGGCGTTACAGGAGCCCGTCAACGCCGTTGTCGAACGCGTGAAGTCGGTACTGGAAGAAACACCCCCTGAACTGGCGTCTGACATCATCGAACGGGGTATTACATTAACAGGCGGCGGCGCGCTGCTACGCGGACTGGATGAACTGCTGCACGCTGCCACCGGTATTGAGGTACGCGTCGCCGACGACCCGCTCTCGTGTGTTGCGGTCGGTACCGGACGCGCACTTGAGGAATACGGAGCGATCAGGGAGAGCAGTGTCATCCAATCTGACGCATACTAAGTTCGCCGGCATAACGGCGGTTCTGATCGGCTTGCTGGTTGCGCGGACCTCGAATGCCGCGCCCACGCCGTTTTCGGACGTTCCGACGTCGCATTGGGCCGCCTCGGCGGTATCTGCTTTGGCCGAGTTGCGGATCGTCATCGGCGGTACGGACGGGCTGTATCGCGGCGATCAACCGTTGACCGACCATGACTTCCTGCTGATGTTGGGTCGAACGGTCCTGCTGCTGGAACGCGACAAACTACCGTCGGAACCGGCGGTTGATCCCGGCGCTATGCGCACGCGTGACCAGCTGATCCCGGAGCTGACCAGACGCGGTTATCTGGACACCCGCCACTACCTGGCGAACACTACGGGACGAACCGTTTCCCCTGACGAATGCGGACGCTGGATGGCTGAGTTCTTGGCGAGACTCTCGGCGCGGATCGCATCCCAGCGCCCGCCATTACCTGAAGAGGGAGCAGTCCCCAGGCGCTAAGTCCGTCGGTTTACGGAACAGGCACGTCCGCAGGCAGCCATTGCAGTGTCACCGACCACTGAACACGCATCCCGGAAGGCATCGGCTGGCTGCTCAACGGCGCCCAGCGTAACTCCGCCCAAGGTAATACAGACCGCTCTGACTCACGGAACACATCCACCACTCCACCGGCCGGCGCTTCATTCGCCTGGATCGTCATCTGCAGCGATCCTGCCGTACCGGCAGCACCAGCCAGTGTCCGGCTGACCGACAGACCGACCGATTCGAATGCGGTTTTGTCTTCATTCATCAACCGGATCAGTGACAGCTGGCGCACCACAGACGGCCGTATGGTCTGTAACGCGACCGATACACGGATCTGGTGCAGTTGCGGTACCGAGGTGACGGTGACCTGACCGGCAAACGCATCACCCAGACTGACCGGAGCGCGACACTCCAGCGGTCCTGTTGTCGCAGCGCCGGTAGCGCGCATCGGCGTCTGATGAAACGGCGCGCCGTCGGCGGACGCATCCGCCATCGCCAAAGGCGCGATCACGCTGATGAGCCGTTCTGAGCCAGGCGTACCGGTCAACAGCCATCCGGCAAGACCGGTCGTGGTGCGGACCATACGCAGTGTCAGCAGTCCCGATCGCAGGGTAAACAGATCGCCTTGAGCAAGGCGCACAGCGGCCGCGCGCGCGTCCCGTCCGGAGTTGTCAGAGAGCATACAGATCGCCGTCGGCGACGCTCCGGTCCGGCGCAGGCTCCAGCGCCACCGCCCCAACTGCCCGGGCAACGGCGCCGCGCTTCGATGTACAGCAATCCCTTCGCCAAACTCCAGATCCTGTACAGGATACAGAAACAACGCCATGTCCCCTTGCCGCTCCGCCAACCCCTCCACCACAGCTTCGAAGCCGACATCCGTTGCGCCGGCTGGGATTATGGCTTGTGATGTGCCAAACTCAACAATCGGTTGCTGTGGTGCGTTGGACTGTGCGCATGCTGGCGCAGCCAGCCATAGGCAGGGCAGCACTGCGGCCAGTAGTCTGCGTCTGAGCATCAACTTGGGTTCTCCAGAAGCGTACGGAATGCCAGGGTGTTCTGCTCTATGGTATATCCTTCGCGAAACAAACTGCTACTGCCGCATATGTAGAACGAGGCGCCTTGCTGCTGCATGACCGGCGCCCATTCGAAACTGACGTTACCGTCCACGGCAATCACGGGGTCAACGCCCAACGCGTGCGCCATCGATCGAATGCGGCCGATCTTGGGCAGTGTGCTCTCCACCAGTTTCTGACCGGCGAACCCGGGGTTGACGGTCATCACCAGCACCAGGTCTACCTCCTCCAGCAGGCTCTCCAGCGCATGGGCGGGAGTCCCGGGGTTCAATGCGACACCGGCGAGCGCGCCGTGGCGACGGATGGCCTGAGCCAGCCGAACCGCGTGGTGTGTTGTTTCGGCATGGAACACCACGATGGCCGGATCCAGTTCGTCGAGGACTTTTAGCGCCCAGAAGTCGGGGTTCGACACCATCAGATGCACATCCAACGGCATATCGGTTTTGGTCCTGAGTTGACGACACAGGTCCATACCCACACCCAGGTTCGGCACAAAGTGCCCGTCCGCGGCATCAATGTGCAGGTAATCGACCCCGGCGCGACGCAGAGCGTGAATATCCTGCTCAAGCTGCATCACGTTCGCGCATTGCAATGAGGCAGACAGTACGGTGGCATGGCGTGAAGCGTTCATGGATTGATGATCACCTTCAGAGCTTCATGCCGGCCAGCGACATCAAACGCCTCGTGGATGGCATCGAGACCGAACCGATGCGTGATGTACTGCGATCCGTCAAGATACCCACGCGCCAGCATGTCCAGCGCCTGGGCGTGCTGGCGGGGTACGCTGCCGTGCGACCCGGTGATGAACGCCTCCCGGTAGTGGATGAAGTTGCTGTCCAGGTTCATGGTGCGGGTTCCCGCAGGGAGTCCACCGAACAGATTCAACCTGCCGCGAAATGCAAGCATCTGAACAGCTTGCTCCTGGGCTTCGATGGAGCTGTTGGCCGTGAAGATGACATCCGCACCGTCGCCGTCGGTCATCTCCAGCACACGCGCCACTGGATCTTCATCCATCGCACAGATGTAACCGTCCGCGCCAAACCGGCGCGCTAGTTCCAGTCTGGCTCGAGAGCGCTGTACCACAATGACTTTACCTGCCCCCATGCGGCGTCCCAGTTCCACCAGCATCGCTCCAATGGGTCCCACACCAATCACCACCACGGTCTCCATGGGCTTCAGTCCGGTGAGTTCATACCCGTTGATCGCGCATGCCAGCGGTTCAGCCAATGAGGCAGTGTCATAATCCATGCCTTCTGGGATGTGATGTACCGGGCCGAAGTTCACCACGCGCCGCTCCAGTCGCACATATTCGGCGAATCCCCCGGGGAACTGATATCCCATCGCCAGGTTAGTCCGGCAGTTATTACCCAAACCCGACTCACACGGCCGGCAGGCCCCGCACGGCACGTCCGCACCGACCGCAACCCGGTCACCCACTGCAAACCGGGTCACATTCGCACCGACGGCCACCACGTCACCTGCGATCTCATGCCCCATGATCTGAGGCGGCTTGACGCGGGGATTTCCATGGTTGTAGATACGGATATCCGACCCGCACACCGCACACGCGCGCACCCGCAGGATGATCGAATCATCATCCAGCACAGGATTATCCACGCTCTGCAGCGACAGGCGTTTGAGGTCTTCCAGAACGGCTGCTTTCATTGTCTATCTATCTCCCCTCAGGTATCATCATGATTTTGGTTGCACGCTCGTTGCCTGCGTGAACGCGCTGCAGCAGCGCGCTGAGGTTCGGCAGTCCCACCCGATGCGTGATCAGCGGTTTGGGGTCGAGTTGACCGGATGCCATTGCCTGCAGCACCACACGCCATTCGCACTTCGGAAACGAGCCGTATTCGGAGTTCCAACTGCCAGTGACCCGCAGTTCCTTACGCAGGATCATCCAATAGTCTGATTGAGAGAACGCCATCTCCCCCGAGGGATTGCCCAACCAGACAACTGACCCGCGAGGCCGGCAACCGCGCAGCGCCTGAGCGGCGGCGGCGGGTACGCCCACTGCGTCCACGCAAATGTCAGCACCCACACCCGATGTCTGTTGCTTCACCCACTCCACAGCGTCAGATGCAGACGCATCAAGCACCTCTGCACCAGCCCAGTCCCGCGCGAGAGCGAGTTTACTGAAGTCGATGTCGGCCACGAACACCCGTGCGCCCAAGATGCCGGCCCACTTGGCCACGAGTACGCCGATCGGACCGGCGCCGATCACCCAGACCGTGTCGCCGGCATCCACCCTCGCCTGTCGCAGTGCATGGAGCGCGACCGCCGCCGGTTCGGTCATCGCTGCGGATTCGGCGTCCACGCCGTCCGGCACGCTCAGCAGGTTCGGTACGGGCGCTGCCACATACTCGGCGAATGCGCCATCGCGGCGGGATCCAATATAATCGTAGTCCGCACAGAGATGGATCATGCCTGCGCTGCAGGGACCACACGTCCTGCAGGGGATCAACGGAAAGACGCTGACCAACCGGCCTACCAGTGACTCCTCACCCGTCGGCGCGCTCACCACCGTGCCGGAACACTCATGCCCGGGGATTGTGGGAAATGTATAGGCGCCTTTTGTAAAGATCCGCGGGAGGTCCGATCCACACACCCCACAGGCCGCCACCTTCACCAGGCACCAGCCCTCCGGAACTCTGGGCAGACTCACTTCGGCATATGCCAGCCTGCCGATGGCTTCCAGGACGCAGGCCTTCATAGAGCGTCTGCCGTCGCGTTGCCGGCTTCGTATCTCTCGATGGCGTCGATCCAACAACGCGCGGATTCGGCCAGATCGACGATCACCCGGGTGTCATCCGGCCATCGCTCCCGATGGGATATCTCCAGGAAGAGATGGAACTCGCTTCGACCGGTCGCCGCCAACTCCGCAAGCATGCGATCCGGCTGCACTACGCCCACCGCGTTGTACTCGGCTGTAAACGGCCAGTGCCGGCTGTGGCCCAGTTCGGTCTGCTGCAGATGGATCACCGGGGACACCGCGCCTGTACCGCGGATCCACGTGACCGGGTCCCGCTGGTCCGGATGCGGTGCATGGCCCAAGTCCAGGCAGACCTCCATCGGGATTGCGGCATCTGCGTTCACTGCGTCCCGCAGTTCCAGGGTCTCTTCCACGGTCCATGCGTTTTCCCGAGGACAAGACATGGGTTCAAACATGAGGTACTTCAGGCCCAGATCACGCCCTACCCGAGTGAGATGCTGCCACCCCTGAATGGCATCGCGCCGGCGCTCGGCGCGCGACCCCGGGTTGGTCTCATCGGTTACCGACATGATGCCGAAGTGACTGCCAGAGGCCTCCGCGCCAAACGCCGCGGAGATGGCCAGGTAGCGTTCAAACCAGTGCAACCAGGCAGCACGCTGCATCGGGTCAGGATGCATCAGATGATTGACACGGGTAAACGCGCTGGTAAAAGTGGATTGCACACGGATGCCGTGTTTCGCGACCGCATCCAGTACGGCATCCTGTTGTGCCCGGACTACGTCGTCAGGCCAGTACGGGTTCAACAAGTCGGCCACAAACTGTACCTCTTGAAGTCCAAACTCCTCACGCACAATACGGGCCCATATTTGGGGCTCAGGAAATCTGTTGATAGCAAAACCCAGGTTGATGCCTATGGTGAAACGAGTCATGACGTCTCTGTTTCCTTTCGGGTAACTGCGGTGATGCGTTCCTGTTCGGTCCGCAGCCATTGTACCAGAGACGAAACTTACTTTACAAGTAAACTTCCAACTTAGAAGTTATTTTCACATCAGCGCTTCAGGGCCACCGCCGTGTCAATGGCCGCAGCACGGCGGTTCAACTCCTGATCGCGGCCGCGCGCCAGTGCGACGCAGAGCGCATCCGCCACGGCATACTGTATCAGCCGTGCGGCTATCGTCTCATGAAGCCATCTCACCCGCTTGGTGGGTACCACCAGTGACACATCACAACAGGCCGCTAACGGGGTGGAGTTGAAACAGGTTAGGCAAACCACAGTGGCTCCCGCCTGTTTGGCCACCCGTACAGCGTCCAATGTGTCGCGCGTCGCACCAGAATACGACACCGCGAAGACTGCGTCACCGGGCCCCAACAGCGCTGCGGAAACAGCCTGCATATGGGCATCCACCTGGCAACGAGCCGGTACACCGGTACGGACCAATCGGTAGTAGAGATCCATCGCCACGGGGAGCGAACTGCCGACTCCGACCAGCTCTACCGACCGCGCCTTCGAAAGAATGCGGACCACCTCATCGAAGGCCGACAGATTTAGCGCATCGCGGGCTACCCGAAGAGCATGGGCGTTCTGCCCGAACACCTTCGCCACCAGATCCGCCGTCGGATCATCCGTGCGGACTTCGGAGTGGAACTTTGGGTCGCGTTGCACCGGCGCCATCTCTTCAACAAGCGCAAGCTTCAGCTCCCGGTACCCGCTGTACCCCAACTGACGGCTCAGGCGGTTGACGGTGCTGGCGCTGACCCGCGCCCGCATCGCCAGATCCGCAATCGACAGCCCTTTCATATCACCAGGAGAGACCAATATCATCTCTGCCAGGCGCCGCTCCGCTCCACGCAGAATCGACATCTGTGTCTGAAGTCGCGCGGTCACCGAACCCAGTTTGACTTCGACCATATCGAATCCCACTGGCTCGCGTGTGCTCATGTGATACTCTCCAGCCTCTGTTGTATGCGTTGCAGTCGTTCAGTGATCTCCTCAGCGGCCGTCCGGTCGCGTGCGATCACCTCCGCGGGAGCTCTCTCTGTGAACTTCGGATTGTTTAAGCGCGCCAGCAGCTTGTCGAGTTCCTTCCGGGTGTTCTCGGCCTCACGGGTCAGGCGCGTCACCTCACGAGTCATATCCAGCCCATCAAGTACCAGGTATAGATCGGCCATCTGTGCATGCCCGCTTACACACCGGGTCACGGCCGGCGGTTCTTGCACCAGGCTCGCAGGTTCCACGCGGGCCATGGTATGCAGCACAGGCCACATGGCGCTCAGGGTGCCATGCGCCGCCGGGTCAACCGGATGCACCGATATGGGCGCTTTCACGCCCAGATCCAGTCCGATTTCGCTGCGCAGCGCACGCACGGAACGAACCAGTTCTATGCACTGCGTCATGGTCGACTCGGCCTCGGGGTCACACAAGACATCCTGATAGTCAGGGAATGACGAGATCATGATGCTGTGCGGATCACCAGCAGTGCGCGGTAAGGCCTGCCAGATCTCTTCAGTGATGAACGGCATAAAGGGATGCAACAAGCGCAGTACGCGGTCCAGCACCCAGCACAGCACCCGTAAAGCAACGGCACGCCCGGCCTCATCGCCATACAGACGCGGCTTCGTGGCTTCGATGTACCAGTCGCAGTACTCGTCCCAGAAGAACGCATAGATCGCCCGGCATGCGTCGTCCATGTTATATGCCGCCAAAGCGGTGTTGACCGTCGCGGCGGTGGCATTCAGTCGGCTGATGATCCACCGGTCCTCCACGGACCGCATATCCGCACCGGGTAGTTCACCATCCCAACTAGACAGGAACGTATCATCTACGTTCATCAACACATAACGCGAGGCGTTCCACAGCTTGTTACAGAAGTTGCGCGCCTCTTCGGTCATGCTGTGACGTCCATCGCGCACTTGTGCGAAGCGCAGATCCTGACCGGTGGCCATACGGATTAACAGCGCCATACGCAGTGCGTCACTTCCGTACATATCGATGAGGTCAAGGGGATCGACTCCGGTACCCAGGCTCTTGCTCATACGGCGTCCGTCTTCTGTGAGCACTGTGGAGTAGATGTAGACATCGCGGAACGGAACGTCGTGCTTGAAATACATGCCGGTCATGATCATCCGCGCCACCCACAGGTACAGAATGTCGCGTGCGGTGATCAGCACTGACGTCGGATAATACCGGTTCAAGTCATCGGTCTCCTGTGGCCAGCCCAACACGGCATGCGGCCACAGAGCGGAACTGAACCAGGTGTCGAGAACATCCTCGTCTTGCCGAACGGGTCGTCCACCGGACTTGCGCAGCGCCTCTTGTTCGTCTGCCGCGGCGATCATCTCTCCGTCATCGGTGTACCATACAGGAATCCGGTGCCCCCACCATAACTGACGGGAGATACACCAGTCCTTAATGTTCTCCATCCACTCGGTGTAAAGGCGCGTATAGCGGTCAGGCACGAACCGTACACGGCCGTCCTGCACCACCTCAAGGGCCTGCCGCGCCAGCGTCTCCATCCGAACATACCATTGATCGGAGATCCGGGGTTCAATCACCGTATGACAACGCGCGCAGGTGGCGGTTGGCACCGTATAGTCCTCATCTCCATCCAGAAGACCTTGGGACTCCAGATCGGCCAGCACACGCTTTCGCGCTTCATATCTATCCAAGCCGGCGTACGCGGCGCCTGCGTCGGCCGTCATCACCCCGTGTTCATCAATGACAACCACCACAGGCAGTTCGTGACGCTTGCCCACTTCATAGTCGTTGGGATCATGGGCCGGTGTGATCTTCACGGCTCCCGTGCCGAACTCCATGCGGGCATGGTCATCGGTGATCAGTGGTATCAGACGATCGGTCAACGGAAGGGCGATCGACGCTCCGATACGGCCTGTATAGCGGGCATCAGCAGGGTTAACGGCCACAGCGGTGTCCCCCAGCATGGTCTCAGGCCGGGTGGTCGCCACCACCACATACCCGTTCCCATCCGCAAATGGATACCGCAACCGGTACAGCTTTCCCGCATCATCGCGGTGCTCCACTTCGATATCGGAGATCGCCGTCAGGCACCGCGGGCACCAGTTGGTGATCCGTGTACCGCGGTATATCAAACCGTCTTCCCACCACCGGATGAAACACTCATGAATTGCCCGTACATATCCCTCATCCATTGTGAACCGGGTGCGGTCCCATTCATAGGAGCATCCCAAACGCCGGAACTGCTTCAGTATGGTGCCACCAGAGTGTTCCACCCATTCCCAAACTTGGTCCAGGAACGCCTCACGACCCAGATCGTGGCGGCTGAGGCCCTTGGCCCGCAGGTTCTTTTCCACGACATTCTGTGTCGCAATACCCGCGTGGTCTGTCCCGGGCACGCATAATACGCGATACCCTTGCATGCGCTTCCAGCGAAGCAGCACATCATGGATGCTGTAACACAGGGCGTGCCCGATGTGTAGACTGCCGGTTACGTTCGGCGGAGGGATAGTAATGCAGTATACCGGCGCTGAGTCGTCACCAGAAGGTTCAAACAAACCATGCTGCTGCCAATAGTCGTACCACTTCTGTTCTACTGTTTCCGGGTTGTAGATCTTGGGAATACTGCACTCGTCCGGCATCTGTCTCTCCATATCGATATACCACGGCGCATCGCACCGCAATGCATTATAACTCCCGCCGCGGTCCCGCCGCACCCTGGGGCTCCACACGTGGTACCGTAGGGCATGCACCACCAAAAATCTGGTGTTCTCACGACTCAGAACCTCTTGACAGAACTACATATTGGGGTTATTCTCAAGTGTAACTCTAGATATGGGATACACGCTGGCTACAGCGCGATCTGAACCAGACACCCACATCCATGGGAGAGAACGGAAATGAAGTGTCCCTACTGCGGTCACCTTGAGGACAAAGTGCTGGACAGCCGTCCCGCACAGGATTTCCAGGCCACCCGCCGCCGACGGGAGTGCGTCGGTTGCCACCGCCGCTTCACCACGTTCGAACAGATTGAGGAGTTGAAAGTCCAGGTTGTCAAGCACGATGGTCGCCGGGAACCATTTGACTCGCAGAAAGTGCTCAAGGGCATGGCGGTCGCCTGCCAGAAGCGATCCATCAGTACGGACCAGTTGAAGGAAGTCGTAGACGATATCGAACGGCGTGTCGCCAACCGAGGCGAGCGCGAGATCTCATCCAGCGAAATTGGCGAGATGGTCATGGCAGCGCTGGAGCAGATCGATCTGGTTGCCTATGTGCGGTTTGTTTCGGTGTACCGCCAGTTTGAAGATCCGGCACAGTTCCGTGAAGTGGCGAACATGCTCTCCCGGAAACACCGAAACCGTAAGAACTGACCGCCTGGCCGGTCACACACAACACAACAACTAATATAAGCATTGCGGCATCTGAGCCGACACAAAGAGGACTCATACGATGGCACGTCAGACATCATCCAAGACTTGCGCCTACAACAACCTGCCCGCCAATGATCCGGCAGGTATGAGCAACACCGCGTCTCACTGGCGACGCAAGGACGCCCCCGGGCTTACATTTGAGCGGAAGTATACGCAATCGGGGATCCATCCATTCGACACGGTCGAGTGGGAGAAACGTACGGCATCCATCAAAGGCGAATCTGGCGACAGCGTGTTCGCCCAGCCGGACGTGGAAGTCCCTTCCTTCTGGAGCCAGTTGGCCACCAACGTGGTGGCGTCCAAGTACTTCCGAGGTGCGTTGGGGTCCGACGCACGGGAGAATTCAGTCAGGCAACTGATTGGCCGGGTGGCCAATACCATCACCGACTGGGGCGTCGCGGACGGCTATTTCGCCACCGACGCCGATGCAGACACCTACCGGGCAGAGCTCATTCACTTGTTGCTGTACCAGATGGCTTCTTTCAACTCGCCGGTCTGGTTTAACATCGGCGTCGCTGATGAACGGCCGCAAGCCAGCGCCTGTTTCATAAACTCCGTAGCCGATGATATGAACAGCATTTTGGAGCTGGCGCGCATAGAAGGCATGCTGTTCAAATTCGGTTCCGGTACAGGCACGAACTTCTCCAAACTGCGCGCATCCACCGAGCCGCTTCATGGCGGCGGTACGGCATCGGGACCTGTCTCCTTTATGCGGGGGTTTGACGCATTCGCCGGCGTGATCAAGAGCGGTGGCAAAACCCGGCGGGCGGCCAAAATGGTCATCTTGGATGTGGATCACCCCGACATTATGGAATTCATCCGATGCAAGGCCAATGAAGAACGCAAAGCCTGGGCGTTAATTGACGCCGGTTACGACGGTTCGTTCAACGCCGTGGGAGGCGCCTATGACAGTGTCTCCTACCAGAACGCCAACCACTCGGTGCGCGTGTCGGATGCATTTATGCGTGCAGCAGAAGAAGGCGAGCAGTGGCAGACCACATACCGGACAACCGGCAAGCCGGCGTCGACACATGATGCCGCCGAAATGCTGCAGGAGATCGCCGAAGCCACCTGGGTTTGCGGCGATCCCGGACTGCAGTTCGATGACACGATGAACCGGTGGCATACCTGCCGCCACAGCGCGCGCATAAACGCCAGCAATCCGTGCAGTGAGTTCGTCTTTCTGGATGACACCGCGTGCAACCTGGCCAGTTTGAACCTGATGCGTTTCCGAACGGATGACGGCGAGTTTGATGTCGAATCGTTCCGTCATGCGGTGCGTATCATGATAACCGCCCAGGAAATCCTCGTGGACCGGGCCGCCTACCCCACCCCGCGGATCACATGGAACAGCCATGAATTCCGGCCGTTAGGCTTGGGGTACGCCAACTTGGGCGCCATGTTGATGGCCCGGGGTCTGCCATATGACTCGCCTGGCGGGCGGGCGTATGCGGCGGTCGTTACCGCCATCATGACCGGGGAATCTTACCGCCAGTCCGCAGTGATCGCACAGCATCACGGAGGCGCATTCCCCGCATACGCCATCAACGAGGAATCAATGCTTGGCGTCATCCGCATGCATCGAGCCGCCATAGAGAGCATCGAAGCCATGGACACGCTGCCTTTGCCAATGGTGGAAGCTGCCCGGCAGGTCTGGGGAGAGGCTCTGGATCTGGGTTCCCAATACGGTTTCCGTAACGCACAGGTAACCGTGCTGGCGCCGACCGGCACGATCGCCTTCATGATGGACTGTGACACCACCGGCATTGAGCCCGATATCGCCCTGGTAAAGTACAAGACATTGGTAGGCGGTGGAGTGATGCGCATCGTCAACACCACCGTACCGGAAGCGCTGGCCCGCCTGGGATACCGGAAAGCACAGTCGCGTGATGTGCTGGCGTGGTTGGAGGAACACGGCACTATTGAGGGCGCCCCTAACCTGCGTGAACAGCATCTGCCTGTGTTTGACTGCGCGTTGCGTCCGGCCGCCGGTAACCGCAGTATCCACTATACGGGGCATATCCGCATGATGGCTGCTGTGCAGCCGTTCCTGAGCGGAGCCATATCCAAAACAGTGAACATGCCCACAGAGGCGACCACGGATGAGATCCGCAACGCCTATATGATGGCATGGAAGCTGGGAGTCAAAGCGATCGCGATATACCGCTCCGGGTCCAAGCGCACCCAGCCTCTCAACACCGGCAAGTCTACGGCAAGGGCGCAAGGCCATGCGGCGCCATCCGAGGATCCGCGTCCTGTGAGGCGCAAACTGCCTGATGAGCGCAAGAGTTTCACGCACAAATTCAGCGTCGGCGGCCATGAAGGCTATATCACCGTAGGTCTGTACCCGGATGGCAAGCCGGGTGAGATCTTTATCACCATGAGCAAGGTGGGATCGGTGGTTTCCGGTCTGATGGACAGCTTCGCGACAGCGATCTCGTTGGCGCTTCAATATGGAGTTCCGCTGGAGACGCTGGTCAATAAATTCGCCCATACCCGGTTCGAACCGGCGGGCATTACGAACAACCCACAGATCCGATTCGCCAAATCCATCATGGACTACATCTTCCGCTGGATGGCGCTCAGGTTCATGGATACACCGGTTCAACCCGAGGTGGAATTGACCGAACCGTCACCAGTGACGCCGGTGACCGACCAGAACGGTGCAGACGAACAGCGCGTATACGAACTGCAGTCTGACGCACCCCCATGCCCGGAATGCGGAGCGTTGATGGTCCGCAACGGGGCATGCTATAAATGCATGAACTGCGGCGCAACCTCAGGCTGCTCCTGAACCGATAACCTGTGTCACTCGGCTGCTGTGGAGGGCAGCCGAGTGACAGGCCGAATACAAGGAGGCAGGTACGTGTTTCGCATAGTCAGTGTAGAGACCAGCGACCATGCCAGACAGGAGTTTGTGGTAATACGCAACCATTCGTACCGGTTCCTCAACCTGAAGGGTTGGGCCATTACGGATGAAACGTTCTACGATGGTGATCCCGGGGAGATCTCACGCCGGATATACGTGTTTCGGGAGGACCTGCGCGTTCAGCCGGGCGGCTATGTAGCTCTGTGTACGGGAGTGGGCGTCAACCATTGGAACCGGGCGGAAAACGGCGCACCGGTATACATCGTCTACTGGAACCGGCCTGCACCGGTCTGGTCGCCGCAGTGCCGGCTCATGCTGCTTCAGGTCGCCACGGTGGCGCCGCGCGGTGCATTGATCCACCAGCGATCGCAGCCCGCAGGAGCACGCTACTGAGGTCAGTCGACGATCGGTGTATCCTCGATGCCGCGTTCCTGCAGTAGCGAACGGGTTCGCTCCAGCAATCGGGCCTTCATGCCCACTACAGGAATGTCCATCGCAGGATTGGCTCTCCGGAAGCTTGCATCGCGCGAGAGTAACTCAGCCGCATCGCGCCAGTAGGCTGTCGCTTGATCCATAACCCCTTGTTGTTCCAAGTAGCACCCCAGTTCCGTCAGCGCGATGGCCTCACCCAACTCCACCAGTTCGGGGATCGCCCGTATCTGACCCACCGGCGTCTTCTGAATGGCCAGGACCCGTTTCCAACGCTCCGCCGCTTCCACCATCCGGCCTTGTTCTCTCAGTATCTCCGCTTGCAGCAACAACGGCTGCAATGAAGTCGGGTCTGCCTCAGCAGCTGCGCTCAACGCCTTCAAGGCGCCCTCGCTGTCATGCAGTACATTCCACCGATACAGCGCCAATGACACATGATACCGGGACGCGTGTCCCAGTAATACGCTTTGGGTCATTGCCCGGAGAACCACCTCGGGGGACTCCCCTGAGGCTGTTCCCGCCAGTGCATACTGATGCCATACGCTGGGATCCCACGGCGCCGCACGCGTGGCGCGTTCCCACAGCGCCGCTCTGTCCGGCGGTGCGGCTAGACCGGCTGAGTTGCTCAGCACCGCCACATACGCCAGGGGCGCCAGTACACAGACAGCCATGACAGACGCAAGCCATGCCGGCGATCGCCACGCTGCAACGGATGTGGATCTGCCGGCAGTCATACGTCCGCCATTACAGCAAGCGCCCCAGACCAATGCAGTGGTCAGTGCTACCGCAGGTATGCTCCAATCGCTGTCGATCAATCCATGCGCCAGGCTGGCCGCGGCGCCGCCCAGCAGGCCGCATCGCAATAGGGCGTTGACAGGGGTATCCTGACGAAGACGCCGCCAACCGGTGATCAACACAGCCCCGCCCATCACATAAATGAGCGCGGCAAAGGGGATGCCCGACTCTGCAGCGGCCTGCAACGGGGCGCTGTGCGCCAGTCGCGTATAACCAACCAAAGCGTATCGTGGATAGACCGTGTCAAAACTGCCCGGGCCATGTCCCGCCACGGGACTGGCCTGGATCATACGCAGCGCGCCTTTCCAGGTCATCATCCGAAATGCGCCGGAGTGAGACTGTGTGTCAGCGCTGCTGACCACACGCGAAGACAACGCCTGACCTGCCTTCAGATAACCGACACCCCAGATAGCGACCACAAAAAGCAACAGTAACAGAACACGTCGGTCAACGCGCCGAATGTACACCAGGCCCGCAAGAGCCACCACCAGGCCCAAAGCGCCTGCAACAGCTCCAAACCGGCTGCCTGTATAAATCAAGGACGTCCCTTGGATCAACAACACAGCCACACAGAGAACCATGCTTAGCGTATGCAGCAAATCCGCCCGGTGTTCCCGGGTTACGGCGTATACAGCCGCCATCAGAGCCAAAGGCAAGGAGAGGCACAGATAGGCTGCGAGCATATTGGGGGTCATGAACGGCCCGAAGCAGCGCCAGCCGACATCATTTATGGCGTGTTCCCACATGACTTGCCGAGACACGCCAAGGCCGGCTAACCATAGACCAGCACTGACAACCGCCAGTCCCATGGGAGACCGAGCGCACCACACTCCCATGGCCACACAAAGCAACCATAGCGCCCACCAGAAAGGCCCAACCCCTCGCAGCGGACTGACCAGCCAGGACACCGTATACAGCAAGGCAGCTGTAGCCACAATCCATCCGATCGCCCGGAGCGTTGTATCGCAGGCGTTCTGGCGCCTGTCGTTCCACGACACAAACAACCACATCATTGCCACACACGCCAGTGCCAAGGGGGCAAGGTGCGTGGCGTTGGTCATCCCTGCCAGTATAGAGAGCAGCGTCGCGGGCACAGGTTCTGCGTCCAGCGGTAGCCGCCCGCCCAACCAGGGAAGCAACGCCACACATGCGCCGGCGATGACAACAGCGAACCGGTACGGAAATCCCTGTTGCTCCAGGGTCGGCGCCGGCTGCGACGGCTGCATAACGGACGCTGACTTGCCTGCGGGCCTGCGGCCTCGGCGGCTCATGGCTGCCGTCTCCGATGATGAACCAGATCGCTGATCGTATTACGCATAAGCAGGTAGTCACGGCGTCCGTTCAGCGCCATCCGCACCAGCAGATTCTGCAGCCATCCATGCTGACGTGCGAAGTGTTTCGTGTAGAGGCGCTGGTGACTGAGGTGGAACTGTGTGACCATGGCATTCACCGCCTGGTCGGATGAACGCCCGATGGTGTGGGTTACCACAGGTTGCGGAAAATACCAGACCTGGCCCCCTTGCTGCCAGGCCCGATAACAGAGATCCACGTCTTCACAGTACATGAAGAACTGAGGATCGAACCCTTCCAGCCGTTCCCAAGCGCTGCGGCGTATGACCATGGCGCATCCCGACACCCAATCCACCGGTTGCGGGCGGTCATGGGTGAAGTCACTCATCAAATAGGCACGCAGATATCGGTTGTTGGGAAACAACCGTCCCAGGATCGTGTTTCGAAACAATCCCGCCAGGTACACCGGAAATCGGCGGCATGACATCTGCACCGTGCCATCGGGATTACAGACCTTGATCCCCGCAATCCACACTTCGGGATGCGATTCCAGCATCCCCAAAAGGGGTGCAAAGTCGGGATCAAGCAGCGTAGAGTCGGGATTTAGCAGCATGATATAGGGCTCCTGCCCATCACGTGCCGCCAGATTCCCTCCCCCGCCGAAACCGAGATTGCGTTCCGAGCGGTGCAGGCAAACTTCCGGATGTTCATGGGCCACCGCGTCAGCACTGCCGTCGGTGGATGCGTTGTCGGTCACGCTGATCGCCAGCGCCACCCCACGCGCCTGCCGCAATGACCGCAGACAGGTTAACAGATCATCGCGTGTGTTCCAGTTCACCAGCACAACACGCACGCTGGGCGTCAAGATGGCCACCTCCCGCAGCGGACCAGACAACCGAGACGGATCAGGCCCCGAAGCGGCCATAGGTGCGGTCGCCGACTAGAATGATAGTGCTTGTCCAGCAGACGCAACAGCGACGCGTGTGACTCGAGGACCATCTCGCGTCGCCGTTGACGGGTGGATGCGCCGCCCACATGCATGACCACGCATCCGGGGCAATACCACGCAGTGCGTCCCAGTCCAGAGGCGCGCATCAGCCAATCGACTTCGTTGAAGAAGATCGGAAACTGTTCATCAAATGGACCGACACGGTCCCACACCTCATGTGAGATCATCAGAAATGTTCCCATCGGTTGCGGAGCGGGTTGTTCCTGATCATAGTCGAAATGACGCAACCAGTACCGATCGAACCGCGGAGAAACTCGGCTGAGTCCGATGAGTTCCAGCATCAGGTTGGACGGTGAAGGAAAACCACGCACCGACCGTTGCACACTCTGATCCGTGCTGACCAGACGGGCGCCGACCGCTGCGGCTTCGGGGTGCCTCTGCCAGCAATCCAACGCCCGACACAACGTATTCGGTCCGACCTCAGTGTCTGGATTCAACAGCAACAGCATCTCGCCATCCGCTTCGCGTACGCCTTGGTTATTCCCAGCCGCATATCCCACGTTGTCCGTGTTGGCAAGCAGCCGCACGTGCGGATATCGGGAGGACACCATCTCGGCGCTTCCATCGCCGGATGCGTTATCTACGACGATGATCTCGGTACCGGCGTTCAGGGGGTATTGCCGGATACTGTCCAAGCAGCGCGCTAACAGGTCACGGGTATTCCAGTTGACAATCACGATGGACAGCTGCGGCGGTTCCATAACAGAAAGTCACTGCAGCAGTTCGGATATCGCCCGTATGGTGAGATCCGGCGTAACGGCATCAAATGGATTAGTCATGCGGTCACGTCTCCAGATGCCAATGGTGCGGCAGCCGGCCCGCCGTCCGGCATCGATATCGATCCAAAGGTCGCCCACCACCACCGCTGAAGAGGATGGAACATTCAAGGCTCTCAACGCGGCCAGTACATGTCCCGGGTCCGGTTTCGGCCTGGACACATCGTCACGCGCGACCAGCACATCAAACGGCAGCGCCAGTATCCCCAGGGTGCGCAAGGCGACGTCACGGTCGTTTCGGGTGATGATCCCGATCAAAATACCTGCCTGACGCAATGCATGGAGCAGATCCAACGCACCGTCCACTTCCACCGGGTGCGCACAGTAGAGCCGTTCGAGATCGCGAAGCCGCTGCATGGCTTCGTTGACAAATGATTCGGCCGCTGTGGGGTCACGCTCAAGCAGATGGTCCCTGATGTCGTTGACACCGGCCAGGATGTCATCCAGATGCCCCACATGGTCGGGGCTGCCGTACTTGGCGGCCGTTTGTCGCACGACAGCACGCATGCGGTCAAAGTCGATGTCTGTTTCGGCTAGCGTACCGTCCAGGTCAAACAGTACTGCTTTCGCTTCGTTGAGTAGTGTATGCATAGTCTCTTCATTGTACTGGCTGATGCGAAACGCGCGCCACCGACGTCATAAATGCGTCATAATAGGCCATACCCTGCGTAAAGGAGCATTGTATGCCCGGCATTCCTCACCATGTCAAGGAAGCGGCCGTTACCGGTCTCCCGTATACACCTGCCATGCAGATAGGGAGGTTGCTGTTCGTATCCGGCCAACTGCCTCTGGTACCCGCAACGGGCCAGCCGCCCGATGACACCATTGAGGCTCAGACCGAACAGGCCTTGGTGAACCTGAGACAACTGCTGCAGTCGGCAGGTTCCGGCCTGGAACACGTGGTGAAGACCACGGTGTTCCTGTCTGACATCAGCCTGTTCAGCCGCATGAATTCGGTATACACCACATTCTTCCCTCACAACCCGCCGGCGCGCTCGGCATTTGCTGTGGCCGCATTACCGTTCGGCGTACTTGTGGAGATTGAGGCGATTGCTGAGTTGCCGACTACTGACGTTAAGGAGAGTACCGATGCCTGTTGAAGCCCCCTATCCTGAACTCGTTGAACTGATGCACCTCATGGGCGAGGCGGGCCGCCGTCTTGCCGAAATAGAAGCCAGTGAAGGTGCGGCGGGCAACATCTCCGTGTATATCGGATGGGAGATCGACCCGCGCCGGCAGTTCCCCATCATGGAGACAATCACCCTGCCGGAACCGTTGCCTGATATGGAGGGGCGGTCCTTCCTGGTAAGCGGCTCCGGTCGACGGTTGCGTGAGATCGAAGAAGACCCAGGAGCCAACCTGGCATTCGTTACAGTAGACCCTGGCGGTGTCACAGCCGCCATGTATACGTCGCACCGACGGCTGTTTCAGAAACCAACCAGTGAGTTCAACTCGCACCTCGCCGTACACCGCGACCAGATCGCCACGCTGGGAACCAACTTCCACGCCCTAGTACACGCTCAGCCGTTGCATCTGACGTATCTGAGCCATGTGCCGCGATACCAGGATGAGGCGTACTTGAACCAGCATATCCTGCGGTGGCAGCCGGAGACCATCGTCAACTTGCCCGAGGGTGTCGGCTTCATCCCCTTCCGCCTGCCCGGATCTCCTGAGTTGATGGCCGCCACCCTGGAAGGCCTGCGGAGGCACCGTATCGTGGTTTGGGCCAAACACGGGGTCATGGCGCGGTCGGATCAATCGGTCAAACGCGCCTGTGACAGGATTGAATACGCTGAGGTTGGCGCACGTTACGAGTACATGAACCTGTGCAACGGTGAAGTCGGCGAAGGTTTGTCTGCGGCTGACATCCGAGCTATCTGCACTGCGTTTGATATCAACCAGTCTGTCTATTAGTCCGCTTGTGTCGGAGCGGAACACCCGCTCCGACACTGCTCAGCCGCAGGATATACGAGCAACGCCCCATCACCCCAGTCAACGGTTGTGGGAAGAGCGCTCGTGGGGAAGATGGAGCCGATGGAGGGAATCGAACCCACAACCGGCGGTTTACAAAACCGCTGCTCTACCATTGAGCTACATCGGCCTGAAGCTTGAATATATGTACCATATTGACCGTCCGCAGTCAATAGCCTGACTTGACGCACACGCGCGCTCAGGGCACAATATGCAGGGTTCACGCAGACGAGGTGCTCTTTGAGTAGCGAAGGTGGTCGCGTCGCCCGATACGCAGGCATCATGATGGCGGCCATCCTGGCCAGCCGCATTCTGGGTCAGCTACGGGATACGCTCATTGCGGCATGGTTTGGGCAGAATGCTCAAACCGATGTGTACCGCGCTGCGTTCTCCATACCCGACTTGCTGTTCTTCCTCATCGCCGGCGGAGCGCTCAGTTCGTCTTTCATTCCGGTCTTCACCGAGTACATCACCAATGGTGAGGATGACAAAGCGTGGAAGGTCTTCTCGGTAGTCGCGACCTTCATGACCGTTGTCGTCACGGCCTTCATTATCTTTGGCGAGATTTTTGCTCGGCAGTTGGTCCCTCTGATCGCACCCGGTTTCACGCCCGACCAATTGGACCAGACGGCGATGCTCACACGCATCGTGCTTCCCTCACAACTGTGCTTCTTTCTGGGCGGTCTGATGATGGCCACCCTGTATGTACGGGGGCACTATCTGGTTCCCGCACTGGGTCCGGTCGTCTACAATCTGTTCATCATCCTGGGCGGATGGCTGCTGCGGGACGTGGTAGGGATCGCGGGACTGGCCTGGGGAGCGCTATCCGGCGCATTTGTGGGAAACATGCTGCTCCAGTTTATCTATGTACGCAAGATCGGCATCCAGTTCAAACCATCACTGGATATCCGTCACCCTGGTGTGCGGCGTGTAGGCAGATTGGTGCTGCCGGTCATTCTGGGACTCTCACTGCCGCAAGTGTGCCTGCTGATCAACCGCGTATTCGCCTCTTTGCTGGAGTATCAAGGCGCCATGTCAGCGCTTGACAACGCCAATAAACAGATGCAGGCGCCGTTAGGCATCTTCGCCCAATCCATCGGTGTGGCCATCTTCCCGACTCTCAGCGCTCAGGTAGCGCGTGGAGACATGAGCGCGTTCCGAGACACACTGCTGCGTGGCGTCAAAGCGCTATGGTTCCTGACAATTCCGCTCTCACTGATCATGATGGTGTTGGCCCCTGAGATCGTTTCGATCCTGCTGGGCTGGTGACGGATCAACACCGACGCCCGAAAC